>JAEEVT010000004.1 GCA_016291005.1 Prevotella sp. | reverse complement strand
AAAGTCCCAGAAATCACGGCAACTTTTCCAACTTTTCTAGGTGATTTCCGAAAGAAATCACGGCAACTTCTGGAGGAAATCACGGCAACTTCTGCAACATTTCCTAAGGAAAAGTTGCATAATTCAAGGAAATAGGTTATTTTTGCACCATGAGAAAACATGTTTTGTTTACAGCCATGCTATGGCTGGCCTTTTTGACTGCCTGCGAGACGGACAGCTACGAGAAGGGCGAGGGCAGATATTCGCTCCTACAGGCCGACTTCGCCGAGTTGCACGTCGACGGACAAAAGCGAGGGTCGTCGTTCACGACGGACGATGGTGCCACGCTGCAACTGGCGCCGCCCTTCACGGCAAAATGGATTGAGACGGCAGATACCACCTACCGCACCATCGTCTATTACTCCGAGGGAGCCGACAAGTCGCAGCAATGGTCAACAGGCCCGAACAACATTTTCGTCACTCCCGAGGCGATAGGCATGGTCGCCACGCTTCATCCCATTGCCTACTGGCGATTCAAGGAACTGCCCGAAGACCCCATAGGTCTGGAAAGTGCATGGCTCTCAAAGAATGGCAAGTATCTGAACCTCGGACTGTTGGTCAAGACGGGACGCATCGGTGACGAGGAACTGCCACACAACATCGGCCTTGCGCAGGACACCGTCTATGTCCGAAGTGACGGTCGGCACACGGTCCGCTGGCGACTGCTGCACAGCCAGAACGGCATTCCGCAGTACTACACCAACCGCCGCTATATCAGTATTATGATGCCAACCAACGTGCCTGACACCATCCTGCTCTCCATTCCCACAGAGCAAGGACCGTTGCATCGCACCTTCATACCAAACAAATAGTAACTACACTCGAAATAACAAGCCATTACCAATATGACACAAGAAGAAAAGACCCTGCTGGAAGAGCGCATTGTGGACGTGCTGAAGACCGTCTACGACCCTGAGATACCCGTCAACATCTACGATTTGGGCATGATTTACAAGATTGATGTCCAGGAGGACGCCTCGGTACTTCTGGACATGACCTTCACGGCACCCAACTGTCCGGCAGCCGACTTTATATTAGAAGATGTACGCACGAAAGTGGAGAGTGTCGACGGCATCACGTCGGCCACCGTCAACCTCGTCTTCGAACCCGCCTGGGACCAGTCGATGATGTCGGAAGAGGCAAGAGTCGAGTTAGGTTTTGACTAATTCGTTAACACGATATCACGTTATTCCGTTATCACGTTATCACGACAATTATGAAGAACGTTTATTTCCTAAGTGACGCCCACCTTGGTTCGTGGGCCATACCACACCAGCGACAGCAGGAGCGCCGACTGGTGCGCTTCCTCGACAGCATCAAGGAGAAGGCTGCCGCCATCTATCTGCTTGGCGACATGTTCGACTTCTGGTACGAATATAAATATGTGGTGCCGAAGGGCTATACGCGTTTCCTCGGCAAGCTGTCAGAACTGACTGACATGGGCGTCGAAGTACACTACTTCATCGGCAACCATGACATCTGGGCCTATGAATACTTGGCGAAGGAGTGCGGCGTCGTGCTGCACAAAAAGGAGGAGACAACAGAGATTTACGGGCATGAGTTCTTCCTAGCCCACGGCGACGGTCTGGGGGACGGCAACAAGTCGTTCAAACTGATACGTGCCATCTTCCACAGCAAGGTTTGCCAGTGGCTCTTCTCTGGTTTGCACCCACGATGGGGCATCAGCTTCGGCTTGACATGGGCGAAGCATAGCTATACGCAACACAAGGAGCAAAACGACGTTGTGTATCTTGGCGAGGACAAGGAACCGCTGGTGCTCTTTGCCCGTCAGTATGTTGAGGAGCATCCAAACATCGACTACTTCATCTTTGGCCATCGCCACATCGAACTCGATATCAAGCTGGCCCGCCACACGCGACTCATGATTCTGGGCGACTGGATTAGCCAGTTCACCTACGCCGTCTACGATGGTGAGCACATGTTCTTAGAGGAATACGTAGAAGGTGAGAGCCAACCGTAGGAAATGAAAGAAATGAAAGTAATGAAAGAAATGATCCGCGTATGTCATTACTTCATTTCTTCATTTACATTTCTCATTTCCTTCATTTCTTTCATTTCTCATTTGGATTACAGCAGGTTCATCGTGTCTGTGGCAATCATCAGCTCCTCGTCGGTGGGAATGACGACAACCTTCACCTTCGAGTCATCGGCAGAAATGATAGCTTCTTCGCCACGAACGTTGTTCTTCGACTCGTCGAACTTCACGCCAAGGAACTCCATGTTCTTGCAAACCTCAGAGCGCATGCTAACCTGATTCTCGCCGACACCAGCGGTGAAGACGATGACGTCCAAGCCACCCATAGCAGCAGCGTAGGCGCCGATGTACTTCTTAATGCGATAGAAATACATGTCCTGAGCCAGCTTTGCACGCTCGTCGCCGCTCTTGGCAGCATTCTCAACGTCACGCATGTCGCTTGAGCCGCCAGTAAGACCAGCCACGCCACTCTTCTTGTTCAGGAGGTTAGACATACCGTCAGCATCGAGGCCGAGCTTCTTCTCGATAAACGTCACAGCGCCACCGTCGATATCACCGGCACGAGTACCCATGACGAGACCTTCCAACGGTGTCAGACCCATAGAGGTGTCGATGCACTTGCCGTCAACGACAGCAGCGATAGAGCCGCCATTACCCACGTGGCAGGTTACCATCTTGGTGCCCTCAGCAGGAATGCCCAGGAACTCACAAGCACGAGCCGAGACATAACGATGGCTAGTGCCGTGGAAACCATAACGGCGGATGCCATACTTCTGGTAAAGCTCGTAAGGAATGGCATACATGTAAGCCTTGGGAGGCATGGTCTGGTGGAAGGCGGTATCAAAGACACCAACCTGAGGCAGGCCAGGCATCAGCTCCTTCACGGCATTCACACCCTTCAGGTTAGCCGGATTGTGCAGGGGAGCCAGGTCGGAGCACTCCTCGAAAGCCTTCAGTACCTCGTCGGTCAGGATAACGCTCTTGTTGAACTTCTCGCCGCCATGCACCATACGGTGACCTACGGCGTCAATCTCGTCAAGACTCTTGATAACGCCAATCTCAGGATCGGTCAACAGAGAGAAGATGAACTTCACACCCTCGGTATGTTCGGGGATGTCGTGCATGATCTGCTTCTTCTCGCCGTTGGCGAGCTTTACCTTTACAAAAGCACCGTCCAAGCCCACACGCTCGGCACCGCCACTGGTCATCACACTCTTGTCGTCCATATTGTACAGCGCATACTTAATGCTGGACGAACCACAATTTAAAACTAATATCTTCATAACTTCAATTTATAATTATTTCTTTGCGTCCATGGCTTGACAAGCGGTGATGGCTACCATGTAGTAGATGTCCTCGACAGAGCAACCACGAGAGAGATCATTGACAGGACGGGCAATACCCTGGAGGATAGGGCCGATGGCAATGGCGTCACCAAGGCGCTGAACCAGTTTATAACCGATATTTCCTACCTCGAGATTGGGGAACACCAGCACGTTGGCCTTGCCGGCAATCTCGCTACCAGGAGCCTTCTTGGCACCTACACCGGGAACCAGGGCGGCATCGGCCTGCAACTCACCGTCAATCTTCAGACTGGGATCAAGTTCCTTAGCCAGACGAGTAGCCTCAATGACCTTGTCGACAACCTCGTGCTTAGCACTACCCTTCGTCGAGAAACTCAACATAGCCACACGCGGGTCAGCAAAACCTGCCACACTCTTGGCGGTCTGAGCCGTACAAACAGCAATCTGAGAGAGCTGTGCAGCATCGGGCATAGGCGTTACAGCGACGTCGCCGACAACGAGAACGCCGTTCTCGCCATATTGCTGTTCCTTAGAAATCAGCAGCATGCCGCCGCTGACACAGGTAATGCCAGGGGCACACTTGATAATCTGAAGAGCAGGACGCAGGGTGTCGCCAGTAGTAGACAGGGCACCGCTAATCTGTCCGTCAGCACCCTCGGTCTTGATAATCATACAACCTAAGTAGAGCGGGTTCTTCACCAGTTTACGGGCTTCTTCGATAGTCATGCCTTTCGACTTGCGAATCTCGGCCAGTTTCTCGGCCATTTCCTCGCTACGCTCATAGTTCTCGGGGTCGATAAGGGTAGCCTTGCCGATGTTGGCCAGGCCCTTCTCCTTAGCAAGAGCATGTACCTTGTCGGGGTTACCAATCAGAATAATGTCTGCAATGTCGTCTGCCAACACTTGGTCGGCGGCACACAGGGTGCGCTCCTCCTCAGCTTCGGGGAGCACGATGCGCTGCTTGTTTGCCTTAGCACGCGCTACGATTTGACTTAATAAATCCATTTTTAGTGTTGTTTTTGTTGTGAATATATAAAAATAACTCTTAATTCTTAACTCTTAATTGCCATAGGCAATAATTCAACATTCTTAACTCCTAACTTCTCATTCATCATGTCATTTCCTGCGTCAGGATGCTCTCCAGCTTCTCTGCCGTCAGGCGTAGCTGGAACTGACTACGGATTGCCACAGAGATGCCACCCGTCTCTTCTGACACGACAATGGCCAGACAGTCGCTCTCATGGGTAATTCCCAAGGCAGCACGGTGGCGAAGACCTAACTCCTTGGGAATGTTCAGGTCGTGCGATACAGGCAGGATGCAGCCAGCTGCCTTGATGCGGTGGTCGGCAATCACCATAGCACCATCGTGCAGGGGGGAGTTCTTGAAAAAGATGTTTTCGATCAGGCGTTGACTGACGGTAGCATCTATACGCTCTCCTGTGGCAACGATGTCGTCGAGAGGTGAAGCACGCTGAAGGACAATGAGGGCACCTATCTTCTTTTTGCTCATCGACATGCATGACATGACGATAGGCATGATGACTTGCTTGAGATGTTCGCGGTCGAGTTCCTTGTCACCCTTATAGAAAAGTCGGTGTAAAGCCTTCGTGCGCTGGTGGGCACCAAGGTTATAGAGGAACTTACGAATGTCTTCCTGAAAGATGATAATCAGGCCGATGACACCCACGCTGACCAGTTTATCCATGATGGAACCAAGCAGTTTCATGCCCAGCACCTGCGAAACCAGAAGCCACAGCACGACAAACACCAAAATGCCCATGAAGACATTCAGTGAGCGTGACTCCTTCATCAGCCGGTAGATGTAGAAAAGCATCAGGGCAACGAGGACGATGTCTATGACATCCTTGATTCCAAATTCGAAAAACACTTTATAATTTACAATTTAACAATTTGACAATTTTCTGTCTCCGTATGCTGCGACAGTGTCGCAGCCACTAACCTTACGCACTCCACAGCTTCCCGAACGTCATGTACCCGCAGGATGCTGGCGCCTTTCATCAAGACCAACGTGTTAAGAACGGTCGTTCCGTTGAGTGCCGTCTCGGGCGTCGTCCCCAAGAGTTTATATATCATCGACTTGCGCGAGACACCCACCAATATCGGCAGGTGAAGCATCTGCATGCGATCCAACTCGTTCATCACGGCGTAGTTCTCGCCCACATCAGCATGGTCTGCCGTCTCCGTAGGCTGAGTCTTGCCAAAGCCAAATCCAGGGTCAAGGATAATATCCTTCTGTCCCATAGAGCGGAGCTGATCGACAATTTCAGCACAGTCCATCAGGA
This sequence comes from Prevotella sp., assembly GCA_016291005.1. Lineage (GTDB taxonomy): Bacteria > Bacteroidota > Bacteroidia > Bacteroidales > Bacteroidaceae > Prevotella. The sequence continues at coordinate 50,021 of JAEEVT010000004.1, read as the reverse complement.
TGTCGCTCATCGTGGCCTGACGTGACATATATATATAAGGCACGCCCAGTCGACTCACCATACGCCACATGTCTCGCTGGCTTGTTCGCTCAGACGGGTTTTCCCCGTCTGCCATACCGCTCCCGACATCGTTAATCATATCTGCCCCGAACTCCTCGACGGCCATACGAGCCACATCAGGACGGAACGTGTCGACGCTGACAACCGCTTCAGGCGCCTCACGTCGCACTACGGTCAAAGCCTGGCGTAACCGCTGTTGCTCTTCCTGCTCGCTCACCATATTGCCGCCTGGCCGAGTGGAGCATGCTCCCACATCGATGATGGCACCTCCCTGTGAAAGGATTTCCTTCACACGAGTGGCTATAGCCTGCTCCGTCTGTTGACGACTGGCAGCATAGAACGAGTCTGGTGTGACATTGAGAATGCCCATCACCCGAGGCTCTTCCAAAGAGAGCAGTCGTCCGTTGCAATTCAGCGTGTAGTCCATAAGCCTTGCAAAGGTACAACTTTTCTTTGAACTTTGAACTTTGAACTTTGAACTTTATGATTACCCTTATGCTTATTTAACAACTTAAACACAAAAGGTTAGTACTCCACGTATGGCTCAAGACGTTTGATGGCTTCTGGTGGGAAGTCACGGCTAAGCCGAAGATCGTCCAGACTTTTGATGTCGCCATGCAGGCGGCGGTAGTCAACAATGGCCTTGGCCTGATAGAAATTGATGTAAGGATGGCGGCGCAGTTCGTTCAACGACAGTTTGTTGACATTCAACTTCTTGGGGGCGGCATGCTGAACAATCAAATACTTCTTCGCCTCCTGTGGGAAACCGTCTATCTCATCCAACTGGTCTATACTGACATACCCACCTAACCAGCGCCCATGACGCACTATCTCCTTGGCATAGAAAGAGCCGATGCCAGGTACTCGCATCAGCGCAGAGGTGTCAGCAGTGTTCAGCACCACATGCTCATCGTCCTTTAGCTTGACAGGATAGCGCAGACTATCCGTCCCACTTCTTTCATTCCTCTCAGTTCCTTCCTTTCTTTCATTTCCTCCAAACAAGGATGCCGCTGGCTGGTAGTCTGCAGAAATCTGGATATAGGGTTCCAGCTCACGGTATTGTTTGACGGTAAGACCATAGAGTCGGGCAAAGTCCTTCTTCTGGCGATAGATGCCTCCCTTGGCACGATACTTGTAGATGTTGCGAACCTGCCAAGGCTGAAGTCCCAAACGCAACAACTGCGTACTGTCAGCCGTGTTGGGGTCGAAGGGGAAGCGTTCTACCTTCTGCATCTTCTGTGCATAATACCCAACATTCCGATTCCGTTCATTTCTCTCATTTCTTTCGGTACTTTCGTTTCTTTCATTTCTCTCATTCTTTGCCGGTGTCTGAAAGTCGTCCATACCGCCAAAATAGAAACCGACCAAAGCCAGCGCCATCAGTACAAGGGCTGCAATACCTATCTTACGGTCGTTCCTATTCATTGATTATTTATCATTTGTTATTTGGGCCATAGGTCCGCATCTATCGGCAGCTAAATCACTCCTAACTGATGGAGGAAAATAATGATAATGCAGACGGGACAGACAAAACGCACGGCAAAGAGATAGACGTTGAAGAAACGACTGCTCAGGGTTCCGTTATTAGTGAACTCGTCACGAACTACCTTCTTTGGCACATACCACCCCACGAAGATACACGTCAGCAAGCCACCGAGAGGCAGCATGAAGTTGGCCGTCAGCATATCACAGAAGTCCATTAGCCCTTTGCCCATCAGTTTCAGGTTGTCGTAAGCTCCTACGGACAGAGAACAGAACACACAGAGAACGGAGGCGACGACAGTAATTATCCATGCTGAATACCGGCGCGGCAGATGTAATTCCTCTGTAAAGAAGACGGTGCCTATCTCGTGCATGGAGATTGTAGAGGTAAGGGCAGCAAATACCAGGAGGGCATAGAACATGATGCTCACCACATAGCCTATAACCGGGACTGAAGCAAAAGCCTGCTGGAAGACGTTAGGCAGGGTGATGAAGATCAGCGACGGTCCACTGTCCGGGCTGACACCCACGGAAGCAGCTGCAGGAAATATCATAAGTCCTGCCAAGACAGCAATGATGGTGTCAAGCAAAGCTATCTGACCAGCTGAGTTCAACAGGTTGGTGTATTTTGTGAAATAGCTGGCGTATGTACAAAGGCACGCCGTTCCTAATGACAACGAGAAGAAGGCTTGGCCCAGGGCTTCCAACATGACGCCACCGCTCAGCTTCGAGAAATCTGGCTTCAACAGGAAGCGTATGCCATCCACTGCTCCTGGCAGCATGCAGGAAGCAACGACCAGCACCAGCAAGAGTATTAAGAGGATGGGCATGAGAAACTTCGACGCCCGTTCGATACCGCTACGTACGCCACGCATCACCACCCACTGGGTGACCAGAATGAAATAGACACCCCACAGCACGGGATAGACGGGGTGACAGGAGAAGTCCTGAAAGTAGGCCTTCACGTATTGGACATCACCACTGAGCTGTCCGACAATGGAAGCAAACAGGTATTGCAGACACCAGCCTGCCACCACAGCATAGAAGCCAAGGATGATGGTCGACGTCAAGATGCCAAGATAACCTATGAACTTCCACGGCTTTCCACCCGACAACTTATCATAGGATCGGGCAGCATTGGCTTGTCCATGACGGCCCACAATGAACTCGCTCAGCATGCCTGGAATGCCCAGTATAAAGATGCAAGCTATATAAATAAGGATGAATGCCGCACCACCGTTCTCGCCTGCCATATAGGGGAAACGCCAGACATTACCCAACCCCACGGCACTACCCGCCGTCGCCAGCACGATGCCAACCTTGCTGCCAAAATTACCTCTTTCGATTTTCATAGGCTCATTATCATTTCTTCATTTCTTCATTTTAATTTCTCATTACCTTCATTCCTTGCATTTCTCATTGGAGCAACCCCAACTGATGCAGGAAGATAAAGAGTATAGCCAACGGACACACGTACTTCACAAGGAACAGGTAGAGGTGGAAGAAACGTCCACGCAGTGAACCCCAATTGGTAAACTCGTCGTGCACCACCTTATGCGGCACGAACCAACCAATAAAGATACAAGTCAGGAAGCCGATTACAGGCAGGAATATCTGACCTGTTATGAAGTCAAACCAGTCGAAAAGCGTCTTCCCGATGAACGACAGACCATCGACAGCACCTAACGACAACGAACAGAAAGCGCCAATGACGGCTGCAAGAATAGTGACAAGAAGGGCTGCCCGCTTACGGGTGGTATGCAACTCCTCTTGGAAGAATGCCGTCGACACCTCGTGTAGTGACATCAGCGATGTCAACGCTGCCAACGACAACAGGACGAAGAACAGCAGCGAGATACAGTAACCCACAACGGGCACGGTGGCAAAGGCCTGCTGGAAGACGTTTGGCAGGGTAATGAAAATCAGCGAGGGTCCGCTGTCAGGGCTGACACCCACGGAGAATGCTGCGGGAAATATCATGAGTCCGGCCAGCACGGCTACCAAACAGTCAATAATAGCTATCTGAGCGGCCGACTTGGTCAGGTTGGTATGTTTGGCAAAATAACTGGCGTAAGTACAGAGACATCCCATCGCAATACTCATCGAGTAGAACGCTTGTCCCAACGCTCCCAAGAAGACGTCGCTGTTGATTTTTGTCCAGTCGGGGTGAAACAGGAACTCGATACCCTTCTCGGCACCTGGCAGCAGACAGGAAGCCACTACGATGACAAGCAACAGGATGAACAATGTCGGCATAAGCAGTTTCGAGGCCCGCTCAATACCGTCGCGCACACCGTGCTCAATTATCAGATAGGTCAAGCCCAGGATAATGACGGTCCACAGCACGGGTTTCACCGGATCGGCAGCCAAGTCCGAAAAATAGGTCTTGAAATAGTCAGGGTCGCCCTGCAAATGTCCTATCAACGACGCCCAGACATACTGCAGACACCAGCCGCTGACAACGGCATAATAGCCTGTAATAAGGAATCCCGTCAATACGCCTAAGTAACCAATAATGCCCCATGGCGTATCTTTAGAGAGCTTGCGGAAAGCGCGTGCCGTGTTACACTGTCCGTGACGACCTACAATGAATTCACTTATCATGCAGGGTATGCCTAACAGCAACACACAAATCACGTAAATCAAGATGAAGACGGCACCACCGTTCTCACCCGTCATATAAGGGAAACGCCATACATTACCCAAGCCTACGGCACTACCGGCCGTAGCCAAGATAACGCCAAGCCTGCTTCCGAAATTCGTTCTCTCACTATTCACATTTGCCATATCGCCTGCAAAAATACAAAAAAGTTTAGAGTTTAGTGTTTAGAGTTTAGAGAAAAAACAAATAATGCAGCATTTTCATCCTTTATTTCTCATTTTCTTTGTACTTTTGCACCCAAAATCAGAATAACATGGCGCAAAAAGAACATTCATTTACATCTCTTCAACCTAAAGGCCAAAGTGTGGCACGCAATATCATTCCTTTCATTTCCCATTTCTCCTTTAGGACATATCCCCTTTCCTCTATCTGCATCGTACTCATCTGGATACTGTCGCTGACACCCTTTTTCCCAGAGACGCCACTTAGCAACGTGGAGTTTGCCGACAAGTGGACTCACTTCGTCATGTATGGCGGCACCTGCTCAGTCATCTGGTGGGAGCACCTGCGCCATTGCAAAAAAGAAGCCCGCAGGCCAAACCTGCAGGCATTATTCTGGTTTGCCGTCGTGGGCATGATATTCCTTGGCGGACTCATGGAACTGCTCCAAGCCTACTGCACATCCACGCGTTCAGGTGAATGGCTCGACTTCTTCGCCGACACCATAGGCGTTATCCTCGGAACAATTATCGGCCTGATACTAAAGAAGTTGCAGTCGCTCTAAAAGCCCTCACACCAAAACAACTTGTTTTGGTCAGGAAATCACCGTGATTTCCTCAAGAAATCTACGCTCGAAGCAGACCAAAACAAGTTGTTTTGGTCTGTCCCGTCTTAATCTCCCTGCGACTGATTCCCGCTCGACGTCTCTTCTTTTCCTATATGAACATTCGTCGAACCCGTCACTTCCGCATTGTTACCACCACCATAGACATTACCGCGAATGTCAACTCCGACAACCTGAACACCAGTTTGAGGGGCGCTTTCTCCACTTGCCTTAGTAACAAAGTCTATAGTACCTTGAGTACCAACATTGACATGAGTGTCGCCAATGACCTTGGCAGCATTACCTCCGCCGAAGACCTGACCTATGGCACCTATCTTTCCTTTGGCGTGAGACGGCAAGGCCACATCGTGGTCATCAACCGTAATCGTTTTACCCTTATAGCCTGTCTCGTCATAATCGGAGTTATTCTCTCCATCGGTAGCGAATTTACCAATCACCTCGTTAATATTCACCGTTGGATTGCCTACCATCGTAGCACCGCTACCATAGCCACCACCGAAGATATTACCAATACTGGTAAATGACTTGACATTGACTTCTGGGTCGTTATAAGGATTGGCTGGACCTGTACCACTATCATTATTCGACTCGCGAGGCTTCCAAACTTTCTTACCGTTTTCCGTCACTTCCTTATAGCCATAAACGGAATAGCCAGCTTGGTTACCACCACCATAAAGTTCGCCGATGATGACTGGCCGACAGCCTGTTTCTTCGACATTCACGGTAATAGCGCCACGAATGGTTCCACTGACATTATTGCCTCCAAAGACACGCTTGAACGTTCCGTTGGTGATATTCAGCGTCACGTTGTCGTTGATATCAGCATCCTCAGCGCCACCATAAACGGCTTGCAGACCAGGGATACAAGCCATCAGCAGCTGAGCCTCAGCATCCATAGATGCACTCTTGCCACCACCATATGCCTCATCGATACAGAATTCACAGCCGCCCATTTCGTCAAGCAGTGTTACAGCCGTTTCACGTACATTGCCTTTTGTATTGGAGCCGCCAAAGACACGGTGAATCTTACCTCCATAGATGTTCACAGAAGCCCTGCCACTACCATAGACATAAGCCGAATTGTCTGCCTGTCTCTTGTCTTTGGTGTCAGCATCAGCGTTATCAACCCATTCGTTCTTCTCAGAATCATACGTAGAATAGTTCTTATAACCAACGTTGGCACCAGGATTGGCCATCGTGACACTGTTGATGGTAATATCATCCAATCCATTACCACCGCCAAAGAGTTCCTCTATCTCGTATGTACCATTGACGGTAACGTTGGTGGCAGGAGCAGAAGCAGCATTACCACCGCCATATACCTGACGGATGCTGGTCCTGTCACAGCCGTCGATGATGACACGAGCCTGAACAGTATCGACTACAGCTTTTACATCAGGCATAAAGGCGGAGAGATTACCACCACCATAGACAGCAGATACATGGTAGGTGTGGTCTGCCTTGTTGTTGCTGTCCAGCTTATCGCTTGCAGTTCCAGCATGGCCTTCATATCCCACCGTCTTATAGACGTGGACGGTAACTGCATGTTGCGGACTGCCGTTGAGATTGTTACAGCCAAAGATATCACCTTTCACCACACAGTTATCAGGCCAAGTCACCGTTCCGCCTTCGTCTGTCACCTTCGTACCGTTCAGTTCTACCAGCACATCGCCAAATACTTTGGCTTCGACACCTGCCTCATAACCGTCCTGACCTTCTGTACCAACAGCAATCTTGCCCAAACCGCCGCCATAGACGTTACGGTTAATTGCACCTCCATGCAGATTGACCGTTGTATTAACGGTCTTGGCAGAGGCGACATCGCTCACATTAGTATTTGTATTCGCCAAAGCGCCGCCACCATAGACATCTTTGCCAACAGTGCCACCGAGCATGTTAACCACAACCTTTTCCTTGACGATACCGGCTTCACCACCACCGAAGACAGAACCCTTGACGTCGGCTCCTGGCTTAGAAGTATCACTAGGATGAGGTTTGATATTCACTTCCGTATCCCTAACGCTAGCAGAGAATTCAGTTTCGCTGAGGTTGCCCTTGGGGCCACCATAGACATTGCCATACTCACTATCATCGGCACCAATTACACCACCATTAACGTTTATCGTGGTCTTGCCGGTTGCACTTGTGCATCCACCAGGCAAACCATTTTCGTCATAGGTGTATGTTCCTACAGATCCCATAGCGCCGCCACCATAGACATTTCGTAGCACCTGACCGCCATTGATGGTTATCGACGTCGTACCACGCACTATTCCTGCCATGGGGTTGTGATGATTATTTTCGCCATCATCAACCTCCCCGTTATTATTATCATCCTTCCAGAAGGTATCCGTACCACAACCAGCACCATAGATATTGCCGCAGTCATAGCTTGCTGCCTCAGAACTAGAATTACCAATAGTCCCCTTATTCACGGTAATAACAGCATTCTCATGGTTGTGTCCGTTCTCGCCTCCGCCATAGACAGAACCCAAGATCTTTGGCCCTTTATCTTCAGCAGGAGAAGTGGCATCACCAATAGAAACAATTGTATTGTTGACCCATGCCAACTGGTTTAGGAAAGCGAAAGCTCCTTCTCCATTTGGATTGCCTTCCCAACCACGCGATGAGCCATCCACCATACCGGTGTCCTCGCGATTATGACCAATCGTTCCACCATTGATGGTAACTGTAGCCAAACCCGTATTTGCAGCACATGCTGTTGGCATACCATTTGCATCACGATCAAACGTTCCAACAGAACCCACGGCGCCACCGCCATATACATTATGGAGTATTTTCGTCGCTTCCGTCGTACCGTTGATGGTGACATTAGTATTACCTTTCACTAGTCCTGCATCCAAGTCGTCCTTACTCTTCACGACAAGCTCAGAACTGCCATCATCCTTTATTTCAATTTTACCTTTGCCGCCTCCATAGACGTTACCCCATCTGTAACCGAATGTGCCTGTATTTTGGACGCCAACATATCCGCTATTCATAGTAACATCTGTGTCACCGTCGACAGCCGACTCCTCACCACCGCCATAGACACTTTCACCAACGGTGGTGTTGTTCGTGATGGTCAAATTGACCGTTCCTACCTGTCCGAGTGTAGTCAAGTCTTCATCGGTATATACAAATTTTCCTTCCGAAGAACTTTTCATACCTGCAGAACCGTCAGCTGGCATAGAATCAATATGTTTCCACTCGTAATTTACCGTATCTGCTATCTCACCCTCCTCAAACATGCCGATATTGATATTCTTACTGGGTTCCTTGCCAGCAACGAAGGCTGGAGTATTTCGTACCCCAATCTTGGGCAGCGTGGCAGAATAACCTCCACCAAACACGTTGCCTTTCACCGTACAGCCGTCAAGCGTGGAAGTCGCGATACCATTTACCTTACCAAGGCTACCACCACCATAGAAGTTTTCATTGATGGTACATCCTGTAAGGTTGGAAGTAACATTGTTAGTTCTTGCAAGAGAGAAAGAAACAAACTGCACATAGAAACGTGCACCAGTTGTACCTGATGACCAAATGAAATACTCATAGTCAAAATCCGTAGCTACGCCTTTACCTTTTTTCCCGTAGTCTGGCTTACTACTATAAGCAAGTGTTGTTTCACCATCGAAATATTTACCACGGTCATCCTTGTACAGATTTTGGTAACTGGCTGGCATACCATTTTCCACATCTCTATATTTCACCCTATTGTATGAATTACCGCCAAACCCTGCACCGAAGAAAGTGTCGAAGGTGCAGTCATAGGCATTTGTTGTAACATTCTTGCCCGTCGACATATCGCCGAACTTCGGACCACCGCAATATCGTCCCACATGACTACGAGTCATATCAACCTTGATATCACCAGTTATCGGATTATTACCATTTACACCGCCACCATAGAAATTGGTGATGTCGGCATAGTCTATCTGCCATTGCACATCACCTTGGATTGCTTCCAATGAGGCACCTGCCATATCACCGAAACGACCACCACTTACATAGCACTCGGCATTGTCTGGTTTCATATTTGTAATATTAGGCTGATAGGTACCCGACAGATAGAACTCGTCATAATCACCACCTGTTACAGAAATGGGAACATGAGGTGTAAACTTGTTACCGTCACTGTGCGTACCATTACCGAATTTTGCAAACCAAGCATTGCCACCAATATGTATATATTTCGTTTTGGGGGTTTTGGTATCAAGCGTTGCCTTTTGTGTGGAAACAAACTGCTCATACGTACCACCAAGAAGAATCAATGGAGCAGATGATTTTACGGTTGCATTAGCAGCACCAGTACTATTGTCATATTCGAACTGTGAAAAATTCACCACGCAAGTATTCGTAACCTCAAACCATCCCTTCAAATTGAATATGGATACGTTGCGAAAACGATCCTTAATGTCTGTCAATTTAGGCAGTTGAGCCTCTGCTATACCCATGATATTAAGGAAGTCAAAGCGGATAGGTGAAATCGGTTTTCTATTGTCATGGCTGCAAATGTAACTATAGTCTGGCTCGTTGTCATGATTCATGTCAATGGACATGACTGTATATGGCGTTTCAACTTTCGTAGGATCGGCATACTGATGCAGATTACCCACAAGCACCACTGCCTGGTCATACACCGTCTTGCTTGAATTGTTAAAGCCAGCAAGAGCATTGGCTATTGATGTATAGACTTTCTGGTTGTTACCATCACCGTGAATATCTATGTCCGAATTGTTACTGTATTGTGTTCCAAACGGAGTGAAAGTCTTTAGTGCATAGTCTCTGGCATATACAACATCGTAAGTTTCGTCTGAAACGTAGTTGGCTATAGCCCAGTAAGGCTCTATGGTGATAGCCGTAACACCTTCTGGCACATCCCAGTAAGCACCCTGCGAGAAGACACGCTTGCTAATGTCATACTTGTCTTTTTTTGTACAGTGGCGGTCAGCAAAGTTATAGCCACCCCAGCTGTCACTTTCTGTATAAGTACCCTCTGTGCCACCCGTAATGCTTGTTATCTTCCAACCCGTTACAACACGGTTTTCCGTGTAATTACCCGTACCTATGTCATTGTAATATGGCAACTGCACCTTGTCGTAACTGTAGTTGAAACGTACGGTGTCCTTATCGGTGCGAGTCAATGTAAGACTCGTTGTCTGTACGTCGCTGGCTATAGCAGTAGGCCAACTCTGTCCACCTGTTGTTTTCTGACTCTTTTTAAGAATGGTCACTTCCAACGTCTTCGAGCCTAACTTTCCACCATTCAACCTTCCTACCGAAGCACTATCAGGAGCATTTGTTGTATCATAATTGATAATGGAAGGATACTTGCCCTGCGCCTTAAGTATAGGATATGGATACGGATCACGGCCTCTAATACTTCTGTCCGCCGTTTCAAGCACCCATTTCGCCATGTCATCAGGGTTGACGGTCACCGTTTCGGTAGAGGCATACTTAGCTGCTAACTTCTTATTACTGTTCAGCAACAGACGATAACGCTCGAAGCGAGTGATAAACTTCTCTTCCATCGCCAGTGCTCTGTTGTATTTAGTAATCTTCTTCTCTTTACTATAACGGGATCTGTAACGATAGTAATTATAATTGTTCAAACCACCTGATACATTGTTTATTTCCGCACCTCCATAGATGGGCGAAATGATTCCTCCGTCAACAATATCACCATAGAACATACAGTTCATCACTATTGTTTTCAAATTGCTCTGGGTAGAGGCTACATTATTATAACCTACTATACCACCCTTTTCGTCCCCCCCCGTAATATTGGCATAACTATAGCAATTGATGACACGAGCAGTACCATCAAGGAAGCCAACCAGTCCTCCTGTATAACCTGTTCCACCTACTAAGCCACTCAAGATTCCTACATTGTAGATACGTGCAGAACCGTTGGCTGTGCAGGCGATTGCGCCAGTATTACCATCATGACTACTTATAGAAACTGTTTCAAGCACAAGGTTCTTTACCGTACCGGTAAGAGTTGTGAATAAGGGTGCCGTAAGACCACTAATGCGGTAAGGCATCTTTGTTACTGGATTGATAGCCGCCTCTAGCGTGCCACTAAAAGTGCTAACGCCAGGTGTTCCTCCCGAAATATCCTGTGTAATGACATAATTACCATCAGATGCAGTTATATCGCTTAAGCTTGTTATGTTTTCCCCCCACGCCCCGGTAATTCCGGCCAGCATCAAGACCGCCAAAACGAGGGCATTTCGGAGAATATAGGTATCTTTGTTTGGGAATATTTTCTTCCAAATCATGCAGTTCAAATCTTGTGTCATGTCGTTTTTACTTCACTGAAATCTTCTTGATGTAGCGGCCAGTAGTGTCGCGGACGATGTAGATGCCGCTGGAGCCCACGGGAGTCTCAACTGTCTGACCGGGCTGGATGCTATAGGCATCGATGGTCTGGCCATTGACGCCAAAGATGCGGATGTCTGTATCATGTCGGAGCTGTGAGGTGACCACAATCATCTTACGACGCGTCGTGATGTCGAGCGTACCAGCCAGTTCGTCGCCAATGCTTGGTTCACCTTCCTGACCACGCAACGATGACGTCTCATCGCTGAAGATGATGCTGCGAGCGCCGTTGGCTGACGTGAAGTACGGCCGGAAGGGCAGCGCAGTAGTTCCTGCCGTTGCCTTGACATAGCTACTGCCATCGGCTTTGAGTACATAGTCTGATGTCGTTAACACTTTCGCCAGATAGTTGGGCTTGAAGGTGTAGTTGCCATCATTCACGCCTCCCATCTGATCATCGCTCACACCAATAGAAGCACCAGTAGCCGAAGCAAAGGTAATGGTCTGCTGGCCAAGCGGAGTGGGATTCGGAGTGAGTGTGGTCTCAGCCTTGAACTCACCACTGAGGTCGAACTCGTAGTAACGGTCACCCGGGAACCCAATAATATAAGGTGTGGCAGCAGCAAGACGTGGATAGTCCGCAAACTGACGCGCTTCGCTGTAGTACTTGCCGTTATCGTCACCCTGCTGATAGTCGTCATTGTTCAGGTCATCACGACTATTCCAAGAATAATAGTAATCCCAGAGGAACGTGTTGGTGTAGTTCTTATTACCATCAGCATTGTTGGCATCAGGATAGCTCAGGATAGCCTCATAGACGTTTGCATCGGATGTTGATGTATGGCCACCACCCTTCAAGCCACGCAACCAATATTCATGGCCTGAGTCATAGCCCTTTTCAAAACCGTCGCTATCCTGCTTCTTGTAGAAGTGCGTCAACTCACCTTTCTGGTTGGTGGTAACAATGTCGGCCTTGAACGGCAGGCTGATGTCATTCCAACCTAAATGGCTATCGGTATAGGTTCCGTCATCCTTTTTCACACCCACATAGTTGTCAGGCTTACGCTGATACCACATACGCTTATCGTTGGCAAACTTATAGGCGATAGGTGCATTGAAGTCGTAAAGATCTACAAGCAGGTGGTCTAACGATGCCACATAGTTGTTCTCACCCATCTTCTGTACCCAGTGTCCACGTACAGCATCACTCTCGCTGTTCCATGGGGCAACGGTGTGATATGTGTCATTTTTCTCTACGTATGCCTCATCATGCAGATAGGTGCTCACGACATTGGCTGTTTTCTGTGATGCGGTAGGCGTCTGACCTTCTTCTGTTCCGCCAGGAGTACCAGTATATACCAAGAGGTTACGCGTCAGATCCATATTCTGGAAGAGCGTCAGACCATCGTCGTCGAGCAACGGATGGAAGAAATGACCGTCATCATCCATTCCATACTGATACGAATTCGTTTCATCAGAAGCCAATCCTCCAGAGAAGTCGATGGCTGTCATATCCTTGTAGGCAATGACAGTAGGATCGTCCTTCTTAGTTTGAGCAAAGATAGCATACGGATTGAAGTGAGCCACATCCTTCACCTTCGAGCGGAAGTATGCCGGAGCACGATATACGCGGTTGCCATCAGCTGAGGTCAGTATGCGTTCTTGACTCTTGTTGATGCGTGACGGAGTCTCCTGATGCTCACGGTTACCCACATGGCCGTATGTCAGCGCCTGACCGAAGAAGATATAGTCATCCGGCCAGATTGGCGTGAAGTAGGTTGTGGTCACAGCTTCTTCGCCCTCACCCGTCGTTATATTTCTCATACGGATTTCAGCAGTAGTTGGAATCTCACCATTAGCATAACGGTAGTCACCATCATAGAAGCGGTTCTCCACATAGCCAAGCCAAGGCTTCAGTTCGCCTTCAGGCATCTTGACACCAGGCTGATAGACAGCATAGCCAGCAGGATACTTGGCTGTACTCATGTCAGCAGGTAGCGTGGTGTTGCTTTCTGACTTGAGGTATAGATATTCCGCAACATCACCGCTGGGAACCACCTTATCGTAATAACGCTTCTTCAAATAGAAGCCGTTCAGGTTGTAAGCCACCTCACCATTATAGAAGTCCTTATCAGGCATCTGCCTTGCCATACCATGACCATAGTCTTTTGTCAGGTAGTGATTGCTCTCAGGATAGTAACAGTTCTCTACCTGTATTGGTCCGCGTCCATCATTGGCTTCTCGTGTGGGATGGCCGAAGACGGGGTTAGTGTCAGCAGCGAAACCGCTTTCCGCACTCGTCTTCACCCAGCAGTTCTCTACATAACCGTCACCAGTCTCAGCAACACCAGCACCAGTGAACGACCCCGTTACACCGAGGTTATAGACATTGCCGCAGAGCTTACCAAACAGCGATGAACTCAAGTTACCAATGGTATAGCCATCGCCATGCAGCGTACCCGAGAAGCAAGGATCATTCGCACCACCTCCAATAGAATTCCAAGTGGTGTATGCCTTCGGACTGACATCACTGCGGAGGAAGAACTCCAGATTATTAGCACCCAGGACACGATTATTGAGCAAGGCATGATCCTTCGTCGCACCCGAAGTCGCTACCGTTGTCTGCGTACTCAGGTCGAAGAAGTCCTTCAGCAGGTCGAGTTCACTCTTCGTCGCATCCGACTTACAGTCACGGTTGTCGATATATATCTTACTTTCGCGCTCGACATCAGGATGATCCACAAACATGTGGTTATCCTTATCCTGCATCACCTTGTCGAGGTCGTGGTAGTTAGCCACCGAGACAGGCACAGGATTAGAGTAGGTAAAGCCCAGATAGGTCTTCGAGTAGAAGGCCACGTATGCCTTTTGGTTCTGATACCAATATACAGGCGTGCTATTATTGACAAAGGTTGTACCATTCTGATGTTTGATAGCATCATCGTAGTTGTCGTACAACTCCCAGCCGTTAGTGAGAATCTCATAAAGTCCGGGCTTCACCTCAGGTGGTCTCAAGCCCACGGCATCACCAGGCAGTACGATTGAAGGCGGATTCAGCTGACCGATCTGCGGCACACCGCTCTCTAACTCCAAGTGGATGTTGACCACATGCAGCTCGTTGGTCAGTTTCACACTGCCGTCATCCTCATCCTCATAGTACGTGTACTGATAGACCACCGTGATGACCTTCTTCTTTGTCAAGTCATAGATGTCGCTCTCACGCGATACATACAAGGTAGTCGTCTCCGTAGGCTCCTGACCTTGAATGACGAAGAACTTCTGGTGGTTGGGAAGAAGAACATAATCTTCCTCATTGATGACCGTTCCCTTAGTAACATTACCATAATCCTCATAGCAGTAATACTTGATATCGGCAGCGCTTCCAGTATTCGTAAACTGTACGGCGTCAACCTTATCCTGATTGACCGTCAACGTCGCCACGGTCTCTTCAACCACCTGTCCCTTACCGTAAGGAATACCGTTGTAAACGAAGTTATCTTTGGCTATATGTATAATCTCACCGCCTGATTTCACCGATACACGGGTATAGTGGCGCTGGTCATTACGTACATTCTCAAACTGCTCGTTGGTAATACGTTTGTCGGCATCGGCAGCAGTCGGGGAGAATGTCCTTGAAGTACCATTGTTGAACTCCACGGTCTTTGCTTCAGCTTGGTCAAAGACAGCACTATATTCTACAGGCACCAGGTCAGTATAAGGCGAATGGAAAGCCTGTTCCGTCCGCTCATGACTTGGTGACTCAACACTTGTGCCCACTTTTAGATAGTCGGCATCGTTTATCAAGTCAAGGCCATCGTAGTTGAAGGTGAACTTATCTTTTCCATCTGCATCAATACGGTCGCTCTTCGGCAATGAGCACCATGCCGTGATGGCATCGTAATTCTTGGTGTTTTCCAGTTGCATACCACCCCATCCACCGGCCTTACTACAGATATAGGCTGGCGTCATGGAAGCTCGTATCTCTGCTTCCAACGCATTATCATGGCCTATAACATGTCCATCATCATCATAGATGTTTGCAAAGTCAACGACCATCTTGTTGATTTCCTCCTGCGTCTTTAGGTCACCATAGAGCATATAGTTCTCACTGGAGAGTTTGACGGTGCTGGTACACATGAGGGCCGAGCCGAAAGAAGCCTTTGCCGTTGCATCGATAGCATTGTATTCAGACTCTGGAATAGGCGTGCCCGGATGAGCCGTCTTCTGCTGACCATTGTAGGTATAAGTCACCGTCTTAAAGGCAACGTATGCCTTCTCCATCGTAGCCTGATCACCAGAGCCAGGTGTACTGTTATCATACGTCTCTTTCGTAATGACAGTGCCTTCCTCATACTGCCGCTGACCATATACATCGGTCGTTAAAGGACGGAAGGTGGGACCCTCACGGTAGTTATACTGATCCGCAGAAGAAAGCTGTCCGTATGCCACTTTTGATATCGTTGTGGTTGTGGTACTGGTAGTACCTCCGTTCTCTATGGCCGTATAATAGTCATCCCATACCTTCGGCGAGTTCATGTCGAGCGTCAGCACATAACCCGTATCATGGCCAATGTTGTTCGACGAACGGAACACGAAGGACTTGCCAATGTCGTGGCCGTCTTCGTCCTTGAAGTGTTCACCCTGAGTATCGCGGATATCATGACTGGCCGCCATAAACGTATCGTAATCAGCCTGATCCATGACGTAGGTGCCTGCCTCATACTCGTTGTCATCGATGGTGCAGGTAACACAGTTCACGTAGGTCTGCGTGACGAAGTAGCTACGCTCCGTTGGCGACAGCTGATGCCAGTCCCACCAAGTGATGACATCGTTCAACTCGTAACTGTCAGCATCGTTGTTCACCCAAACCTTGTCGATGGGTTCACCAGAGGTATCTACCCTACTGCCAATCTTCACCTTGTCCACACCCGTATCATCGGTAGGCATATAGTAGGCATAGAGGTTAGGCTTCACATTCAGCAACTGCAAACGTCCGTGAGAAGCGGCAGTGATGGTCAGCGGAAGGTGTACCTCCTTCGAGTAGGCGTTGGCACTTCCCGTATAGGCTGACACCTTCTGGTCATAGATATACACATCGCCCTTTACATACCAATAGTGAGCTTCTGAATAAGGCGTGCGGCCTTCGATATAAGCATTGTTGATGGGATAGCAGTCATCGACAATTTTCTTCTTCGGGTGGATGAAGTTACCACTGGTCTCATAGACCACATATTGATAAAGCCTATCATCGGTCTCTCCTCCGACGTTTTCAGCACCTTCTTCCGGCCATGGGCCTTCCTGTGCGGAATAATATCGGAACTGCTTGTTGGAAACTGCCTCATTACCACTCAGATTATTGTATTCCGACAAGAAGACATTCTTTTTATTAGGATAACGGCGCGGTATGCGGTGCTCGTTCTTGGCATAGACGAAGCCACCACCAACCTCGTCTCTCTTCACATTAATCAAGTCAAGCTCAATCACACCCGTCACATAGCCGTAATCCTTATGATCTGCAGTACTGTTCTCTGTTGTCAGTTCGAGGAACACACCCGAGGCCAGTGCCACCTGATTAAAGCTGCTGCCGAAGTTTCGACTGCTGCTGGTAGGCTGGGCTTTCTTGTAGCCGTAGTAAGTCTGTCCTGACACCTCCTTACCATCAGTACCACGATAGGTATCTCCGAAGTGTACATCACTGGTCAGGTTACCCATATAGTTCACAACACTATAGATGCCAAAGTAGTTGCCGTGCAAAACATCGTCGCCAGTTTCTCCTTCAACAGCCGAACGCTGCTGGTTGAGCGACACCTCGCCCAAACGGTTGATGGTGTAGTCAATATCCTCACCCACATCTGCCACACGGTCTTTAGCACCTTGCAGCACCATACGTGAACCGAACACACCGCAGAAGTCGGCACGCTGGATGGTATTCAGCAGACGGCCGGCATAGATAGAGCAGAAGCCATAGGGGGTGAATGAATTCTTTGCTTCAGGGTATTTCTCAAGCAATTTCAGGTATTCATCCTCCTTAAGGACTTGATCCTTCTTGTAGGTAATATCGCCAAATTTGACTTCATCAACACTACAGATATACTGCAACTGGAAGTATGCACGCTCACGGTTGCTAAGGCTCTTATACTCATCCAGCGTAATCTGAGAATCCAGTCCGTAGTAGTCGGTACCATAGTTGGTGATGTTCAGTTCACGATAGCCATCCACCACGGAGAGGTTGCCACCGCCATAGAGTCCACCGATATGCTCGGTACCAACGGTGATGAAATCACGATGATAGACATCGAAGAGTGTCGCCGTGGTATTGCCGAACACTGTCGTAGCGTTGGCATAGGTCTTATCATTGTTCGACGACACATTACCACCGGCAAACACAGCATTACGGATATGTATGCCTCGCTCTTCGGTATCCTCAGTAGCACCCTCCACACCGTTGTTCACTCCAGTATAGAGTTTAAGCCAGTCGCCAGTAAATTGTTTCGTCTTCTTACCTTCAGCATCTGTTACTTCCTGCTTCTTCGGCAGGGTGTTCAGATACTCTGTAGGTACATAGTCGTAGGCATTGTAGGTCTTGTTATCGTAAGTGACACTCTGTCCAGGCTTCACCTGCAGATAGGGCGAGACGACCACCTTACAGTCTTCGGTCAGATTGTCACCCGATCCCGACCCGTCATTATAATAATAGTAATAGTGGTCTGGTGAACCCGTGCCCGTCTTACGTGAGTTCGGGTTACTATATCCCTTACTATAAACATAGCCCACATCGCCACCACCGAACACGTTACCGTTGTTATCAGCAAGTCCCTCTTCCGTACCTACCTCACCGCCACGGATATAGACTTCGGTCTGTCCGAACACATAGCCGTCGGTATAAAGTTCATTCTTACCACCGAATCCCAGCACATTATAACCTTTACCACCACCGAACACATTGCGTTTGACATGGCCGTTATACATTTCCACATGGGTCTTACCAGCCTTGTAGATAGCCTCGAAGTCGCGCTTATGATTGGCCACTCCGCTCTCTCTTGTAGCACCACGGCCAATAGCAGCCAACTCGGCTCCACCATGCAGACTGCCACGGAGGATACCGCCGTACATCACCACGTTGGTCTCATCGACATTACTCTTGTCACTATAACCGCCACCGAAGATGTTGCCATAGTCTTTCAGACGACCTATACTGTCGTTGGGGTTCTCCGCAATCCATGTCTCGTCGTTGAGTTTCTCCACGAAGTCCCCATTCAACCAGTCATAACCAATACGGCCATTGTTCATTATCACGTTGGTCCTTCCAAAGACGGCACCGCCACGGCCACCAGCCTTATCCTCACCTTCGCCGCCGCCATAGACGTTACGTTGGACGGCAGGAATACCATTAAAGAAACCGTATGTGCCTACATTATCAGACGATTCACTCTTTGCGTAATTCAAGGCTGTTGCAAGTTTTTCTGAAGTCTGGTCTTCGCGAATACCGATGATCACGTATGCCTCGGCAGGGATATCGTTTTCGGTAGAAGCATTGATGGCAGCATCTATCTCACCAATAACCGGGTTGCCATCTTTATCTGTGACGGGATTACCGTCTCCATCCTTCAATTGTCCAGTGGTCTTATGCTTACCCACACTACCCATGTAGCCACCGCCGAACACGTTACGTACCACACCGCCTCCAATAAAGGCGGTCGCTGAGGCTACAAAGTCATTACCAAAGTCATCCTTCAGTTTATTGCCATTCTTGTCGGTTCCATAACGGTCGAACACCGAGCCTACAGAGCCAGCTGCCACAAGGTCCTTCTCCACTGTACCACCCAGCATGGCAATATAGGTTGTTCCGTTTACATCGCCGCTGCGGCTCTTATCAGACGAACCCATGCCGCCACCGTATGCATAACCACCAGTGACGACGAAGCCAGGCGTAGAGCCAGGAGCATACGAACCCACGACGGCGCCCTTGTTGATGATGACATTGGTATTGTATTTCTTACCGTCGTGACGGGCCTTGGCCAAGGGGTTGTTGAGTCCATTATCGACATAGGCCTTGCCGTTCTCGTATGGGTCAGCAATCTTCAGACCTTTGTATGTAGGATCTTCAAAGTCAATTTCCGACATCCTTTTCGTTGTTGCCACATTAGCCACGCGGCCATTATGACCACCACCATAGACCATATAGACCTGCGAACCTTTGTTTAGGTTCACTTCGGTATATTGTGACCACGTATTCTCACCAAAACCGGCACCAAAGACCGATGCCATATAGCCAGTAGTCTTATCCGACCAAACGGGGGCATTGACATTCACCCGTCCGTAAAGTGTGCGGCGGGCATTGTTGTTACCACCATAGAGATAACCGGTAAGTGCATTCTCACTGTTCCAGTTTAAATTGCCTTCATAGACATCGCAGATGTCATTATTGCTAATGCCGTATGCTCCACCGAAGATCTTGTTGAGTTTGACAGTAGAACCCGTTGGCACATTGACCACCGTACGACGGGTAAAGCCCTCCTTATAGCTACCTCCGTATGCGGCATTCAGTTGGCCACGCGGCAGGTCGATGATAGCAGACACAGCATCGGCAGCAGAACCCGTTGCTCCTGGTTCAACATACGTTCTCATGCCCAGTCCGCTCCAGGCACCAGCACCCCACACCTGCAGATTTCCATGCTCCTTATCGAAGTTGGTCATATCCTGCGGAATATCAATGAGGATATAACTGCTATTCTGCATGATGTCGCGGTCGGCGTCACCGGGCTGTCCCTGTCCAGCACCGTAGATCTCGCTGATGGTATTATCCCCGTTGACCTTCAACTTGGCATCATTCAACGGACGGAAGTTCACAAAGGCCTTGTCCATACGAGGCTTGGTATAGCCCGGACGGGCAGTACCGAGGTTAGCCTCAGTAGCATCGGTGGCACCAGTTGTATAGAAGAAGTCTTTATATTCAGGATCCTTATAATCGTATGTACCATAGCATCCGCCAAAGATTCCCTTGGCATGACCTTGTTGATACTCTATGTAGGCTGATACGTTCTTTGGAGCGTTAGCATTATGAATCTTCGAAGCCACCTCTTCACGTATACGGCCTGTGAAATCGGCTTTACCCAAGATACTTCCACCGAGGTCGTTGCCACCGTAGATGTAGTCTTCAATGTAGGGGAAACCTTCGCCATCAGTACCGTCATCCTTGATCTGTCGGCCCATGTAAGTCTCGGTATGTCCTAAGATATCAGCATTACAAGATCCGGCAAAGGTATTGAACACGCGGCCCTTACCCAAGTTCAGGACAGTATTACCACAGACGGGTCCTAAGAAGCCGCCACCATAGATAAACTCTGCCTCGGCATTAGCATCACTGGGGCTACGAAGGTTGATGGTACATGAGTATTTTTCATCCTCCTTAAAGGACTTTCCCTTAAAAGTATATGTGCCACCCGTATCAACAGCCTTACCAATGATACCTTCCTCACTACCGCCGAACACCTGGAACACGAAACCTTGATTCAGATTGACAGTCGTCGAACCCCAAACCTCGGTCTCTCTACCCTTACCACCACCGAACAGACACAGTGCGGAACCCAACACGTCCATACCCTGCTCGTCAAGGATAACACCTGACCGGCGTTCAATAATCTTGTATTCACGCGTATCTTGTTCCAATACGTCATCACCATAGAGACCTTCACCAGCTGCTTCCACATCGTCGAATAGTTTGTCCCTATCCATCAGTGTGGCATTGATATTGATAATCACATTACCATCGACAACTCCACTGGTACAACATCCGCCATAGATGTTACCACCCACAAGGCGACGTTCCAAATCGGTAGCAACAGCTTTCCCGTCGGCAGGAATAGCGGGAATATCCTCAGGGTTAACTTTCTGTCCGTCCTTATCAACCACATTCCAAACCAAGGTACTGACATCAGACTTGTCGTTCTCGTTTTTCCATCGCTTTGGCTCAATCGCCAGACCGCTCAGGTTCATTGTTATCTTGTTGCCATTTGAATCTGGATTACCAATGACACCACCTTCATATCTGGCATTATAGTCTCCGGCAAGTACTACAGCATTGTTACTACCACCAACCAACTTATCATAGATAATCACTGGGTAGTTAAAGTTGATGGTAGTCATACCCTCAGTTATCATACTACCTACGTTACCACCGCAGTAGAACGAACCGAACTGGGTAGAATAAGGAATGTAAGTGGTAGCGTCACCACTATTTTCGTTCTCAAAGACAACAGCAGATTTCTCCTTCATGGCGCAGCCCTCCATGTATTTGGCAAAGACTCCTTCTTTTGTCAAATCCATGGAGTTAAACTTGGAACCATCAGAAGCGATATCTGTCCTTTTCAATGTGCGCAGCACACCTTCACCTCTTAATGAAACTGGGTCTTCAGCCTCATCGTCTTTAATCATGTTCTCGCCGTTGTTGCCGAGGAACACTTTGTCGATGATGACGTGTGAACCAATCTTGATGTGCGTTTTGTCACCAGAACTTGCGCCTGCAACATTTTCTCGCAGCGAAGCGCTGTTACCACCCACATAGAGGCCGCCATCCACGATAGTAGGATTGCCTTCTGTACCTCTAACGAGGATAGACACCTTCTCTGCATTAGGACGTATTAGGTTGAGGGCGGTGACAGATCTAAGTTCAGGAGAAACGCCTGACACACCTGCTGCTCTAAGAACTTCATCGGGATCGTAGTAGAAGTCACTCCAACGGGGGTTGTCCTTCAGTTTTACATTATCCGTGTAGGCATACGAGCCGTTACCGCCACCATATACGTCGCCATAGATATGGGTCATGATACCCACGGTATTACCGGCATAGACGTTACCAGAAATGTCGTTACCGCCATATACGTTGTTGACGTGACCCGCCTTCACTCTGACACGCGAAGCGTAGCCGGCAGGAATGTTGTTAGGATTGTCTGCAGGATCCAGTTGTACTTGGGAATATGGCACCAGTTTACCATCGTCATCCAAAGGCATCACATCCGCCTTACGACAACCACCATAGACGTTGTCAACCACCATCCCTTTACCTTCAATTTGCAGCAACAGACCTTCAGGACTGGTCATACGTCCCTCATTACCACCACCATAGAGGTTACGAACCTTACCTTCTTGCAGATTCCATCGAGGACGGATGGCCATATCAGCCTTGTTGTTGCCACCAAACAAACGCCCAATCTGGAAAGCATCGCTTTTGGGGTATGAGAAGGTGGTATTGATACCCATCTTATCTTCGAAACGGGCGTTGGTCAGCAACTCGCCAACATCACCCTTCTCAGGGTCCGTATTGGCATTCGGATTGCTTCTGTCAATAATACTGGTGACCACCTTACTTGGATTCTTCAAGGCGATAACGGTTCTATTTGTAATAGTCGCATTGTTACCGCCACCGTAGGCATAAACGATGGAACCGCCCAAGATTTCAAGATAGGTCTTGCCTAAATCTGGCAAGATAAAGCCAGTGGTGTTGGTGGCGATGGGAGTTTCATTATTCTTATAAGCCTGTTCAGACTCATAAATCTCATGTTTGTCACCGTCATTGCGGTAGTAATAATCACCGTTGCCGCCTCCAAAGAGTTGTCCGATATAAATCTTCTGAGCACCTTCAGCCTCTGTAGTTATGGCTTCGTCACCAGTACCAGTAGTTGTTGTCTTGGTAGAGATGCGGACAAAGGCATTCCAAGTGTTATCAATATTGTTCTTTCCCTCCTTCTCTTTATCAGTCATATTATCTTTTATGACCTCTGTCAGTTCCGTCGGAATATCTGCAGAAGTACCGATGGTTCCAGCTATGTCGTTACCGCCATAAAGTTTATTGATAACAATATATTTGGAGGCATGTTCGCCATCGACATGGACAAAGGCAGAACCTTCGACATTAGCCATACGGGCACCACCGAAGACAGCATTGATGTCACCGGCATGCACAGTAACAGAAGTACTGCCACCCGTTTTACCGGCATTGCCGCCGCCATAGACGTTTCCGCCTATGTTTATCTGCGCCTGAGCCATTACAACGCTCAGGAGCATCAAGAAGTTTATTATGGTATATCTAATTTTCAATTTATCAGTCTTTCAACTTTTTACTTTTTTACCTTTTTACTCTTTTACCCTTAATTTGTCTCAATCGTTGGATTATCCAAGTCGGGTTCTGAAAGAACATATAGATAAGTGGGTTTGATAGTTATCGTCACCACCGCTTTCTGTCCAGGTTTCAAGGTTTTCACCTTCAGGCTTAAATTGTTCTCTGCCTTACAGTTCGGTCGTACCAGATTTCCCTTCACGTCATACACATCATATTCGCAGACAATGCCTAACGAGTTAGACGCTGCTGGTGCAGAGAAGCCACGCACTTCGCCAAACGCTGATGGCTCAGTAGTTATATCCGTTCCGGCTTCATCCTCGAAGAGCACAGCATTGCTGGTGCCATTTGGATTTGTCCACGAAAGGTTATCTATTGGATTATTATCCGCATCATTGGCCAATAAACGTACTGTGGCCGTTACATTGGTATAACCTATCGATTTCAGCGTTAGCTTTTTCAGTTTGATATGTCGCAGGGCATAGTATTCTGCATCAACCTTGAAGAGGAAGTCTATCTCAGAAAACAGGTGGTCAATCAGCACACCGACATAATTCTGACCCTTCGGCTTGCCCTGATATGCAAAGCGTCCCAAGTGCAGGTCTATCTCGGCATTGGCACTGGTGGCATCCTGCACACCCGTTATCACACAGACGTCTGATGACGATGCAGCAGGCAGATCCTTGATGGTCAGCACGGCACCGTTCTTGAAGTCACCGTTATAGGCGGCCACTGTAGCACCGCCCGTAGCAGCCTCTGACGGCAGGAAACCATAGACATAGTACTGCTTCTGCTTCACCTCCACAGAGCTGCGCCAAACATCAACACCATTTATCAAGCCCTGATATTTAATCTGTCCCATCTTAGTGGGTGACGTATTCCCTTCTTCGGCCATGAAGATGCCAAACGACAGCGATGTCGTCCCTTCAGGGATTTCATAAACCTCAGTAAAAGGCTTATAACCATCGGGAATCACTGCAGTTCGTGTCGTCATCTCCTCGTTGGGACGCATAAAGGGTATGAGCTGCAGCACGTCGCTGTCGCTATCTTGCGGCACAGCGGTTGGTTCCGTGTCGCTTGTGCAGGCTACCATCAGCAGAGCCAACACCCATAACCCTATTATGTTATATCTAATTTTCAACTCTCAACTTTCAATTTTCAACTTTCATCACCAGTTATATACCGTATGATCCACTTCCTGAACAGTCACCCATTCCTTAATTCTCACAACCAGAATGTCAAGTGTAGTAGAGCCATAGAAGGCATAGACCACCCAGGTGTGGTTGCGCGAGAAGTCACCGGCATCATGGATATTGAAAGTGGCGGTTTTCTCCTCACCATCGTTCACAGTATATTTTATCTCACCTGTCAGTTTCTTGTCGCTCTCACGCAGGTAGAACATTCCACCCAAGGTCAACTCTGGCGTCTCTTTTGTCAGTCCAGTGGTAATGAGCGTCTCATACTCCTGCGCTCCCATGCCAGTACTGTAAGTATAATACAGCGGGTCGGTGGTCGATGCCACATTATCTATGGCTCCTACCATCTGTATAGGACCGACATCATAGCCGCCATCAGCGTTGACATGGTATTCTCTGCCCGTATATGGTTGTTCGCCGTCCATATCAGGATATTCCAGGAATAGGTATTCCTGCTTGGGCAAGATGTCACCTGTCAACGACACGCTCTTGATTCTCATCACATTCTCGTCGTTTTTCATCTGCGAGAAGATGAAACGTACTTTTGATACGGCGCGCACCAACTGTACTGTAGCCAAAGAGCCGTCGCCGATGCGCAGCACAGGACTCTCGCCCGTCACTTTCTGGTCACGTAGTGCTCCTGTCATGGGCAAGCCCTCCGCTGGTACTGCCTCCACTTTGGTTGCCAGTCCGAAGGGGTCGTTGTCACTATCATGCTTCAGCATGGCACCTTCAAGTTGCGTACGGGTTGTATTCGCATCAAATGCACATTTGCAGTTCTCCGTCGTCACGTTGGCCAGCACATAGACATCCACCTTCGGTCTGTTCTGCACAAACTGCGGAGCCACGGCCATCTGATAGACTGCATTGCCGGCTGTATTTAGGTCGTCGGTCGTTGGTGGAGTGAAGTAGCCCACAAGATTACCACTAATATGTTCGAACACCCAAATCTGTAAGGTATTGACTTTACTTTCTTCTGTCGCGCTCTTCACCCAATCGGTGTTGCCACGCGTTGGCAGCATGTGGTTAGGCGCATAGACATATATCTGGAGCATGGTGGGCTGCGGTTCCTCGGACACGGAGCCCTCATCTCCCGATGTGCATCCAGCCAGCAGCAGCATTACTGCAAGCATCATCAATGCCTGCATCGCCTTGCCGATATGTCGTTCGTCCAGTCTCATTACTTGCAGAAATCTCAATTTTTATTTACTCCAGCATTACATCGGTCGGTACCACCTGCATCCACTTGGTAACAACCTGTACGCCAATCTCTAATCGCGGCGACAGCAGATTGGGTAGTATGTTGTACGCCTTGGCTAACGACTCTACCTTCATCGTCATCGTGGTGGTACGGTCTTGGGTAAACACACGCTTCTCATAGTCCTCAGCACCTTCTGCCACCGCTTCGGGCTTCACCTTGGCTACCAAGTAGAACTTCGTGCCAGGATAAATCAGTCCGTGATTCACACCCTCGATGGTCTGAGTGCTGTTGTTCTGAAACTCCAGCACCAACGATATCTCTTCGTCATCGTTCGACTGCAGCACCAGCGTTCTGGAAACAGCAGACACATCACTGCTATTCGTATAAGTGCTACTGCTAAGACAGACGCCACTGGTCACATTCGGGTCGTACATAAAGTAGGCGTCCGTGCTATTGGGCTTAAAGTCAAAGGCCACAGGGTGCTGATTGCCTACGATGATGGCTGTCAGCGGGAAGTTACTCGTCCCTATGGTAATATCCGCATCGGCAGCATCCTTCACGGTGGTGGTTTCAACCTTCTTCAGCATGACCTGTAAGTGGGCCACGCCGTATTGTAACGGGTCGATAATTGCCACGGCCTTGGTATTGGGGGTCACCACACCGTTATCGTATTCGTACTTACTGAGAACCTTAGCCCAAGTATCTTCTGATGTATAATACTGCTTTTGGCCTTCTTCCGTACTGGTCTTAATCAGGCTGTTGGTGTAATAGTATAGCTCAGCAGGATAGGCATAGCGTGCTATGCCAGTGACATTGTCCATCGTCGTGGTTTGTGTCTGCGGCACGAATTCGGGTTTATCCTTACCTGTAGGAGTTTCCCAACGTACCACGGCAGCACCATCTGGCAGACCGATGTTGGCGGGGTAACCGCTCATCGCATCTCCTAAATTGGTGACCTTTTCTTCACTATCACTAAACGTCACACCAGTAAAGTTTTTGATGGTCTCTTGTATTTCCTCACAAATACTGCGATCATCGCTGCCCACAGCATAAGAGGCCTTAAGGCTGTTCACATTCTGATATAACGCATTGACATATTTCAGCACATTGGTACTCGAAGCCGCTATATCTATCGCCGTCACATTCTCCTGACCAATGAAGTTCTGATACATGGCTTTGATGGCAGGCGTCGTGAAGTTGCTCCATTTGTAGGTTGTAGATGTGCCCTGTACTGTGTACGACGTATTGGCAATGGCCGTCAGGTAGCTTGCCAATGCATTAGCCTTGTCATCAGCGGTGCTTCTGCCATAGATGGCTTCAGGCGTAAAGGTGATGCCAATAGGATTCATATCAGCAGGGAACACGGCGGTCAATGAGCCATTGGCTGATTTCTCGGCATTGGTAGGTTCAGCCGTGGTGCTGTAGGTGGGGATGGCACGCGCATAGACCAAAAACGAAGCGACGCCATTCATAAATTCACATCCCTCGGTATAGAAGAACCGAGAATCCGTTTTGTCGAACTTCGTTGTCAACCCATACAGACGTTCACGCTTGGCGAGGTCATCAACTGTAATCTTACGATCCCGTACCTCAAAAGGTATGACAAGCCAGTTGGTTAATCCGCGGAAGTAACCGTTTGCCTGAGTCACGTCGCTTGTCTGGCGGGTGGTGACCTGTTTCGCGTTAGCCACAGAGAGAGACAGACTTGTCTCAACAGGGTCGTCACAACCGTCCCTGTCGTCATAGATGCTACATGCCGTCATCACCATCGTGATGAGGAGAGCAACCAGTATGTCTGTCTTTTTATTCACTCTGTCTCTTACTAATCTATTTGCAGTACTTTTGTTATATAACCAGCTTGAACTCCATTATAGGGAAATCTCGTGGTGTGTACCTTCTTCCCAGTTCAGCGTTACGCTGACGCCGACGGCATGGTCATTGGTTTGCACGGCACCCTCGTCTGTGACGAAACCGCGGATGATTTTCAGCTGACCGGCTCTGAGGGGCGTGCACAGGCTGAGGATAGTTTCCGTCGTGGTGCCGTCGGCCTTTGTGATATAGGCCTTAAACTGCCATAGCGTCTCGTCGCCCTCCTTGGCAATAAACGGCTCGGTGGTCTCGATGACGCTACGCGTTCCCCAGGTATAAGCAGGGGCTTTCTGCTCCTTGGGTTCCCGAGAGGGGAAGTTCACCGAGACGTAGCAGGCCTCACTACCAGTCGTCTTCACCTTGCTGGTCTGCACGATGGGAGACTGCTGGGCGAAAGTGTAGGTGCTGTCGCAGATGTTGAACCGCGAAGCGAAGCCCGTGGTATAGACGCGCAGGCTACTAATGTCATGCCCGCGAGGGTCAACGACCAATGCCGCTGCACAGTTGGCCATATACAGACGAACGTGGAACGACTGGTCAACGCCTTCCTTCACATCCATCGGCAGACGAGCGGTAAACAGCCCCGTCGTATGTGAACTGATGGTGTCCGCCTGTGTTCGCGCCGGGGTTCCCCCACCATCCACCGTTTCAAGTCGTGACGGATGGCAGCGCTCGTCATTTGTCAAGCCGACTACAGGGTTGTCCACCACGTTGGCCACCGCCAAGTGCATATACTGTCGCATGGGCAAATTGAGCACGTAGCTCTGCTGGTTGGCGTCCATGATGTGCTGGTCGTGATACAGGCGCAGCGAGTCACCCTTGGTATCATAGAACGACAGGTCCACGTCGTGGGCGAAGTCGGTGAAGATGTCCTTCAGGTGTTCACGCAGGTCGGCAGCCAGCTGCACGTCAGTCTCCATGCCAAGCTGAGTATGAATCTCGGTGGTGATATTCGTCACCAAGCGCAGCTCGTAGTCCATCTCATAGTCCTTGGCGCGGTCTTCCAGCGTATCATCGATTAACGAACAACCAGCGAGCAACAGAAGGCACAAGATGCCAATTGAGAAATGAAGAGATGACGGAATGGAGCTGCAGTTCCGTGTAGCTTTCATTTCTTTCATTCCATTCATTACTTTCATTTCGCCTTGCGCGCGTACATTATTATTTTATATACGCGTCAGCACAGGGGAGATGTTTCGCTCCCCTATGCAGACGGTATAACAGAAGACTATCTGCCAAGAACAGTCTCGAAGCTCAGGCCTTGACGCCAGTTCAGATCGACGCTCAAGCCGAGCGAAGTCTGTGTAGCACGCAGGTCGGGTACGGTGGTATAAGCATTCTTCAGCGAGTTCTCACCAATCTTGAAGGTGGCGGTAGTCACATAGTCCTGCGTAAAGATACGAGTAATCTCCTGTGAGGCACCATCGTCTTTATATGGAGGAATAGCATACGTAGTAGGCCAAGAAGGAATTGTCTTACTTCCCAACTCCAGCTCAGCAGCCAGATAGAACGTAGCACCCTTAGGAATAATACCACCCTTGCCATAGATATCCACATCGTTGCCATTCTTAAACTCCAGAGCTACCAACACATTACCTTGCCCTGCCGTGGAGTAGTTGTCAAACACCAACGTGTAGTTAGGAGTAGCAGTAGAGGCACTGATAGTAGCACCATTGCTTGCCATCTTGTTGTCATAAATAACAAAATCCTTATTCTCGTCAGCAACAGACTTTGTCAGATAGTTCCAGCCTACTTGCTTGTACTGTCCACCGATAAGCACGCCAGTAAGTATAAAATTACCAATTTGAGCAGCTGACAGCGTTACTTGCTCCTCTGCAGGACGATTGTCCTTGAATCCAGTAGTAACTGTATTGTCAATAGCAACTGTAGTCTCCAGCATAGCAACACCGTAATTGATATTATTCTTTACAGCAACGCTACGAGTGCCAGAAGTAACAGGACCCGTTGTCCAGCCAGTCCAGCTGTCGTTATCCCATTTGTTATATCCGTCAGGATAGTCACCAGGTTTTTTCTCTGCATCCGTAACACGCAAAAGGCTATTGTCAAAATAAAGCAACTCAGAAGGATACATGTACTTGGTTGGATTCAATTTTGTTCCGATGTTTATCAGTGAGGCATTATCCTCTGTTGCTTTATAAGCGAAACCACCTGAAGTACCAGCCTCATTAAAATCAGAAAAGTCAAGCTGTGCAACACCATCAGGCAAATTAAACGACATCGGGAAGGTCGGGAAGTTGTTGTCGTTTACTGCGGTAAAACCAGTCACAGTGACACCAGCCTCAGAAAGACCCTTTAAGATTGAATTACCAGTTTCGGCGCTACCTATTTGCCTAAACGGGAAAGCTGCATTGTCTCTATTGAAAAAGGCCTCAATACGACTTTTGATTTCGTCAGCCAAAAGCTGGGCGTTCAACTCATTATCGGAGGTTGCGACAGCACCAGATACAGTGGATGCAATAGTATAAACATCTTTCATCATTTTGCAGAGGGAAGCAGCAGATCCTGAGTTAACAGCATCAGTACTCATATAAGTGCTACGAATAACACTATAGGCTTTAGCCAGATTCTGCTGCAAGGGAGCCAAAAGAGCAATTTGCGCATCGGTCAAGATACCTATTTCTCTCCAAGTTAATGCAGGCAAAGCAGCTTCTTGAGTATATGAACCATTATCATTTGTCCTTGTAATAGGATTAGTCATGTCATTATGAGCAACAACTTGACTAAGCATGATCCTGTTTAGGATGGCGGCTGCCACCTGACAGC
Source organism: Prevotella sp. (assembly GCA_016291005.1). Lineage (GTDB taxonomy): Bacteria > Bacteroidota > Bacteroidia > Bacteroidales > Bacteroidaceae > Prevotella. The sequence goes on along the minus strand of JAEEVT010000004.1, from coordinate 19,544 downwards.
ACTGCGTATAAGCAGTAGCATCAGCCATGCGCGCAACAAGATCGAAAGTGGTATTCTCTGGGGTAGCATCGACATTATAAACCACCGAACCATTTTCTTCTTCGTCTGTAACAGTAGTGGCATTAGATGTTTTAGTTACTGGAATAGCACGGCCATAAACCAACATGGCATCTGTCTTCAAAGGCAATGTCAGCTCTACCACGCGGTGTGAACTATTTTCTGCATTGTCACTCTCAGGATTATTATCAACAGATCCATTAGCATAAAGCGTACCGAGGTCATAGGTACGTTTGACATCGAAAGCAGTAGAATTGCCAAGGAAGGGAGCCAGGAAGGTGTTAGCCTTACCAGTAGAAAGACCAATGAGCTTTGCATCTTTCATGCCACGGAAGTTGCTGGCCTTCTGGACAGTTGCTGCAGCCTGACGAGTTGTACCTTGTTCTGAAGGATTAACATTCAGCACAAACTGTGTAGTGACCTCGTTCTTGGCGGGATCGAAGGTCGGATTCACCTCTACTATCTCGTTGTCAGACGAGCAAGAAGAGATTCCAAGGACTCCTGTGAGTGCGAAAGCACCGAGGAACACGAAATAGAAATTCTTTTTCATAATTTTAAACGTTTAAAAATTAATAACTATAATTCATTTCTCTTTGTTTGCTTGATTAAAACTGTATGTTGTTTTTTCTATGTTGTTCTTCAGTATGTTCTGTCGGCCAGGAGGATTTTGTCAATGGGGATGGTCTGGCTTTTGCGAAGTGGGATACGGTAGACCACATTGAGTCCGAGCTGTGGGAGCAGGAAGAGTCCGTTGCCGCTGCCGTTGCGGAGCCAGTTGTCACCAGCGTCGTTGATGAGGAAGCGGTCGTACCAGGCATAGCCGACGGCCAGTCCGCCGAAGACTTCCATCGCCCAGCGACAGCTCAGGCGCCACTTGTAGCCATAAAAGGCACCAATAGCTACCAGATCTCCCTGCCGACGCTCGTCCTTTACACCTTTATATATAATCATGTCGGTATATCCGGCATTGAAGTGGCTATATATGGCATTGGCTCCCCAGAACTGTCCCACTTGCACAGAGTCTTTCCAATGGCGTACGGAAGGCGAGATGAGCAGGTGGCGCCACTTCTTTGTGGTATAGTTGCCACGGGGCCAATGACGGAAGCCTCCTGTGACGGCAATCGACCATTTGGGATCTACCTGATAACCTATCCGCAGGTTGGGAGTCAGCGTTGCATCATAGAGGAGATTGTTGCTGATGGTCAAATCCTGAGCCTTAGCAGACAATGCGCACAAGGTAAGAATTATGCATAACAGGGTCTGCCACACACATTTACGCATTTTACGAATTACCTTATGTTGTATTATCTTCGTCATAGATACAATAAGCATATTTGGGGGCAAAGATAATAAAAACTTACGAAACCACCAAATTTTTAGCGTGGTAAAACGTAAAAAATGCTAAAAAAATGATTCTATCGAGGCTTTTGCTGTACAAAAGTCTCGATTTCTGCATATTAATTAACTAATAATTCTTTACAACCACCTTTTGTAGGGGTTGCGGCGGAGCTGGGAATTGTAGTAGCGACGGTCGCCAGTGACCTCCTGTCCTATGAAGGCGGGCTTCTCGTAAGGTTCATCCTCAGAGGCCAGTTCCACTTCAGCTACGACTAATCCGTCGTTGTCGCCGTGGAACTCGTCGACTTCGAAGGTATGTCGGCCACTTTTCACGAGCCAACGCGTCTTGTCAATGATGCCCGGGTCGCAGAGGGACATCAAGTTCTCGCCGTCGACGAAGGGTATTTCCTGTTCGAACTCATAGCGCGACAGGCCACCGTTTAAAGAAGGTCCCTTGATGGTGATATAGGCGTGCTCATCCCGAATACGGATGCGCACCGTCCGTCCTCGTTCGCTGCAGATGTACCCCTGCCGGATGTGGCTACTGCCGTACGACAAGGACTTATAAGAGTCGTCTAAGACGAGGAATTTGCGTTCAATTTCAAGCATCGGAAGAGTTTAAATGAAAGAAATGAAAGGAATGAAAGAAATGAAAGAAATGTAAATGAAGAAATGAAGAAATACCGTTGCGGAGACTCATTCCTTTCATTCCTTTCATTTCTTTCATTCCATTCATTTCGTTTTACGCCATCATGCCAAAGGTCCAGATGAGATAGATGAGTGCCAGGATGATGAGTCCGGCGAAGATCCATGTCACTACTTTCTTACCTTGTTCTTCCTGTTTTTTGGCGTAAGCTTCACGCTTTGCATTACCTTTCTTGCTCATAGTTGTTAGAATATTTAATGTTTAATGTTTAATTATTACCGTTTAATCTTCATCATTGACGGGGAACTCCATCAGGTATGCCTTGATGAAGTCGTCTATCTTGCCGTCCATGACGCCATCGACGTCGGAGGTCTGGTAGTTGGTGCGGTGGTCTTTCACGCGACGGTCGTCGAAGACGTAGGAGCGAATCTGACTACCCCACTCTATCTTCTTCTTGCCTGCCTCGATCTTTGCCTGGGCTTCGAGGCGCTTCTGCATGGCACGGTCGTAGAGCTGCGAGCGCAGCAGGGCCATGGCGCGCTCCTTGTTCTTGGGCTGGTCGCGCGTCTCGGTATTCTCGATAAGGATTTCTTCTTCCTCGCCCGTATCAGGGTCGGTGTACCAATAGCGCAGACGAACGCCCGACTCCACCTTGTTGACGTTCTGTCCACCGGCGCCACTGCTTCGGAAGGTATCCCAGCTCAGCTTGGCGGGATCGACATAGACCTCGATGGTATCGTCGACTAACGGGCTGACGAAGACGGAGGCAAACGACGTCATGCGCTTGCCCTGGGCGTTATAGGGGCTGACGCGCACCAAGCGGTGGACACCGTTTTCACTCTTCAGGTAGCCATAAGCGTACTCGCCGCCCTCTATCTCCATGGTGACGCTCTTGATGCCAGCCTCGTCGCCGTCCTGCAGGTTCGAGATGGTGACTTTGTGTCCGTGGGCTTCTGCCCAGCGCTGGTACATACGCATCAGCATCTGTGCCCAGTCCTGACTCTCGGTACCTCCGGCACCTGAGTTGATTTTCAGCACGCAGTCCATCGGATCCTCTTTCTGGCGCAGCATGTTCTTCAGCTCTAAGGCCTCGATGAGTTCTATGGCGCGGCTGTAGTCGGCATCGACTTCCTCCTCGGTAACCATCTCCTCTTTATAGAAGTCGAAGGCTAACTGCAGTTCGTCGGCAGCCGTGCGCACCTCTTGGTAGCCGTCTAGCCACTTCTTGATGCCTTTCACCTTCTTCATCTGTTCCTCGGCGCGCTCACGGTCAAGCCAGAAGTCGGGAGCCTGCGTACGCAGGTCCTCCTCCTCGTACTCCATGCGCTTCTCGTCTATCTTCAGATACTTATACAGCGCTTCCGTTCGGTCTAAGACGTCTTTTAACTGATCGGATGTTATCATATTATTTTAATGAAAGAAATGAATGAAATGAAAGGAATGAAAGAAATGTAAATGAAGGTATGTAGAAATGAGGCTGCGCTTCCACGTAACCTTCCTATCATTCCTTCCATTACTTTTGTTTCCTTCATTTCTATCATTTCTTCAAGTTCTTTCTTGTTGTCCTTGTTATTGTTGTTAATATATTGATGATTTCTTCGTTGTCATTGATGATGGACTCGAATTCACTATCACTAAGTGAGCCGAATGCATATAACCTTTTCAACCAGAATCTCGTCTCATTTGCCTCTTTCAAGGCGATGGTCATCTTGGTAAGGAAATCAGCCTTAGTCTGCGCAAACTGGCCCTCAGAGACATTGGCTCCCACACTTGTCCCGCTACGAACAATCTGTTTCAGCATATCCTTGTCCCCCTGCCGCTTTTCCAACAAGTACCTATACATCCTCGTAATCCTATCGGCAAAGTTCTCAGTCTTAGAGATAATAATATTTTCTCTCGACATCGTCATTACTTAATATCAATTGTCCGAATAATTTCTCTTAGAAGTCTGGTCATCATCCGCGCAGCCATTTCTTCATTTATTCATTTACATTTCTTTCATTTCCTTCATTACCTTCATTTCTTTCATTTAAAAATCAATCTGCGTACATCTTGTCTATCTCTTCTTTATAGTTTTCGTTTAACACGCGGCGACGAATTTTGAGCGTATTGGTCAGTTCGCCCTTGGACATCGACAGCGGGTTGGGCAGCAGGGTGAAGCGCTTCACCTGCTCGTAATGGGCGAGCTGCTGCTGCAGGGTGTCGATGCGCTCCTTCATCATCTCCATAATCTGCGGGTTAGTGCAGAGTTCTTCGCGGGTGGAGAAGACGATACCGTGTTCACGGGCATACTCTTCCAAGTGGCTATAGACGGGAATGATGAGTGCCGATACGAACTTGCGCTCGTCGGCGATGACGGCAATCTGGTCGATGAACTTGTCCACGAGCAGTTTCGACTCTATCATCTGCGGCGCGATGTACTTGCCGTTCGAAGTCTTGAAGAGGTCTTTGATGCGCTCTGTCAGGAACAGTTCACCGCCTTTCAGGTAACCGGCATCGCCCGTCTTGAAATATCCGTCGTCAGTAAACGCCGCCTTCGTCAGGTCGTCGCGGTTGTAGTAGCCGATGGTAATCGTCGGACCCTTGAGCAAGATTTCACCCTCTTCGCTGATCTTGATGTCGATACCTTCGATGGGAATGCCCACGGAACCTACCGTCCAAGGTTCGCCCAAGTGGTTGCAGCTCACCGTGGCCAGGCTCTCCGTCAGACCATAGCCCACCACCATGTTAATGCCGATGGAATGGACGAATTCTTCAACGTGAGCACTCACGGCAGCACCTGCGGTGGGGAAGAAATGGGCGTTTTCCAAGCCCAGTTCCTTGCGGACAAGCGAGAACACTGTACGGTTCAGCATCTCGTACTCCAGATGCAGACCCACAGGTGGCTTCTTGCCAAGGCTCAGATATTCTATGTTATGCTTGCGGCCCACAGCCAGCGCGTGCTTGAAGAGTTTGCGCTGCATGACGCCCGAGTGTTCTATCTTGTCCATCACGCCCATATAGACCTTCTCCCAGAAGCGGGGCACAGCCGACATACACGTGGGGTGCGTCTCACGCATCGACTGCTGCACTTCCAGCGGATGGGTATTAACAATCATCGTGGCACCTTCTGTCAGACTGAGTATCGCCCAGCCGCGCTCGAAGATATGGGTATAGGGCAGGAAGTTCATGACGCGGTCCCTCTCGCCCACCGGCACACACTTGTTGTTGGCCTCGAAGGCAGCATGGAACTGGCCGTGAGTCAGTATGACGCCCTTCGAGTCGCCCGTAGTACCACTGGTATACAGGATGTTGGCAATGTCGTCAAACGTCGCCTCCCCTTGCAGCTTCTCTACCTCCGTCTGACGCGGCAGACCCTCGCCAAGTTTCAGGAACTCGCTGAAGTAGATGGCACTATGGTCGTCGTTCAGCGTCACCATGGGATCGTAGACAATGATGCGCTCCAACGTGGGACAGAGTGAGAAGATACGGTGGGCCTTGTCGTACTGATCCTGCTCACCTACGAAGAGGAAGCGAATCTTGGCATCGTTCACCATAAACTGAATCTGCTGCTCCGAGCTGGTAGCATAGAACGGAATGGTTACCGCCCGGATGCCCCACGCGCCGAAGTCGCACTCGATGTACTGCACCGAGTTCTGCGAGAAGATGCCGACATTCTCCTGCACCTTCACGCCTAAGTTCAGCATGGCGTTTGACACCTGCATGACGGTCGCAGAGACCTGGCTCCACGACAGCGTTTTCCACTCCTTACCGCCGAAATCCTGATAAATCAGCATCTCGCGGTCACCATATTTCTTGGCTTGTTCGTGAACAAGCATCGACATGTGGCAGTTAGTTTGCATAAGCGTTCTCTCTAAATTCCGCTGCAAAGTTACGAAAAAACGAGAGAAAAGCAAAAAGAAAACCATTTTTTTCTTTTTGTTTTTCCGAGTGCTAAGTAACTTCTGCATAGCAAAAGTTACGAAAAGTCGAAGGAAAAGCCAAATTTATTTGAGCTTTTCTGAGACATAGTAACTTCTGCATAGCAAAAGTTACGAAAAGTCGAAAGAAAAACGAAAAGAATAGTTGCTACTTTTCCAGTACTTTTCCGTCAGAAATCACGGCAATAATTGCAAGAAATCACGGCAACTTCTGAAGGAAATCACGGTGATTTCTGAAGGTTTTCTACGTGATTTCTGAGGGAAAGTACGGTAATTTCTGAAGGTTTTCTACGCAATAATGGAGGTTGAAGTGCGGACATGCGGACATTGCGGACATTGATTTCTAAGAGTAATAAAAAAAATAAAAAAAGGTATATAAACAGCTATATACCTTTTTTTATATCTCTATGAAGTTGATGTCCGCAATGTCCGCATGTCCGCACTTTAATTGGACTCCTTCAGTTCCACACCCTTGTCCTGAATGACCTTCAGCAGGGCATTGACTGCGGCTGCTAACATTGCAAAAAGTTTTTGTTTAATAATATAGATTTGTTTTAATGTTGTGCAAATATAACATATTTCTTTTGAAATTGCAAGACTAAAAGGGATTATTTAGTAGTTTTTTTACGATTCTGCAGTTTTTATTCGTACCTTTGCAGCGCGAAAGCATCAATTGAATTCAGTAAATCGCAAATTCTCATGGCAAGCATCAACGAGATTCAGGACGAGATTATCGAGGAGTTCTCCGGTTTCGACGACTGGATGGACAAGTACCAACTGCTGATAGACCTTGGCAACGAGCAGGAGCCGCTGCCCGAGGAGTATAAGACTGAGAGCAACCTCATTGACGGTTGCCAGAGCCGCGTGTGGCTGCAGGCCGACTTTGTCGGAAATGAAAGAAATGAAAGAAATGGGGTCATCCGGTTCCGGGCAGAGAGCGATGCGCTGATTGTCAAGGGTATCGTGGCGCTGCTCATCCGCGTGCTCAGCGACCATACGCCAGACGAGATACTGAATGCCGACCTCTATTTCATCGACCGCATAGGACTAAAAGAGCATCTGTCTCCCACGCGCAGCAACGGTCTGCTGGCCATGGTGAAACAGATGCGCATGTATGCCTTAGCCTTTAAGGCGAAATAATTACGCGAACTTGATGGTTCCCTGAACGACCTCGGGCTGGACGTCGGCCTTAGGCTGCGGCTCTTCGCCGCTGGCCTGCTGGTAGATGCTGTCCAAGATTTCACGGGTACGCTTGTAGGTCGGCGTCTGTTCGACGGCTGAGATGACGTCGTCGTTGTCGAGATCCTCCGGGCGGAACAGGTAGATATGCGGACGGCGCTTGTAGCGGCGCGTCTGTCCGTCACCACCATAATAGCGGTTGCGGCGATCCTGACGCTGGGCCTCAGCCTCCTGTTCGGCGGCAATGCGGGTAGCCTCCTCGATGGTATTCTGACGCTGGTGGTGCTTAGCCATACCATCGATGCTCTCGATGCCGAAGCCGGTAGCCAGGATGGTAACCTTCACCTTCTTGCCTAACTCCGGATCGGTGGCCAGTCCCCACTTGATCTCGAAATCGTTGCCGAACTTCGCCATGAAGTCGTTGACATCGTTCATCTCTTCCATCATCAACGACTCCTTGCCGTCCCTCGAACCTGCGAAGGAGATGCTGAGCAGAATCTTCTTCGAGTTGAAGACGTCGTTCTCGTTCAGCAGCGGCGAGTTCAGGGCGTCGTCGATTGCCTTCTTCACGCGGCCTTCGCCCTCGCCGTAACCTGTCGACATGATGGCCACGCCACCATCCTTCAGCACGGTCTTGACGTCATTGAAGTCAAGGTTGATGAGTCCGTGGACGGTGATGATCTCGGCAATCGACTTGGCTGCCACGCTCAGCGTGTCGTCGGCCTTGCCAAAGGCGTCGAGCACGGTCAGCTCAGGATAAATCTCACGCAGACGCTCGTTGTTGATGACCAGCAGGGCATCGACGTGCTTCTGCATTTCCTCAACACCGTCCAAGGCCTGGTCTATCTTGCGGTCACCCTCGAAGCGGAAGGGGATGGTGACTATACCAACGGTCAGGATGCCCATCTCCTTCGAGACGCGGGCAATGACCGGCGCAGCACCTGTTCCCGTACCACCGCCCATACCAGCGGTGATGAACGCCATACGCGTTCCGTCGGCCAGCATGCTTCGGATGTCTTCGATACTCTCCTCAGCGGCGGCGCGAGCCTTCTCGGGCTTGTTGCCGGCACCAAGTCCCTCCTTGCCAAGCTGCAAGTGTACAGGCACGGGAGAGTCGTTCAACGCCTGGTTGTCCGTGTTACACAATACGAAGGTCACGTCGTGAATGCCTTCGCGATACATGTGGTTGACGGCATTACCGCCACCGCCACCAACACCAATCACCTTGATGATGCTGTTTTCCTTTTCGGGCTCACCGAAATCGAGCAATATGTTGTTGTCCATAGAATTTACAATTTTACGATTTACAATTTTCAATTTAATAGAGCTTACTCTTCCTCTTCGATAATCTTCTTACCAAAGTTCTTCAGGCCCTTCCAGCCTTTGTTCCAGAAGGAGTTCTCACGCTTGATGCGCTGGCGCTCGCGCTCTTCCTCTTCGGCTTTCTCGCGGGCGATACGCTCCTCTTCCTCTTTCTTCAGACGAGCCTCCTCTTCGGCACGGCGAATCTCCTCAGCGGTGCGGATGACACCGGCAGGCGTCTCAGTTGCCGTGCGGGCACGGCGCTCAGCCAGAGTCTCGGGCTGGATTACTGGGCGCTGGCTGGCAAAGAGGTCACCGTTGGGGTCTTTCTCTGAGCCGGCGCAGTTGATGTCGCCCTTGGCCAGCAGGCCCAAGACGGTATTCATCATGCCATTCTGTGCCGTAACGTCGGCTATCGACGAGGTGATGGTCTGCGTGACAAAACGTGCTATGCGTATCTTGTCGATGTGAGTATAGTTCTGGAAGGCCTTCTCGATATTCTTCATGTTCGAGCCTCCACCAGTCAGGATGATGCCGCCAAGGAGCTTGTCGCAGTATTCCTCGGGCACCTGACACCAGACGTTGGCGATGATTTCTTCCAGACGGCCTTCGACAATCTCGATGAACTTACGACTCTCCACCTGACGATCCTGGTCGATGGAGTACTTCATATTGTTGTCAATCTCGTTGTTATCGGTGAAGGCACTGGCATATTTCAGCTTCATCTTCTCGGCATCCTGCTCCTCCATCTGCAGCGAGGCAATATCCTTGGTGATGTTGTTCGAACCCAAGGGGATGACGGCTAAGTGGCGCAGGATGTTCTTCGAATAGACGCTGACGGTAGTCGTGTCGGCACCCATGTCGACCAGTGCACAGCCAGAACGCTTCTCGGTCTCGGTGAGTACGCTGTCGGCCAGTGCAAGAGGCGCAAGGAAGAGTTCGGCAATACGGATGTTGGCCGTCTCGAAACATTTGTTCAGGTTCTTGTTGAATGCCTTGCGCTGCAGGATGTTCAGGAAGTTACCCTCAATGTGCGAGCACTGGATGCCCACGGGGTCGAGCTGGAACTGCGAGTCGACCTTGTACTCCTGAACGGCAGCGTCAAGGATTTCCTGGTCGGGGTACTTCATGTTGCGGTTAGCATCCATCAGTTCTATCACCATGTCCTGCGTGACCAGTGTCTCGCCGGCCAGGTCGTTGCTGATGACATTGCGAAGAGAGCGTATGGACTGTCCGCCCACACCTACATAGACCTGCGTAATCTGCGTCTTCAGTTGCTTTTCCAAGCGACTGATGATGTTCGTCAGACACTGGGCAGTCTTGTCGATGTTATACACCACACCCTTGCGGATGAAGGCAGAAGAGTTCTCCTTGACACACGCCAGCACCTGAATGCTGCCGTCAAGATTCTTCCTGCCGGCAATACCGGTCATCTTGGATGACCCCAGTTCAATTGCTACGATAAATTCCTTTTGCATACCTCTATATTTTATTTTTTCTTGTTGATCACTTAAGACGACGTCTGCTTTGTACGCTTGCAGATGATCTGATTGTGGAACTCTATGTTGATGTACGAGTACTTGTTCCAGCCGGCCTTCGAGAGTCCGTACTTATAGAACTTCTCCAAGCGGTCCAGCTTCTTGGCGAAGTCGGTCGGCTGGCCGAGATAGACGATGTGACTGCCCACGCGTGGCACCAGCTCCATAGAGCCGTCGGCCAGTACGTTCAACTGCTCCACCTGGTTGCGCCACAGGCTATTCTGAAGCAAGTAACTGCCAATGCTGGGCAACACTTTCTGGGCATATTGCCTTGATACGTGGCCCGTAACGATGACCAGGTCGCTGATGTAGCGCGTGGCAGGCATCATGTTGCCGTGGCTATCGATGTAGAAGTCGTCGCCATTGTCGGCTTTGACGCGTACCACGGGGTTGCGCTGTGTCAGCGTGATGCAGACACGTCCCGTCTGCGTCTTATAGCACTGGGCTGTCTCGACGAAGGGGTTCTGGAGCAGTGCTTCCTCGATGCGGCGTGTCTTCACCTGCTCCATAGGGTCGCCCAAAGGATAGAGCTTGGCACGCAGCAGCTGCGTCTTGACATCGTCAGCCTTCAGAAAACCCGTCACCACATCCTCCTGAATGTCTATCTTGACCTCGCCGCAGACATTGGTCAAGGCATCCGGACGGTTGAATGCCGAGACAGCCAGCACGAGGTAGACAGCCAGGGCGCAGTCTATCAGGATGACGGTAGCTTTCTTAATGATTGGCTTAATCTCCATCTTGTTTATTTACAATTTGACGATTTATTTTTTTATTCTTTTAATCTTTTATTCTTTTATTTTTCCTGCAGTAGTCGCGTCAGCTCAGGCACCTGGTTGTCGAGGTCGCCGGCACCAAGGACGATGAGTACGTCGAAGTCGTGCGACTTGACGAACGACTTAACGTCGGCCTTGTTGATAAGATGCTTCTTGATGCCTGGGCGCAGGTTGTCGTAGATGAGTTGGGAGGTCACGCCAGGGATTGGCTCTTCGCGGGCGGGATAGATCTCCGTCAGTACAACCTCGTCGAGCAGGCTCAGCGCCTCGGCGAAGTCACGGTAGAAGTCGCGAGTGCGGGTGTAGAGGTGAGGCTGGAAGATGGCCGTAATCTTTCGGTCCTTGTACAGCTCTCGGATGCTGCGCGCACTCTGCAGGATTTCCTTCGGATGGTGGGCGTAGTCGCTGAGGAACACCAGCCTGTCGTTCTTGATCTTGAAGTCGAAACGGCGCTCCACACCATTATATGTCTGCATGCCGTAGCGCAGCTCCTCAGCAGTACAACCCGCCAGCTGAGCCATCGCCATAGCGGCAATGCCATTCTCGATATTAATAGGTACTGGCTGTCCCAGCTCGATGTTCTTCACCGACTCAATGGGCGAGATGAAGTCGAAGGTAATCTCACCATTGTCGATACGGATGTTCTCAGCGTGGAAGTCGCCTTCCGTCAGAGCGTAGTCGTAACGGCGCACACCGTCGGCCAACGACTCCTGCATCTCCAGACCGCGATGGATGATAAGGGCACCCTCGGGCTGGATGAGTTCCGTATAGTGACGGAAACTCTCCAAGTAAGCCTCCTTTGTACCATAGATATCCAAATGGTCGGGGTCGGTAGAGGTGATGACGGTCATATAGGGTGACAACCAGTGGAAGGAACGGTCGAACTCGTCGGCCTCAATGACGACGTACTCGGAGTCGGAGAGGATATAGTTCGTGCCGTAGTTCTTGGAGATGCCGCCGAGGAAGGCGTTACAGTCCAAATGGCTCTGGTGCATGATATGGGCACACATCGTTGACGTGGTCGTCTTGCCGTGGGTGCCCGCCACACAAAGTCCCTTGAGCTGACGGGTCAGCGTACCCAACACCTGGGCGCGTTTCTGGATGTCGAAGCCGTTCTGGCGGAACCATTGCAGTTCGGCGTGCTCCTCAGGGATGGCTGGGGTATAGACCACCAAGCACGACTGCGGCTTCTTGCAGACGTGGGGAATCTCGTCGACGTTCTCTTCGTAGTGTATCAGCATGCCCTCCTTCTCCAACTGTCGGGTCAGGGTGCTGGGCGTCTTGTCGTAGCCGCCAACAACCAGGCCCCGCTTGAGGAAGTAGCGGGCTATGGCGCTCATGCCGATACCACCAGCGCCAATGAAATAGACGGCTTTAATATCCTTGATATTCATTCTTTTTCCTTTTAATTATTGTTTTCTGCCAACTTGATGACTTCTTTGGCAATGATTTCAGCCGAGGCGGGCAGGGCGAGCTTCAGGATGTTCTCGCTGAGACATGCCAGCTTGGCATCGTCCTTCACGGCATCGATGGCCATAGGCAACAGCAACTTCGGAGCCTCAGCATCCTTGACATAGAGGGCGGCCTCCTTGTTGACCAGCGCTAAGGCGTTCTTCGTCTGATGGTCTTCGGCGACATTGGGACTGGGTACCAGGATGACGGGTTTGCCCAACAGACAGAACTCACTGATGGAACCTGCACCAGCACGACTCACTACGAGGTCGGCAGCCTTGTAGGCAGCACCCATATCGCTGATGAAATCGGTCACTGTGAGGTTTGTGAGGTGAGCAGCCAGCGGTGAAATCTGAGCCTGGATGTCGGCATAGTAGTACTTGCCAGTCTGCCAGATGAACTGTACACCACTCTCGCGGATGAGGTCGATGTACTGAAGTACGCTCTCGTTGAGGGTGCGGGCACCCAGACTGCCGCCAACAATGAGGATGGTTTTCTTCTGCGGGTCAAAACCGAAGGAGCGCACGGCATCCTCACGAGTGACGGTTGTCTCCAAGAGTTGCTGGCGAACAGGATTGCCCGTGAGCATGATCTTCTCGGCTGGGAAGAAACGGTCCATACCCTCATAGGCCACACATATCTTAGCGGCCTTCTTGGCCAACAGCTTGTTGGTGACACCAGCATACGAGTTCTGTTCCTGGATCAGACAGGGAATGTCCATGGAAGCAGCCTTGTTGAGCGTAGGACCACTAGCATAGCCACCGACGCCGACGACTACCTGCGGACGGAACTCCTTGATGATTTTCTTCGCCATGTGCTGGCTCTTCCATATCATAAAGAGAACCTTGACATTCTTCAACATGTTCTTACGGTCGAAACCCTGTATAGGCAGACCCTTTATCTCGTAACCTGCGGCAGGAACACGCTGCATCTCCATACGTCCCAAGGCTCCCACAAACAGGATCTTGGCATCGGAACGCATCGCCTTAATGGCATTGGCTATCGACACAGCCGGGAAGATATGACCGCCTGTGCCGCCACCGCTGATAATTACTCTTAACTCGTCACTCATATTTTATCGTCGTTTATCTGTTCGTTTTTCTTCTTTGCCGACCGGCTGACACTCAGAATGGTGCCGATATAGGCACAATTGATGATGGTCGACGTACCGCCTTTCGAGATGAGGGGCAGCGGCTGACCCGTGACAGGTGCCAGACCGACGGCAACCATCATATTAAACATCGCCTGAATGACCAACAATAGGCCAAGACCCATGGCCAAGAAGGCTGGGAAATTATTCTCACAACGGCTGGCAATGCGTGCACAGCGGTAGAGCAGGACGATATAGAGGAAGGCCACGAAGGCAGCTCCTAACAGGCCCAGTTCCTCGATAACAATAGCATAGATGAAGTCGGAGAAGGCCTGAGCCAGGAAGTCGCGCTCAGTAGACTGGCCAGGACCCTTGCCCATCACGCCACTAGACACGATGGCAATGTTGGCATGCGCCACCTGGGCATCCTTGTCGAGGTCGTAGTCCTCAGGAGCCACGTCGCCCTTGCCGAAGTTCAGGATACGGCCTTTCCACGTGTCAGCACGGTGCAGCAACTTCTCAAGCTTGTTTTTCTCCTTCTTAGGCTGGTTCAGCTGTTCAATCTTGGTGAGCTGTTGGTCTTCCTGCGTCGTGTCGTTACCTACTATCATCACCATCGAAATGGCCAAAATTGCAAACGCGCCAATGATGGCAGCCAACTTACCGAGCTGTCGCAGCGACACCTGACCAATAAACATCATGAGGAACACCACGGCAAAGAGCAGGGCTGCCGTAGAGAGGTTTTCTATGCCAATGAGGAAACAAGTAGGCACTGTCAGCCACAGAATCCATTTAAACGCCTGACGGTCAGCACCCGTCTCGCGCTGCATGGCACTCAGAATCTGGGCCACGGCAAGCACCAGCGTACCCTTGGCAATCTCTGACGGCTGGAAAGTAAAGCCGAAAAGTGAGATGACACGGTTGGCGCCATTGATAGTCTGTCCGCCTACCAATACCCATAGCAGGGTGAAGGCACTGACTAATATGAGGAAGGGCGTCATGAGCTTGAAGTAGCGACAGGGGATGTTGAGCGTGATGACTGCCACGAGGACGCCAAAGGCTACGGTGCCTGCATGATAGACGATAGGGCCAATGTAGTTATGGCTCTTATACGTCAGTCCGCTGGAAGCCGAGAAGACTTCCACGATACTGATCATGCAGAGGAAGAAGAACACCATCCAGATGACCTTGTCGCCCTTAAAGATTCTACCTATTTTCTTGTTCACTGGTTTCTTTTACGATTATACTATTTACTTTTTGACGATTTACTATTTGACTCTTTATAGTGCGCGGGCCAGTTCCTTAAACTGTTCGCCACGGTCCTCCATGTTCTTGAAGAGGTCGAAGGATGCACAGCAGGGTGAGAGCAATACCGTCATGCCAGGCTCAGCCAGTTCGTAGCAGGCTGCGACGCACTCCTTCATGGAGTGGGTGTCGCGAACGGGAATGCCTAACTGGTCGAAGTTGTCATGTAGCTTCTGGTTGTCGGCTCCGAGATAGACCAGTGCGGCACACTTTTCCTTGACCAGCGGCATCAGGGGACTGTAGTCGTTACCCTTGTCCTTGCCGCCAATGATGAGGACGGTCTTGGTTTTCATCGATTCCAACGCATACCAGCAGGCATCGACATTAGTAGCCTTCGAGTCGTTGATATACTGTACGCCACGCACAGTGCAGACTTTCTCCAAACGGTGCTCCACACCAGGGAAGTCGCTGAGTGACTTACGAATGACTTCTTTCTTGATGCCAGCGATGTTGGAGGCAATACCAGCGGCCAACGAGTTGTAGATGTTATGCTTACCCGTCAGCGAGAGCGACTCCTGCTCCATATTGAACGGCTCGGGCTGTTCTATCTTGTACTGGCCCTCCTCAATATAACCAATGCTGCCTTTCTCTTTCAGTTCCGAGAACGGGTACTGGATAGACTGAATGTCGTACTTCTCCAATTCACGCTTGATGATGGGGTCGTCGTTCCAATAGACGAAGGCATCCTGCGGCGTCTGGTTCTGGATGATACGCATCTTCGAATCGACGTAGTTCTGCATCTTGAAGTCGTAGCGATCCAGATGGTCAGGAGTGATGTTCAAGAGGATGGCAATATTGGCGCGGAAGTCGTACATATTGTCGAGCTGGAAGGAGCTAAGCTCGATGATGTAGTATTCGTGCGGGTCTTCTGCCACTTGCAAGGCCAAGGAGTTGCCGATGTTTCCTGCCAGTCCTGCATCGTAACCAGCAGCGCGGAAGATATGGTAGATGAGACTCGTCGTCGTGGTCTTGCCATTAGAACCCGTGATGCAGATCATCTTCGAGTCCGTATAGCGACCAGCAAACTCTATCTCACTGATGATATGGATGCCCTTCTCCTTGATCTTGACAATCATCGGGGCGGTATCAGGAATGCCAGGACTCTTGATAATCTCATCGGCATCAAGAATCTTTTCCTCGCTGTGCTGACCTTCCTCCCAGTCTATCTGGTGGTCGTTCAACAGTTTCTTATATTTATCGTGGATCTTCGACATGTCGCTAACAAACACGTCAAAGCCTTTCTTCTTAGCCAGAACGGCAGCTCCTGCACCGCTCTCGCCTGCTCCTAATACTACTATTCGTTTATCCATATCTTTCTACTATCTATTCCCCTCCCTCACAGGGAGGGGTTAGGGGTGGGTCTTTATCTTACTTTCAGTGTTATTATTGTTAATGCTGCTAATATGACAGTCGTAATCCAGAAACGTATGGTAATCTTCGACTCATGGAAGGGACGGTGAGGCCAGCCCTTGAGCAGATAGGTGCTGGTCGTGTCGAGCTGTGAGTCCTGACGACGGAACGCATCATGAATGGGAGTGGAACGGAAGACGCGTACCCGCTTGCCCTTTCTCTTCATGAACTTGAACCACTGCGTCTGGATGATTACACTCAGACTTTCCAGGAAGAAGATGCCGCAGAGCAGGGGCAGCAGCAGCTCCTTGTGGATGATGATGGCACATACGCCGATGATGCCGCCAATCATCAGTGAACCAGTATCTCCCATAAATACCTGAGCAGGGTAGGCGTTGTACCACAGGAAACCAATCATGGCTCCGATAAACGCAGCGAGGAACACCACCAGTTCCTGAGAACCGGGAATATACATAATGTCGAAATAGGCCGCGTAGCCAATGTGGGCAGAGACATAGGCCAGAATGACCAACGCCACGCCGACAATAGCCGAGTTTCCTGCACACATACCGTCCATGCCGTCGTTGAGGTTGGCACCGTTTGATACAGCCGTTACTACGATAATGGTCATAATGACAAAAAGAAACCATCCGGCAGCAACCTTGTATTTTCCGCAGAATGACATGATGTCCGAGTAGTTCAAGTTGTGGTTCTTGATAAACGGGATGGTAGTCTGGAGCGATTTGACGGCTTCCGATTTGTGCTTGACTACAATCTCCTGATTCTGCTGGGGAACGGTAATGTTCTCACGCACTACAGCATCCGGACTCAACCACAGCACCAGTCCTACGATGAAACCAATACTGACCTGTCCCACGATCTTGTACTTCCCCTTCAGACCGTCTTTCTTCTTGCGGAAAATCTTGATGTAGTCGTCCAAGAAACCAAGGAAACCCAGCCAGACCGTCGTAATAATCATCAGAATGAGATAGATGTTACGCATGCGCCCTAACAGCAGGACTGGCACAAGAATGGATACCATGATGATGATACCTCCCATCGTGGGTACTCCTATCTTCTTTTCTCCGAAGGGGTCAATGCTTGCATCGCGGGCTGTCTCTGAAATGTTACGCCGCTTCATCCACTTAATGAACTTCTCGCCAAACCAGGCTGAAATCATCAGTGACAGGATAAGTGCCAGCAGCGAACGGAAGGAGATGTAGCTCCAGATGTGCGCACCTGGTATGTCGTATTGCTCTAAGAATCTGAACAGGTAGTATAGCATCTTTTTATTTGACTATTTGACGATTTAACTATTTGACTATTCTTTCCTATAATTATCCAATGGTAAAATGGTTCAATTGTCCAATGAGAAGATTTCGCGGACCACTTCCTTGTCGTCGAAGTGATGCTTCACTCCCTTGATTTCCTGATAGTCCTCATGGCCCTTGCCGGCAATGAGGATGACATCGCCTTTCTTGGCCAGCATGACGGCAGTACGAATGGCCTCGCGACGGTCGGCAATACTCAGTACCTTCTTCATCTGTTGGGCGTTCAGGCCTGCCAGCATGTCGTTGATGATGTCCTGAGGCTCTTCGAAACGGGGGTTGTCGCTGGTGATGATGACCTTGTCGCTTTGCTTGACAGCTTCCTGGGCCATCAGCGGACGCTTGCCCTTGTCGCGGTTGCCTCCTGCTCCGCAAACCGTGATGACCTGCCCGCCCTTTCCGTCCAGCACTTCATGAATGGCGTTGAGCACATTCTCCAAGGCATCAGGAGTATGGGCATAATCGACGATGGCCGTCACTCCTTCGGGTGAACGGACGGGTTCCAATCTTCCGCTGACGCTCTTCAAAGTGCTGAGAACCACGAGGATGTCTTCCGGCTGCTTGCCTAACATGATGGCTGCACCATAGACGGCCAGCAGATTGCTGACGTTGAACTTTCCAATGAACTGTACCCCAACCTCTCGGCCGTCAATCTCCAGATACATCCCTTCAAAATGACACTCAATGATACGTGCCCTGAAGTCGGCTATCGTGCGGGTGGAATAAGTCTTTACCTGTGCTTTGCAGTTTTGCACCATGAACATACCATTC
Organism: Prevotella sp.; assembly: GCA_016291005.1. Taxonomy (GTDB): domain Bacteria; phylum Bacteroidota; class Bacteroidia; order Bacteroidales; family Bacteroidaceae; genus Prevotella. Next base: position 1,495 of record JAEEVT010000004.1, on the reverse strand, counting down.
TTGTCGTCGGCATTGGTAATGGCGAAGGCATCTTTTCCGAGTCCGTCGAAGAACAGTTTTTTTGCGTTTCGATAGTTTTCGAATGTCTTGTGGTAGTCCAGATGGTCGCGTGTAAGGTTGGTGAACAGACCTCCGGCAAAGGTCAGTCCGCCGATTCGCTGCTGCTGTATGGCATGACTCGAACACTCCATGAAGGCATATTCACAGCCGGCATCCACCATGCGAGCCAACAGTTGGTTCAGGGCAATGGGGTCGGGCGTTGTGTGGTCGGCATGGATGGCTTCGTCCTCGATATAGTTGCAGACGGTTGACAACAGACCGCATTTGTAACCGAATTTGCGGAACATATTATATAATAAGGTGGCAATGGTGGTCTTGCCGTTGGTGCCGGTGACGCCTACCAGTTTCAACTTGCGTGACGGGTCTCCGTAGAACAAGGTGGCAACAGGACCTACTGCGCTTTCTGTAGATGTAACCTGAACATAGGTGATGCCCTTCTGTAGCGCAGCAGGCATCTCTTCACAGAGGATGGCTGATGCCCCTGACTCCAGTGCCTTGGTGATGAACTGGTGGCCGTCTGCTTGTGTGCCTTTGATGGCCACAAACAGATGTCCTTTCTCAATGCGACGGGAATCAATGTTCACCCCCGTGATATCGATGTCAGTACTGCCTTGAATACTGATAGGCTTGATGGCTTTGAGCAATTCGTTCAGTTTCATATCTATAGCTTTTTATATGATTCAACTCTAACATTCAACTAATTCAGTGTCAAGATGCAGGTGCTGCCTGGCACGATGGGTTTGCCGTAACTCAGACTTTGTGCCTTGACTCTTCCCCTGCCGTTTACCTTGACCTTCAGTCCCTTGCTCTCCAAGAGATAGACGGCATCGCGGGCACCCATGCCAATGACGTCAGGCATGATGTTGCCAGCCGTCCTTGGAGGTGTGGCGGGGATGTTTTTCTTGATTCCTAAATGGCTGAGTACGCTATTAGCGGCTGCAGGGTCGCCACTCTTGACTTCTGGAATAATGACTGAGGTGCTGTCGTGGGCATCCTCCACGCTCAGCGTCAGGTAACGTGCCATTACACCTTCAGAGATGTGGTGGAATACCACACCGCTCATACCACCACCCGATGCAGGAAGTCCAGTCTTCTTGATACAGACAATGCAGGTGTAACGGGGATTGTCGGCCGGGAAATAACCGGCAAACGACAGCCAGTAGCGCGTTGTGCCCGAATGGTAACCGCCATGCTGGTCGGCCACCTGTGCCGTACCCGTTTTTCCTGCCACTTTGAAGGCGCGTGAACCTGCCTTCTTTCCTAAGCCCTGACTGACGACGTGTTCCAGAATGGTCTGCATGGTCTTGATGGTCTGTGGCTTGGCAATGTGCTCCTTGATGACCTCAGGCGGAAATTCCCTGATGGTAACACCGTTCTTCACCACTTTCTTGACGAAGCGTGGCCGCATCATTTTGCCGTTATTGGCAATGGCATT
>JAEEVT010000088.1 GCA_016291005.1 Prevotella sp. | reverse complement strand
GTACGAAAAATAAGCGAGTCACCCAAATCACCCAAATTCAAACTTGCAACTAATTGATAATCAGTATACAAAATTTTAATTGACAAAAATCGACGAAGTCAGGAGTACTGGATAACTGACGGAAAAGTACTGGATTTCTGCAACTTTTCCGCTAATAACAATCATGCTTAAATCAGGTTTAGCCTGTCAAAAACCTATGATAGCATACTTTTTATTACCCCTTATGAATGCTCCACTCTTAGGTTCGCCTGTCAGTCTCTCACCTTTCAATGAATAGTAATCATTGGAAGAACGGGCCTGCTCTGACTTAATAATGGACGACTGACTTCCTTGACGTACGTAAACGACACGTCCCTTTTTATCGTACGTCTCTAACTCCATACGATTAGCATTGATGTTATTGACGATATAACGAACCACATTGTGCCCCCCAGCATAGTGAATATGCATCCTTAGACGGCCGCTTGAACCGTCATAAATGAAATAGTCTTGTATACCAATGGTATATTCCTCTGGCGATTGGAATTTGGCAACACCCAGAGACTCCCGATTCTCTATCTGATGCTGCTCCTCCGAGTAGAACACAATAACATCAGGTCTTGCAAGAGGATGCTGGCCAAAGCCTTTATAAATAAACTCGCCTTCTGACGATTCAAGAATCCAAGTTCCCGCCATTTCCTCCTCGAACACACCATCAGCAGCAGCCAATAATGAGGTGAGTAAAGAAAATACCAACAATACACATTTCTTCATGTCATTCATTGTTTTCGCTTTAAAGTAAAAATATAGTTATATTCCACCATTACAGGTGACATGTACCCATCACCGATAACTTGCCACAAAGGTACTGTTCTTTTCGCTAACAACCAAACTTTCTTCTGAAAAATTAGCGGATGGGAGAATTTAGACATTTTTCCACCAGTTATCCTTCGTTCTACACAATGCCTGAACCACACAGTTCATGGTTTTACAGAATGGTACTTTGATACCCTCATCATGTGTTCTGAACTTATAGCTCCAAGGCGTCAGCAGCAGCAATAATCCAGAAGCACAGTCATCCATACGGTCTGCAGAGGGATGATAGATGTCTGGAAAACCGTTGTCCTCAACGCGAATGACAGGATGACCAGAATGGAGAGCTGTATCCAAAATTTCCTGTTCTCCTTTTGCGATACGGGCCGAGACAAGTACAGCCCCGGATAACGATTCTTCAAGGCAACGTGCCTTTTGCTGTTCAAACAAACCTTCGTCCCTACGATGACAAACCACAGGAAGCAGCCTGCCACGCAAAAGCAACGCGTTTCCATAGCTGTCACAGGTGATGAGACCTCCATCCAGCAAGAGCCTTTGCGTCAACAGAGCAAACCCATCCGTTGTCAATTGCTGGGGACATTCACGCTGCAAATAGCCCCTTAGGGCAGGAATGCATACGGCAGTATTGACGGTATGGCGGTGTGGCTGAAGCCAAAGGCGGTTAATTGTTCTCATCAGACGACTGCGAGGGTTGGCCCGGATATAGGCCAGTTGAATTGCAAATTGTCCTTCGTCAATTGGCATCACGTCGCAATAGCCAGCATCAAATAGCGGCGGAAGTTTCTTCTTGGCGACTGAATCGCCAAGCACACTTTCAACCGTACCCGCTTTCGCTGGGTGGCGAGTGCCTGACGATTCGGTCGTCAGGTCATTCCCCGCAGCCTCTTCAGGATTAATCATCCCCGTCATAGTCCAATAGCGCATATTGCAACCATATTTGAACCCCGCAATGACATTCCCCAAAGGTCGGGGACGTCCTTGCTGAGACACTATCTCCTTGTGTACAACCAGCAGGAAGTGCAGATGCTCTGGCATGACGATGTGTTCAATCACTTCCAGCATCGGATAATTCTGGTGTATGCTGCACTCCAGTTCTTCCTCAACCATCTGTCCTATCGCAGACAGTTCTACATGCGGTGCATCACAATCCCCATCTGGTTTATCAAGGCGTCCTGCTATGCGCCCCAGTGGTTGACGCAGCGCTTTGGCCACACTAATGGTGATGTGGTAGTATCCGCAACGACGATAATCGTGCGAATGGCTGCGCCTCTTCATGCTATGCACAGTTGGTTTCCTAATTTCCTTGTCCATAGTATCATTGTTTTTCCAAGCATTTAAATGATCCTGCGGAACCAGAAATCAAAGGACTTAAAGGCGTCTGGTAACATTTGGGTCTCGTCGGCAGAATCCATGCGATAGAGGGGCAGGTCGCGATACATGGCAGCAACGAGGGAGAAGGTGCTGGGAGGACCTATCAGAAAGTCGCACTCGGAGAGCATGAAGAGATCTTCCGGCGCACTACCTCGCAAGTGGTGGATATGTACTTGGGGACACAGTTGCTGATAGTGCTCTTCCGTTACCTGAGCGTCGTTCGTAGAGAGATAGACATGTATGTCCTCGTCAGGATGCTGCTGGGCAAACCGGTTGATGTGGCGGGCATAGACTTCGTCAGAGTAACAGTAGATGCCATCCTTCCATTGTGCATAGTCGCCACGACGGATGTGAACGCCGAGACGGATGGAAGATGGATGAGGGTTGATGGATGACGGATGATGGATGACGGATGATGACTCTTCGGCCTGTTGCATCTTAGCCTTGACGGGGTCAGTGTACTGGACATCGAGGGTAAAGAGGTCACAAATCTCGCTGCGGTATTTCAGGAAGAGATCGTAAAAACGCACATTCCAGCCGCTGACGACGATATGGCGATGGCGCAACATCTTGCGCTCCAAGGCTTCGCGGTCACAGTCGGCATGCTTGAAACTGGCGGTTGGCAACAGTCCGATGGCCGACATGTATTTGGCAAAGAGGTACCAGCCGAAGCCAGTCAACGAGGTGTGGCAGATGTAGAAGTACTGATATTTGTAGCTGAAGCGCATGGAGATGACCTTACGTCCATGCTCCCTGCCCCAGGCATAAACATGGGCATACTGCAACAGGTTGTTGCACATCTGGCTCTTATCGCGGGCAAATATCATCGGGGAAATTGAAAATTTTAATTCTAATATTAAAAATCAAACTGTTGAAGTATTATATATTTGCTGGGCAAAAGTACGAAGAAAAATTAAAACTTAAAAATTAAATATTAAAAAAATTGGGCTGCGGTAGCAAATTCTTCATTCTTCATTCTTCATTCTTCATTTTATTTCGTATCTTCGCAGCATGAAAGCATTAGTAATACATCCCGACAGGTTAATAGAGCGGGGCGAGCACATGAAACAGATGCTCGAACACATCGGACTGGATTTTGAGTTTGTCAACGAAGGAACTGACGATGTTAAGATACAATCCTATTTGAACCAATGGATGACAAATGGGAAGGAGAACATGCTCGAGCGAGTTCCTCGGGTACTCTGTACCATCTCCCACTTTCTGGCCTACCAACGGCTGTTGGACGAAGGTGCTGAGGGTGCATTAATCCTTGAGGACGACATCGAGTTACACGATGATTTCCTGCCACAGTTTAATCGTAGCATCGAGGAATATAGGAAGTTCTATAAGGACAAGAAGGTGCTGATATCGTATGAAGACAGCTCTCTGCAGTTCGTTCCCCGCAGTCAGCGCCAGAAAGGGAGGATGCTGTACCCTGGCCATAGAGACCGTTTGTCGGGTGCATATTTCATTAACGACATCGCCGCCAAGGCCATCTTGGACCACTTGCTCGAAGAACATTGCGACAGAGCCATCGACTGCTATCATAACCTGTTAATACAAAATGGTTTTGTCGACTATCTCTGGTGCCAGCCGGCATTGGCTACGCAAGGGTCGTTCACAGGAGCCTTCCGTTCGGCCTTGTCGAAGAAGAAAGATTGCATGATCGTGTTCCGCTGGTGGTTTAAGAAAAACTACAAGCGACTGCTTTACTGGCTGAGATAAAGAATTGAAAGATTGAAGAATTGAAGACGGCTGTTACTTAATTGTAGCGGCCGTTGGTGATTTCGAAGTATTTCTTCAACACCAACAAGGAGATGAGGTTTTCGCGTTCTTTGTCTCGGAACTGGTCCACATATTCGTGGGCATGCTGGATGATAGCCTCAGCCTCGTCTGGGTGGTCAATATAGTATTGCAGCCTTTCCTCCAGGTCCGAGAAATCATCCTTCACCTCTATATAATGATAGTTCGGAATGAGCGTTCCCTCCATAAACCATGTCTCGCAAGTCAAGCGAGGCGTAACGGCAATCGAGTTCGACGACATGACCCATTTCAGGTTCGACGCCACGTCGTTGCCCTCAAGTGACATGATGAACTTATAGTCCAAATGTTCACCAATGGTCAGCTTGCCTGACTGCCATTGAGGATGCTCAGGAATGAAGTTCGTTGAGGCAGCGTCCACCATAGCGCTCTGTCCTTCCGCGAAACGGTTCATAAACACATCACGATTCTCCTTATACGGTCCGAGATCGCCACGGAAAATCGCGACATTCTTCTTGTCGAGCCACGCCTTCTTGTCGTCAACAAACAAGAAGTGACGGTTCTTGTCCAGCTTCAGAATGACATTATTGCTGTTGTCACCAGCCAGCGGACGACTCTTCGTAACAGAAGGCAAGGCAGGGATATGGTTCGTGTCGCCGGAAAGCAAAACCCACTTCAGGCGGTCATCGAAATAAAGTGCCACCTCCAAGGCATCATGGTAATAAGCTGACTGGTTGGTCATCGGCTGATCCTTGATGGCTACCGCTTGCTTATCCCAGTCCTGATGGTCGTACCCTGCATCTGACACCAGTTTACAATAGTAGTCCACTCGGCGCAAAATGGCATCCTTGTCTGTCCGCTTGTCAAGCTTCTCCAGTTCCCCGTTGAGTTGCATCTGCCAGAATTTCTTAGGCATCCATTCCCGAAGGAAGCACTTGACATAATAGGTTAGGTGGCTGTTCTTGCCACTATGCAACATATAGTAGATTTTGCGCTTATTCATGCCTGATTCACCATTTTGTTTGCAAAGATACGAAAAAGATTAGAGTTTAGCGTTGAAAGTTTGGAGAAATTCGTAACTTTGCAAACAAAAACAGAAGACATCCTTCCCTTGGGGAAGGCTTAGGTAGGCTATGGCACTCTACGATATACGCCCTTTGCAACTGCGAATCCTTGAAATTCTGCGTGCTGTCGACTCCACTTGCCGACAGCATCAACTGCGCTATTACATCTGGGCAGGTACCATGATTGGTGCCGTGCGCCATAAGGGTTTTATTCCTTGGGACGACGATCTCGACATCGCTATGCCTCGGCCTGACTACGACCGCTTGATAGCCCATTGCCACGAGTGGCTGCCCAAGCCTTTCGAGATGGTCTGTGCAGAAAACGACAGCGTCTATCCCCTACCCTTTGCCAAGATACAGGACGGTAGCACGACGCTCATCGAACGCATGCACCTCAAATATCTGGGCGGCATCTATCTCGACGTGTTTCCTATTGACGGCGCTCCTCAAGGCTGGCTGACCCAGAAGTGCCACTTTGCACGCTATGAGTATTACAAGCGGATGCTCTACCTGTTATTCCGAGACCCTTACAAGCACGGACACGGCCCCAGTTCATGGATTCCCCTACTCTGCCGCAAACTATACTCTTTAAAAGAGGTACAAGACAAGATTCGGCATATCCTGACCCAATACAACTATGACGAAAGCCCATTGGTAGCCGACTATGACGACGGCTCAAAAGGCATTATGCCCAAGACCATCTTAGGAACTCCTACGGCCTATCCTTTCGAAGATATGCAAGCGTTAGGCGTCGAGCAGTACGACACCTACCTCAGACAAAAGTATGGTGACTACATGACCATCCCCGACGGCGACCACCAGCGACAACATAACTTCCACCTGCTCGACCTGGAACATTCTTATCATGAAATGAAGAATTCATAATTGACAAGCCATCATAAACAATGCGCCTCTCATGTTTGGGAGGCGCATTTGATGAATATTACTTTTATAAAAGTGGTTACTTCAAGTCGATTTACTTCAGACCGAGCTTAGCCTTGACATCTTTGGTGACGTCAGTAGAAAGTGTTGTAGAGATGTAGGGAATGCCACCTGTCAAATCCATAATATAGACATAACCTCCTGCCTGGCCGACAGCCTTGATGGCATCGAGCACCTTATTGGTAATGGCCTGCATCTTGTCTGTCTGTTCCTTGGCCAGAGCCTGACGGTTGTCCTCATAGCTCTGCTGAATCTTCTGGTACATCTCCTGCAGTTCGGTCTCGCGACGCTGCTTGATGTTGGCGGGCAGCGTAGCCTGCTCCTTCTCGTATGCCTCCGACTTCTTCTGCAGTTCCTCCTGCATCAACTTCAGGTCAGCCTCATACTGCTTGGTAAGTGCTTCAATATCGGTGCGAGCCTTTGTAAACTCAGGCATAGCCTGAATGATTTCCTGTGAGTTGACGTGGCCGAACTTCTGAGCATTGGCGGTGGTAAAGCCGCAGATTGCGCAAATAGCGCAAAGAATGATTTTCTTCATAGTCTATTTAATTTACAATTTAATAATTTACAATGTAATTTACAATTTACGAATTATTTCTCAATTTAAGTATTTTACAATTTTATCGTTATGACGTTGCTCCGTCCTTACGGTTTAAATCTGAACTCTTAATTCTTAATCGCCGCAGGCGACAACTCTTAACTCCTAAATCCTAATTCTTAATTAATTAGAGTATCCCAGTTTGCTGAGCACTTCGTTGGAGATATCTATCTTGGGCGATCCGAAAATGATGCCCTGATCGCTGGCACGGTCGAGGATAAGCTGATAACCACGCAGGTCGGCAATGTCCTTGACTGCATTATAGACTTCCTCCTGAATGGGGTTCATGAGAGCTGTGCGTTTCTTGAAGAGCTCGCCCTGAGGACCAAAATATTTCTTCTTCAGCTCGGCAGCCTCCTGCTCCTTGGTCATGATGGCATCCTGACGGGCTTTCTTCTGTTCCTGCGAAAGGAAGACAACTTCGTTCTGGTAGTTCTTATAGAGGGTCTGAGCCTCAACTTGTAAAGCCTCCACCTCAGCCTGCCACTTCTTCGAAGCTTGGTTCAGCTGTTCGTTGGCACGCTCATAGGCTGGGATGTTCTTAAAAATATAGTCCATATCGACTAAAGCGAACTTCTGCGCCCCTACAGGGCTAAATAAAAAAGAAAAAATAAAAAATAATAAAGCCCTTCGGCAACGTTCAATATTTATTTTCTTCATAGTCATTCGTATTTTATTATATTGTTATTATATCTCTATATTTGTCGTTTCTATATAATATTATCTCTTTATTATTTGTTATTTATTATTTAGGCCGCAGGCCGCATTAGAACTCCTGTCCCAGGATGAAGTGGAACTGGCTGCCACCAATCTTGCTCGACGTGGAGTAAGGCTTGTCGAAGCCGTATGCCCAGTCAATACCCATCAGGCCTACCATCGGCAGGAAGATACGCACGCCAACACCGGCAGAACGCTTGATGTCGAAGGGATTGAACTTCTTGGCCTCGGCCCAAGCGTTACCACCCTCGAGGAATCCAAGTCCGTAAATAGTGGTATTACCTAAGAGTAAGGGATAGCGCAACTCCAGCGTAAAACGGTCGTAGGCATAGCCCGGTGCACGGTACGGCGTCAGCGAACCGTTATCGTAACCTCTCAGACCAATGGTCTCCTCGGCATAGCTGGTAGAGTAGCCACTCATACCGTCACCTCCGACGTAGTAGGTCTCAAAGGGCGACTTATTGTACTTGTTGTAAGAACCTAACAGTCCGAACTCAGCACGGGTCATGAGCACTAAGCACTTCTGACCGTTGGTGAGCGACGTAAACATTCTGGTCTTAAGCTTCCACTTGTGGTACTCAATCCAGCGGTACTTCTCCTGTAACTCGTCGTAGTATCTGTCGATGTCCGTGTTGTAGGTTTCGGCAGAAGCCAGATTGGCATAGTCCTTGTCGTTAAACAGAGACCAGGGCGGGGTGAGCGACACAGATGCCAGGAACTCGGAACCGCGGCGCGGGAAGAGCTGGTTATCTGTCGAGGTACGAGCCAGGGTGATACCAAGGTTGATGTTGTTACAGTTACCGTTGCTGATGAGGAAGTAGCTCCAGTCTTGCAGCATATAGCGTGTGTAGGACAGCATCGTAGAGAGCTGGAAGTAGTCGTCAGGCCAGCGCAGACGCTTGCCCCAACCAATGCTTGCACCAAAGAGCTTGATATACTTGTCGTCATCGTAGAGTGACGTGTAGTCGTAGTAACCCGTATTGTACATGCCATAACCACCATAATAATTATAGTAGTTGTTCAGCCAGGCCGAATTACGGTAGGTACTGGAGATATCTGTCTGCTTCGAGTAGAAGGCACTTACGCTCAGCGAGTTCGGGCGCTTGCCGCCAAACCATCCCGTGCTGTAGCCCGTAGAGACTGACGTATAGTAGCTACCGTTAGACTGCAACGACAATGACAGCTGTTCGCCATCGCCGATAGGCATGATGCCGCGATGCATCTTGTTCTTGCCAAACAGGTTACGCAGCGAGAAGTTGTTCAGCTTAATTCCGATACGTCCGATGACACCCGTCTGTCCCCAACCTAACGAGAACTCTAACTGGTCATTGGACTTCTGTTCCAGTTCCCAGTTGATGTCCACCGTACCGTCTTCGTAGTTCGGTTTGATGTCTGGGTTCACCTTCTCAGCATCGAAGAAACCCATGCTGGCAATCTCACGCGCCGAGCGTTGGATGGCATCCTTCGAGAAGAGATCGCCAGGCTTCGTACGTAGCTCACGGCGCACCACCTCTTCGTACAAGCGATCGTTACCGAAGATGCGCACATGACTGATATGGGCCTGCGTTCCTTCCTGGATACGCATCTCAAGGTCAATCGAGTCACCGACGATGTTGACTTCCGTCGGTTCGAGGTTATAGAACAGGTAACCATTGTTCCAGTAGTAGTTGCCCACGGCATCGTCGTCCTCCCTCAGGCGCTTGTTCATGAGCTTCTGGTTATAGACGTCTCCCTTCTTCATGCCCAGCACTTGACTGAGATACTCGCTGTTAACCACAGTATTACCCACCCACGTGATGTTACGCAGATAGTAGCGCTGTCCCTCGTCGACCTTGACGAAGACGTTGACATGTTTCTCGTCGACGGTCCATACCGAGTCTTCCAGGATGGTGGCATCACGGAAACCTAACTCGTTATACTTGTCTATCAAGGCTTTTCTGGCCTCATCGTAACGCTCAGGGGTGTATTTCTTAGCTTTGAATAAGTTTGAGAACTTACCCGCCTCGTGGACTTTTCCAAAGGCACCTTTGGTAAACATAGAACCCTTGATCTTGCGGTCGGTCAGTTGTTCGTTGCCTTCGAAGATAATCTGGCGCACCTTCATCTTCGACTTCTTGTCTATGATGACGTCCAGGATAACTTCGTTCTTGCCCGTCACGTCGTCACGTTGCACAATGTCAATATCAGCGTTCTTATAGCCCTTATCATCGAAGTACTTTTTTGCCAGAATCTTAGCACGGTCTATCATGTTCGGGGTAATCTGAGCCCCTTTCATAATACCCAGCTTCGACTCCATATCCTCACGCTCCGACTTCTTCAGACCAATATAGTTAATAGCGCTGACACGAGGACGGGTAGCTAAATGGATGCACAGATAAATTTTTGACCCCACCAACGAGTCGGCGGTGATGGCAACCTTCGAGAACAAACCGTGCCTCCAATAGCGCTTGACGGCGTCCGTGATTTCCATACCAGGCACCTGAATAGTCTGACCTACAGACAAGCCGGAGAGTCCGAGAAGTACATAGTCCTCATAGCCCTCGACGCCCTTGACGGTCAGTCCGCCAATCTCACAGGATCGCGGAGTTCCGGCATACGAGATGTCGGGATTGACGATAACGTCCTGTGCGTTGACGCTTAAAGGTAAAAAGGTAAAAAGGTAAAAAGGTAAAACACCTTTTACCATTACCTTTAACCATTTTGTAATCGCTTCTATTTTCACTTTTGCTTTTTACTTTTTTACCTTTATACTTTTTTACTTTTCATCAGCCTCCACCTGTGCCTCCGTCTTGCCGAAGCGGCGCTGGCGACTCTGATAGCTGGCTATGGCCTTATGGAGTTCAGCCTCGTCGAAGTCGGGCCAGTAGGTGTCGCAGAAATACAACTCTGAATAGGCTATCTGCCAAAGCAGGTAGTTCGAGATGCGCACCTCACCGCCTGTACGAATCAGCAAGTCAGGGTCGGGCATGAAGTTGGTGGTCAGATGTTGGCTGATGACATCCTCAGTGATGTCCTCAGCACGGAAACCGCCTGTCTTCAGCCACTTGAAGAGGTTTTTAGGGTTCTCTTGCATGTCATGCACCTCAGTCACTATCTGGCGTACAGCCTCGGTAATTTCCCAACGGCTAGAATAGCTCAAGGCCACCACCATCGTCATGGTATCGTTCTTGGCCGTATGTTCCTCCGTCTCATGCAGTTTTCTGCGTACGTCGTCAGGGATGCGGCTCAAGTCGCCGATGACACGGAAGCGCACGTTGTTCTTCATGAATATCTCGTCTTCCAACGAGGTAAGCACCAGACCCATGAGAGCCGAAATTTCATCGGCCGGACGGTTCCAGTTCTCAGTTGAGAAGGTGTATAGTGTCAGGAACTTCACGCCCAGTCGGGTACACTCTGAAGTGATGCAGCGTACTGCATCCACTCCAGCCTGATGACCGTAGCTGCGTTCCTTGCCTCGTTCGTTAGCCCAGCGCCCGTTACCATCCATGATGATGGCAATGTGTTGCGGAATACGGCTCTTGTCCAGTTCTATATTCATATATAATTATCAATTCCGTTAGTCTCTGTCGTTATGACACGTCTTGCATTTTGCCCAGAAGTCGTAAGTGACCGTCATTCTCAGCTGACTGTAACAGTCGGTATTCTTAAACAGTCCGCTGCTCTTGATGCCATACGGGTCTTCCACGCCGTCCAACTTGTCGCTGTTGGTAAAGTGCATGGTCCACTCCACGGCCAGATTCAAGCGGTCACCTATCTTATACTTGACACCACCGCCCAAAGGTACATTCATACCGACAGTAGTACTCTCAGGAGTGGCAATGGTGACGCCAGCACCTATATATATATAAGGTGTCAGGCGCTTGGCTCCCCGATACTCCTGACCTGTGCCATACGGCCAGAAGTTATACTCATATCTCACTCCCACATCCACAAGACTTGCCGTAAAGCGATAGCCTGTGATGTCAGGATAGTAAGTCTTCGCACTAGACAGCGAACCTTTCAGCTGACCATAGCCCACATTCAGCGCCCAGGCCGTACGTGGACTCATGCGGTACTTGGCCACCAGCGAGCCCATAGGTTGCATGTCCTGCAACAGTCCCTGGTTGAAGTCGCCCAGATAGGTCAAAGCTCCTACTCCACCGCCTACCTCTAAGCGGTATTCCGGCTCCGTTTGGGCATTGACACTGACGGTCATTGCGAGCATTATGGCAAGCAGACACTTCTTCACGCTTCACTCATCATTTTCTCAGACGGTTCAGGCAGCCTCGCCACACCTGTCCAGTACCCTGGCAGTAGAGCCAGATATAGTTGTTGTCATCTACCCTGACATGAACCGACGTAGCATTGGCGTCGAAGCCCTCGGGCATCTGATACATACTGTTATTCTTCCACGTTATACCGTTGTCACGACTCTGATAGATGGTCGTATAGGGTGAACCGAAGGCCAGCACACCGTCATCGTACTTCACCAACTGGAGGTTTCCCAGACGAGGCAGTTGATACAGGGCATTGGCAGGACGTTCCATATAGACCCAAGGACTCTTCTGAGTCAACGAACCGTAGTCCACAATCTTACGCCAAACACGGGCTGTAGTCTCCTGCGGATAGAGGGCGGCGCTACGGTTACCGGCCAACAGCACATAATCAGTCTGTGCTGACAAGTTCATGGGATAGCAGACCATGCTCAGGTCCTCAGTCGGTATCAGGGATGGGTCATCGTCGAGTACATCTTCCTCCCACTGGCTGCCACCTCGGTGCCATACCATGAGTTGGTTGGCGTCCGACAGGGCATAGGTCTCTGTCGAACTACTACCGATAATGCGGCTGATGCCGTCCATGGGCAGATCATACTGATTCTCTGGCTCTGGCTCCGTGGCACCTTCCACCTTCGTCCAGACAAACATGTCAGGATTTTCCTGATGGGCATTGACGCTGATGGTATATTCCGTCCGTCCTGAACCGTCGTTGGATAGGATGACAAACTTACGCGGGGTAGTGAAGTTGATGCTGTCTGTCGAGACATAGTACCTTAACGTATCACTGGCCACATCGCGAATCAGTACTGTGCCGTTATTGCGTGTAGTAATATTACATACTACATGTGATACATCAGTGCCAAGAGGCAAAGAGTCGCGGTTGAAAATGCGATGACCCACCTGGTCGATGGTAAACGCATAGTTCAATACTGTCACCGTGGCTGTATAGGTAGAGTCCTCGCCTGTCGACGACGTCGTATGACCATAGCATTTCAGGGTTTCCACCGAAAACGATACTATGGCAGCATCGTCGTACAGCGTCGTCTCGTCATTGCCGGATCCCAGACACGCAGTAGCGCACAGCAGCGTCAGCAACATCAGGCTTATCGTCGTTATATGTTTCATCTGTAAATTGTCAACTATCGATAGTCAATTATCCGTTTACGCGTAATTTGGGTGCAAATTTACGCACAATTCCGCAATTCTGAGCATTTTTCTACCTTTTATTAAGTTAAATATATGATAAAAGGCCATATTTTAGGGTTTATAAACAAAAAGAGCTCGGTATGAAACGCTCACTCCGTGCTCTTTCTTAACGTACGTCGCTATGAACCAATGTTATGATGCTGAGAATCATGAATACAGATACCACACCCAGCATCAGCGTTGTCTGATCATCTAAAAACATATTCTTTTTACCTTAAAAAACCGATGCAAAGGTACAAAAGAATCATGAACCACCAGCATTTCCTGATGGCTTTTATGTGTTCCATACCTCTTTTTTGACGCAGGTCAAGAGGAGTAGACTATGTACATTTGGTTATCAGGAAGTAAACAAAGACGACATAGAATATGCAGTACCAGCAACCTTTTTTGACCTTCAACTTGTTCAGGACAAGATAGAGCACTACGGCAGCCACGACGAGGATAATCTCCATAGTGCCAAAGTGGAAACCGAAGTTATCCAACATCTCTTCCTCTTCATCGTCAGGCAAGAGAATGGGCACGCTTACATCGTCGTCGAGATCATCGTCGGCAAACACCATGAGGTGTGTAAGAGCCATTACACACAACATGAACAGTCGCTGATAAACCTTGTCTATGAATGAAAGTATCTTCATTTGGGGTGCAAAAGTACAAAAAAATAATCATATTCCCAAATAGAAATAGAAAAAAGATTGGCTGCGCCCTTTAAGACGCAGCCAACTATCGCTCAACAATTATCAATCATTTAAGTTTCGGACCTGCAACTTTCCCTGCGAAGGACGAAGTTGCTTTCGCCCGAAATTACAATTTCGGACCTGCAGCGACGAGTGCCTTACCGGCCTCATTGCCCTCGTACTTCTTGAAGTTCTTGATGAAGCGGGCAGCGAGATCCTCAGCCTTCTTGTTCCACTCGGCAGCGTCTGCATAAGTGTCGCGAGGATCGAGGATGTTGGTTGCAACACCTTCCAGCTCTGTGGGAACCTCGAAGTCGAAATAAGGAATCTTCTTCGTGGGAGCCTTCAGGATAGCACCACCCAGGATAGCGTCGATGATACCACGAGTATCCTTGATAGAGATACGCTTGCCAGTACCGTTCCAACCCGTGTTGACGAGGTAAGCCTTGGCACCGCTCTTCTCCATCTTCTTCACCAACTCCTCAGCATACTTGGTGGGGTGCAGCTCGAGGAATGCCTGACCAAAGCAAGCAGAGAAAGTAGGAGTGGGCTCCGTGATGCCACGCTCTGTACCAGCCAGCTTAGCGGTGAAACCAGAGAGGAAGTAGTACTTCGTCTGCTCAGGAGTCAAGATAGATACAGGAGGCAGTACGCCGAAAGCGTCAGCAGAGAGGAAGATTACATTCTTAGCCTCAGGACCAGCGCTCTTCTTGTTCACCTTCTGGGCAATCTTCTCAATGTGGTTGATAGGATATGACACACGAGTGTTCTCGGTTACGCTCTTGTCAGCGAAGTTGATCTTGCCAGCCTCATCAACAGTAACGTTCTCAAGCAGGGCATCGCGGCGGATAGCGTTATAGATGTCGGGCTCAGACTCCTTGTCGAGGTTGATAACCTTAGCATAGCAGCCACCCTCGAAGTTGAACACACCCTCGTCGTCCCATCCGTGCTCGTCGTCACCAATCAGCAGACGCTTAGGATCGGTACTCAGAGTGGTCTTACCAGTACCTGACAGACCGAAGAAGATAGCGGTGTTCTTACCCTCCATATCAGTGTTGGCAGAGCAGTGCATAGAAGCGATACCCTGCAGAGGCAGATAGTAGTTCATCATTGAGAACATACCCTTCTTC
>JAEEVT010000194.1 GCA_016291005.1 Prevotella sp. | reverse complement strand
GAAGCTCGTCAGCAGCGACATCATCGGTATGAAGTTCGGTTCACTCTTCGACGCTAACCAGACCATGGTCAGCAAGATTGGTGATGGCAACTCTCTCGTACAGGTTGTTGCTTGGTACGACAATGAGAACTCTTACACTTCTCAGATGGTTCGCACCATTAAGTACCTCGCCGAGTTGAAATAATTCTTTGACCTAAAGGTACAAAGCGCCCAAGGTCGATGAGAAGTTTCTTCAAGGATTCAAGAATAATAATCAGCCGTCCGACACAAATCGGGCGGCTGATTTTTTGTCGTTTGCCAGCGACGCACTTCTTTCCATTTATTCTTTGCTACACCTATTAGACGCATATGTTGCTTAAAACCAAACTGACTTTAGCAGAGTATAACAGATTAATGTTCCCTAAGAATCCCAAGTATAATCAGCAGATAGCCTGCCAGACACAACATGGGGGCAATGACAATTCTACAGGTTGAGAAGATGGCTGGGTTGAAAGATTGTTCGGTACTACTTGAACCAGACATCAGGATATAGCCTATGAGTATCAGGGCGCATGCAATGATGATTCGTTTTCCGTTTAAGCCAGCCAGTATTAACTGCTTGGCTTTATTGATATTGTTTGTTGTAGTATTCTCTGACCCGTGGTCAGAGTGTGGCGTTGCATTCATATTGCTTGATATATTGATGAATAAGTTCGTTTCTTCCAAATTGTTCTGCTACGACAAGTGCCTGCTCCATGGTCTGCATCCATGTGTAGCGGTTATAAAGAGATCCATCCCGACGCGATGAATTGATGGTGTTTATCCAAGAGAGCCATTCGTCAGAACGGCGCAAAAGGTTACTGACAATCTCATCACCCTGTTCCGGCTGGCCAGCCATATAATAGCAACGGGCCATTGAAAGTGCGTATTCTGTATAGGGCACATTCTCCTGCGGCATTTCCTTCTGCCACTTATGACATACATTTAGGGCACGTTTGGTGTCACCCCGCTGAAGAAGAGAGTCGATAAGCACACCCATGATGAGCTGATGTGTATTAGTCATACGCTTAACATCTTCATCCACATAGATTCCTTTCTTGCTCAGACCGCCATAGCGGAAGCGGTGCATGATGTTGTCATAAAGCCTATCTACGTCTATCCTTTGGTTCGTAGTCGTAGGAGATATGCGATAAGCAAGCCCTTCGAGTACTAAGTGGTCGCGCAGGAAGGGCAGGATGTCGGAACCCATGTTGATGGACATATAGACAGGGCGTTCCCATTGCAACGCCACACTCTGACCAGAGGTCAAAGAATTGGCTTGCAATAGCATATCGAGCACCATCAGTTCGTTCTTGAAAAGTCCCTTCTTGCCTTTCAGCGAGATGGTCGCTGAGCCGATGGTGATGCTGTCATTATCGATGGGTACATACTCCATCCGGCCCTCCTTGTAGTCTTCGTGGCTCAGGCTGATGGGCAGTGGTGGCGAGTCGTATGCCTGGCGTTTCATTTGGTCGATATACCAGTCGGTTTGCAGGTATTCCAGGTTGCAGACACGGATGTCAGTGCGTACACCCTCCACCTCCTGGTTATACCAAAGCGGGAATGTGTCGTTGTCGCCATTGGTTAGGATGATGGGATGTCCCTCTCGTTGCATGCTATTGAGGTAGTTGGCACCGAAGTCACGACAGGTGTAACGGCCAGAGCGGTCATGGTCATCCCACGTCTGGCTTGCCATCTGGAGGGGAATTAAAAGACAATATAGACAACTAAGGACAATATTTATGACTGTTTTATTATTTAACAGTCTCTGCATCAAGTCAACGACAAATGCCACCCCAATGCCTATCCAAATGGCAAAGGCATAGAACGAACCCGCGTAGGCATAGTCACGTTCACGCGGTTGGAGCGGAGTCTGGTTCAGATAGACCACGATGGCAAGTCCCGTCATCACGAACAATAGCATGACGATCAGAAGCTGTTGCTTACCCTTACTTCCTTTACGCCATTGCCATAACATTCCCACCATTCCGAGCAGCAGCGGTAATGCATAGAACACATTATGCCCTTTGTTCTCTTTCAGGTCTGACGGCAGTTTCGACGTGTCGCAACCTAACAGCCAGTCGTCTATCCATCGGAAGCCTGTAATCCAGTTGCCGTGTTCTACCTCGCCGTGCCCCTGAATGTTGTTTTGTCGCCCCACGAAGTTCCACAGGAAATAACGCCAATACATGAAGTTCACCTGATAGGAAAGGAAGAAGCGCAGATTTTCTGTAGCAGTGGGTACGCCGTCCTTTTTCTCGACGTTTCCGAGCCAGTCCTCGTAGGCCTTGGCATGTCGTGAGGAATGCATCCGGGGGAAGTACATGTTGTTTTTATATAGATAATCAGTATCATGGCGCACCACCTCGTATTCCTGCTTCGCGGGATCGGCCGCAGGACGATAGATGGGCTTGCCTTCCTTCTGTCTTGGCACCAGGTAATCTCCTTCTACCACGCGGTCTATTTCGCTACAATACGCAGGACCATAGAACAACGGCGTCTTTCCATATTGCTCGCGGTTCAGATAGTTGCCCAAAGAGAAGATATTGTCAGGCGCATTCTCACACATCGGCGTTTGGGCATTGGCCCTGATGAAGATGACACCATAGCTACTGTAGCCGATGAGCATCATCAGCAGGCAGGCTAACGATAACCTGACTATCCT
>JAEEVT010000193.1 GCA_016291005.1 Prevotella sp. | reverse complement strand
GCGATGTAGAAGAGTAGTAATATAATAGCTAAGTAAAAAACAGAGATATGAAAAAAACACTTTCAATTCTCATCCTGCTGCTCACGATGGTGACGCAGGGGGCATGGGCGTATCAAGATTACACGCCACGTACTATGAGCACTCCACCAACTGAGGGGCCATGGAAATATGATGCGGTAAGCATCGGATATTATAATAATAGTGCTGACGTATGGACAATGTCGTTTAATGGCACGAACCATGCGGCTTGGGAAAATTGGGACGCAATATACAATATTACCTATCAGTGGCAAGATGATGATGGCGTTGGCTTCACAATGCATTGCAATAGTGTAGAAAAATCTCACTATGGTGTTTTGTCCACTTACACTCACAGCGAGAGTTTGCCTTCCTATACACGAAAGGTGCTCACATGGGATTTTTATTTGCTTGGATCCTCAAGCAACTTCCCTCAGAATGTTACATTATATGCACATACTGATTTGGCGACACTGAAGGGCATCGTGGTGGACTATACCGCAGACTATTCCAATCAGTCTGGTAGCACATACCATGTGGGGCATCTGTCGCAAGATGGCAACACTGGAAAACAGCAATCACCATTACAGACCAAAACGTTTGAGTTCGACAACCGCAGCGGCAGTTCAACGCAGGCTAAGACGTGGGCACTTATGCTGACGCACGTAGTAACTAACGCTGGGGGATTTGCCAACTGCCACCAGTGGGGCTCTTTCAAAAACAACAACTACTCATGGGAAACCTACTACTATAAGTACGTTACTTTCAACAGTAACGGCGGTACGGGAACCATGTCGCAGCAGACCGTCGAGAACAGCGCCACGCTGACATCCAACGCTTTCACCCGCGAGGACTATATCTTCGCTGGCTGGAACACCGAGGCTGATGGCACAGGCACAAATTACGCAAACGGCGCAACGATTACTGCCACCGAAAGCAGCAAAGGTCCTGTTACCCTCTATGCCCTCTGGACGCCCAAGAGCTACGTCACCTGGGATGCCACCGACGAGGAGAAGAACAACTGGAGCATCAGCCCCGTCAACCCCGTCGCCGCCGGTGCCGCAGTCACTGCAACCTCCAGCGGTAGCAGGCATGTGAAGAGCGTGAAGATGTATATAACCCCCGCCATCATCAACGGCAAGTTTACCATCAATGACTCCGGCGATAAGGTGTATTTCTCCAAAGGTAACCTGCAGCTCGTAGGCGAAAGAACCTGGAAGTTCGCCGACAACCAGTGGGAGACCTTCGGCGAGAATCAGTCCGACAACCATCGCGACCTCTTTGGCTGGTGCACTGTTGCCACTCCCAACAAGACGAGCGACAATTATGAGGATTACACGTCTGACACAGCTTGGGGCGACGACCCCTATCTGCAGGCATGCATCGGCACTGGCTGGCATCTGATAACAGGTGGCAATAATGGTAAGTGGAACTACTTGCTCAACTCCCGCACAACCACCTCCGGCATACGCTATGCAGTAGGAAGTGTGAACGGCAAGAACGGCCTTATCCTGCTGCCGGACGACTGGAACGCCGAATATTATGCCCTGAATAATACCAACAATGACAACGGACATTATGCAGACAACAACATCAGCTTGTCAGATTGGACAGAAAAACTTGAGGCACACGGCGCTGTGTTCCTGCCCGCCGGCGGTCACCGCATAGGAACAGATCTCTTTGTCGTCAATGTCATCGGCCACTATTGGTGCTCAACGCGCGAAGCAAACGGAGACGTCATGCGCATAGATGATGGCCAGATACTACCTAATTACTTTTTGAATTTGCACTACGGCTGCTCCATCCGCCTCGTTCGCGATGTAGCAGAGTAGTAATACAATAGCTAAGTAAAAAAACAGAGATATGAAAAAAATACTTTCAATCCTGGCCCTCTCGCTGACAATGGTGCAGGGAGCATGGGCACAAACCCCCTTGACGCCCAACGCCAACAAGACCGTGTGGACGCTCGCCTCCATGCCCGCCTGTGACATCGTGCTGCAGGCGGAGTACTACACCGACCTGCTGCAGGACGCAAACAACAGCACCTGGATTACGGCAAACGACGGAAAGACGGCCAGCATCTGGCTGGGACGCACACTGCAGACGGGCGGATGGAACACGTTCGCAGTGCCCTTCGACATCAATACTATTCCTACGGGCTGGACGGTGAAGAAACTGACCGGCGCAAGCAACGACGGCTCCACGCTGACACTGACGTTCAGCGATGAAACAACGAAAATCGAGGCCGGCAAACCCTATCTGGTGAAAGTCACCGCCACTGCCGCGAACCCGACCTTCGACGACGTGACGATCTCGAGCGACACGGACCCGACGGAATTCACCGACGTCAGCTTCATCCCCGTGATTAACCCCACCGCCATGACCGCCAATGACAAGACCAAGCTCTTCGTCACCGGCGGCAACAAACTGACCTATCCCAAGACCGGCGGCAACATCAACGGCTTCCGCGCCTACTTCCAGCTGCCCGATGGCAATAGCAGCGCCCGTCAGTTCGTGCTGAACTTCGGCGAAGGCGATCCGACCGTTGTCGGAGAGATTCAACTGTCACCTGTCAACTCTCACCTGTCAACTGATAATGAGTCTTGGTACGACCTCTCCGGTCGCAAGTACGACAGCAAGCCCACAAAGCCGGGCGTCTATGTCCACAAAGGCGAGAAAGTGAGTTTTT
>JAEEVT010000192.1 GCA_016291005.1 Prevotella sp. | reverse complement strand
TCCGTCAGGTTCTCCGCTGCTGCTGACCACCGGCAGCAAGAACGAGACCGACCCCGTCTGGTTAGACAACAACACCATCGCCTTCATCAGCGGCGGTGAGGTCTGGAGCATGAAGGCCGACGGCTCCGACCGGAAGCAGCTGTCCAAGACCGACGGCAAGGTGGAAGGTTTCCTGTTTGCTCCCGACCGTCAGCACGTCATCCTTCTCAAGAGCATTCCCTTCCACGAGATTATCAAGGAGAACCCTGCCGACCTTCCCAAAGCTACGGGACGTCGCATCACCGACCTCATGTATCGCCACTGGGACCACTATGTGGAGAGCATCCAGCATCCGTTCTTAGCTACCGTGGCCGATGGTTTCGCCATCGGTTCTGAAGCGATTGACATCCTCGACGGCGAGCCCTACGAGTGTCCCATGGAACCCTTCGGCGGCATGGAACAGCTGGCGTGGAGCCCCGACTCGAAGAGCATTGCTTATACCTGTCGCAAGAAGACGGGTCTGGAATACTCCATCAGCACCGACTCCGACATCTACCTTTATAATATAGGAACGCGCGAGACCACCAATCTCTGTAAGCCTGCCGACTACGTGGCTCCGAAGGTTGAACCCACCATCACGTTAGCCACCCAGGCCGTCAACGCCCCTGAGAACCTGAAGAACAATGTGGGCTACGACCAGAACCCACAGTTCTCGCCCGACGGCAAGTACATTGCCTGGCAGTCGATGGAGCGCGACGGCTACGAGGCTGACCTGAACCGTCTGTGCATCTATTCCTTTGAGGACGGCAGCAAGCGTTACGTCAACTGGAAGAGCGACGTCGAAGCGTTCTGCTGGGCTCCCCAGAAGGACAAGCAAGCCATTCTCTACTTCATCAGCGTCTGGCACGGTTGCGCCAATATGTATAGCTGCAACTGGAAAGGCGAGGTCAAGCAGCTGACGGAAGACTGGGCCGACTGGACATCGCTGCAGTTAGCCAACGACGGCAAGCGCATCCTGGCAACGCGTCAGAGCCTCAGCGCCCCGACCGATATCTATATGGTGACACCGGGAAAGACTATTGAGAAGACTAAGATAGAACAGATTTCCTTTGAAAACAAGCACTTCCTCGACCAGCTGACCTTCGGCAAGATGCAGCAGCGCTGGGTGAACACCACCGATGGCAAGGAGATGCTTGTCTGGGTGATGCTACCCGCCAACTACGAAGAGGGCAAGAAGTACCCCACCCTGCTCTTCTGCGAGGGTGGACCGCAGAGTCCCGTCAGCCAGTTCTGGAGCTACCGCTGGAACTTCCAGATGATGGCAGCCAACGGCTACGTCGTCATTGCCCCTAACCGTCACGGACTACCCGGCTTCGGACAGGAGTGGAAGGAGGAAATCTCCGGCGACTGGACGGGTCAGTGCATGCAGGACTATCTCGCTGCCATTGACGATGCCGCCCAGAACCTGCCCTTCGTCGATAAGGACCGCTTAGGAGCCGTCGGTGCTTCGTTCGGTGGTTTCAGCGTCTATTATCTGGCCGGCATTCACGAGAAGCGCTTCAAGGCGTTCATTGCTCACGACGGCGCCTTCAACCTCGCCTCTATGTACTTAGAGACCGAGGAGAACTGGTTCTCTAACTGGGAGTACGACGAGGCTTACTGGCACCGTCCCCAGATGCCTCGCGCCAAGAAGACCTACCACGACTCTCCGCACAAGATGGTGGAGAAGTGGGACACTCCTATTCTCTGCATCCATGGCGAGAAGGACTACCGCATCAACTACACCCAGGGCATGTCCGCCTTCAATGCCGCCCGCATGAAGGGCATCCCTGCCGAGTTCCTCGTCTTCCCCGACGAGAACCACTGGGTGTTGAAGCCCCAGAACGGCATTCTCTGGCAGCGCACCTACTTCAACTGGCTCGCCCGCTGGCTGAAGCAGTAAATAGCAGTAAACAAATGGGGGCTTTTTCGGAAAAAGCCCCCATTTGTTTAGTCAACCTTCTGGCCGGTGGGGGTGTAGCGGGCCTTGCCGACAAGGATGTAGAGCTTGCCGTCGATGATGACCTTGGTGATGCGGGCGGGCTGGCTGGCAGCGGATGAGCCATCAGCAGCCACGCCATCGATGGCCGAGGGATTGTCTATCCAGCCATTGCTCTCGCCAACGACGAAACGGGGGTCGGTAGACGAGATGAGGTGACTCATGTCGAGCAGCTGACCGGCACGCTCGCCCCAGATGTATTCGGCCATATAGGGATAGTCGATGAAGGGGTTGCGGTTGTGCTGGAAATTGCTGACGGCATCGGCACGCTTGATTTCCTTCTCGGAGACGGGGTCCATGCGGTGCCACTGGATGAGCACCTCCTGCTCCCAGGGCTGGAACTCGAGGTAGTTGTCGTTCTGCATGGCAAACTTGGAACCGACGTCATTGTTGTTGGTGCGCCAGCCTTGGTACTTGTTGCACACGGGGTCGATATTGCCGTCGGCATCACGTCCGTAGCACGTCGCCATATAGAAGTAGGCACGGGCAAAGTCGCCATTGTACTCGTCCTTGGGTTCGAAAACCCAGAAATCGACATTCAGCACGTCGTGATGTATTTTGCCCACCTTGAGCGAGCCGGTATTGCTCTTGAAGTCCTTCACAGGAACGCCCAGGGGATAGTTGCTGCGCGAGCTGTTGGCCTGGCTGTTGGAGGGGTTGAGGTGATAGCAGTCCTTGTAGGCGTCGTTGTTGTCG
>JAEEVT010000087.1 GCA_016291005.1 Prevotella sp. | reverse complement strand
CGACGTTTAGATACTCGTCAACATCCATATACTGCTCGTATTCTGGCCTGGTATGACCCTTCTCGCTGTAGAAAGCCTTGAAGGCGTTATAGAAGTTGTCGTCACCCTCCTTCAGCTCCTCGATGAACAAATCCTGACCATTTTCGTTCTCGTGAGAGATTTCAATCAGGTCAATATCTTCAAGACCGTTGTAGTTGCTGTAAACATTGTCTTCGTTGGAACGCTCGCGGATGTTGAGCATGCCCATGTACTCTCCGTTGATGTAAATCACGGCAGAGTGGCAAGCCTGCCAGTCAAGGTTGTCAAGATGACTGGCCATGGTACGTTGGATGATGGCATCGCGGAAATACAGGTCAGTGAAGTCGTTACCACCGTCGCGGAGCGAGAACGACTTGAACTTAGTGACGCCGGGCTTCTGATCGGGGAAGAACTCATAGACGAACTGCTTGTGCTCGGGATCGAAACGCTTGTTGGCATAGAGTGCCAGCGATTTCAGGGCATTAGAACGTGACTGTCCGCCCTGAATGCGGAACTCACCAAGCTGGTTGAAAGCACTCTCCTCACCTTCAGCCGGGAAGAACTCGATATTCATGGGACGACGCCAGTCGTGGTCTTTTTTGTCAGCCTTGCTGTTGTTGTTGGCGAAAAGACCGATTTCCTTATCGTTCAAGTATTTGTCGTTGGTCTGGATAGAGAACACGGGAATCGTCATCTCCCTGGGGTGGAAGATGTACGACTGTGCCGTACTCATGGGCGAAAGCCAGCCGTCGCAGAACACCTTGGCGCGAATCACCGTCGTCTTGTTAAAGGTAATGGCTTTCGTGTATTTCGTATCTGTGCTGGTTGGCTCGTTACCATTGGTGGTATAGGTAATGTAGGCACCTTCGGGGGCACCTTCCGGCAAATTCAGCGTGATTCTGAGGTTGCTGCTGCCCGAGGTGACATAGCCGCTTTTGCTGAACACCGGAGCGCCCAGGATATGATTACCGTCACAAACCTCACCACAGTTGGTCTCGCCTGGTGTGGGCGTCAGCTGGTAACCCCACTCGTCGCCGCCGTCAGTCTTACGACCGTAGGCCACATCGGGAGCAGGCATCTTCGCCATACCGGCAGGCAGACTGTCGACGACAGCCTTGTTGTTGAACAGGTATAGTGTGCAGTCCTTGCCCGACTCTAATCGGAAGTCGGTGTGCAGCCCCTTCTCCTCTTTGTCGCAATAAATGACGACGTAGCTATTGGCAGGCACTACTTGGTCGGGAAGTTGGTAGGCCTTCTTCTCCTTGTTCTTGTGGTAGATTTTGAAGTCCTTCAGGTTTACACTCTCCTCGCCGCTGTTGTAAAGTTCTACCCAAGAGTCTGGGAATTCCTTGATGTCATCCATGATGCATTCTACGTTCGACTGCATCACTTCGTTGATTTTCAATGTTTGTGCCGAAGCACAGCCAGCCATGAGCGTGGCAACAAGTAGTAATAGTACTTTCATTTCGGATATTGGTTGTGATTATTATTTTCACTGCAAAGGTAACAATTATTTCCAATCACACCATATTATTATTGTCATTTTAACAACTTTGAAACCTTAACGAAAGTATATGCTACATTCAATGAACCTGTCGCCCCCAGAAATCACCGTACTTTCCTCCAGTTATCCTTAGGATTTCCTCCAGTTATCCTTAGGATTTCCTTAAGTTATCCTTAGGATTTCCTTAAGAAGTTGCCGTGATTTCTTGCGGAAACCACGGCAACTTTTGCAACTAATACTAAGGATCTCTATTCGACGGTGATGTGAACGTTCTCCTTCGTCACGTTCTCGGCGTTAGTGAAGGAAGCATCCTGCTTGGCCTTGATGACAATATTCTTCAGGTTGATGCCCTGGATAGGCATCTCGGGCAGGCCGTTGAACTCCATAGCGCGACCAGCTCCATTGCAGACAATGTCCTGGATGTCAATGTTGCGGAAGATGGGAGTCTCTTCGGTAATAGGCTGCTTCGTGGTGTTATCCGGGTTGTCACCATCGGCCAGCATCTCGGCTACCGACTTGCCGCCATAGTACATATTGAAGGTGATGGCGTCAGTCTTGATGTCGGTCATGGAGATATCACGGATGAAGATGTTCTCCACGATGCCGCCACGGCCTCGCGTCGACTTGAAGCGCAGGCCGACGTCAGTGCCGAGGAACTGGCAGTTCTTGACAAGGATGTTACGCACGCCTCCACTCATCTCGGAACCTACCACGAAACCGCCATGTCCGGCGAAAACGGTACAGCCATCTACGACGACATTTTCGCAGGGCTTACCACGCAGGCGACCGTCCTTGTCCTTACCGCTCTTGATGCAGATGCCGTCGTCACCGGCATCGAACTTCGAGTTGACGATGAGGGCATTCTTGCACGACTCCAAGTCCAGTGCATCGCCATTCTGGGCGTAGGAGGGATTACGCGCAAGGACATTATCTATAATGATGTTCTCGCACATCAGCGGATGGAGGTTCCAAGCGGGAGAGTTCTGGAAGATGACGCCCTGCAACAGAACGTTTTTACACGAGACGAGACTTACCATAACGGGGCGCAAGAAGCGCTTGAAGTGGTTCCACTCGGCCTCGTCTTTGGCATTGGGCACATTCATGTTGGCCCCCTGCTCGGCATCGGCATAGCCCTGAGATGGAACCCAGTAGTCCTTCTTCATCTCCAAGCCACCAGGACGTTTGAGCACTTCCTTCCATTGGGCGTCGGTCACCTTGCCACGCTTCACGGGACGCCAATACTGACCATTGCCGTCGATGACGCCCTGACCGGTGATGGCAATGTTCTCGCAACCATTAGCACTCAGGGGCGACTGGCAGCGGCGCGTATCGAGCCCCTCAAAGGAGGTATTGATGAGCGGATAGAGCGACTCGTCGGCAGCAAAGAGAATGACGGCGCCCATGTCAAGATGCAAGTTGATGTTCGACTTCAGCACCACGGGTCCCGTATGCCACACGCCGGCAGGAACCACCAGGCGGCCGCCACCCTGTTGACTCAGGGCATCGATGGCTTTGGCAAAAGCCTCGGTATTCATGGTGATGCCGTCGCCTACAGCACCAAAGTCCTTGAGGTTGACCTGGCGATCGGGGAACTGCGGTGCCTGAACCTCAGGCATCTGGAAGGGCAGGTCCTTAGTGAAACGCTTGTAGCACTGGCCTTTGGCCTTGTGCTGACAATTTGCTTTGTGTTCTTTGCACTCGCCTTGGCCGTTGTGTTCGCATTTGTGTTGTGCTGAGGCGGACAGGGCCATACCTAACAGCAACAGAGAGATTAGTCTTTTCATGTTCGTTTGTTTATTAGTTTTAGTGTTCAATATTCAATTTCTTTCAGCGGTATCATGACGAAGTCGCGCTGATGCATCAGCGGATGCGGAATCTTCAAGTCAGGCTCGTCGACGGTGAGGTCGTCGTAGAGCAGGATGTCAATGTCGATAGGCCGGTCGGCATATTTACAATTTGACGATTTACCTTTTACTATTTGGCTGCGCTTGGTGGCATGCTCCTTGCGCTTGCCAAGTTCCCGCTCTATCTGCTGGGTGAGGGTGAGTACCTCACGGGGTGACTTATCCGTCAGGCAGAGCACCACGCCGTTGAGGAAGCTGTTCTGAGACTGGAACCCCCAAGGTTCTGTCTCGATGAGCGTCGACTGACGCACCACCTCTCCTACCCTTTCGCCGATAAGTCTCACGGCCTCAGCGATGTTCCGCCGCTTGTCGCCAAGGTTGCTGCCCAGCCCTAAATACACCTCATGCATCCTTTTTTCTTTCAATCCGACTCCCAACTATCCATTCCCCTCCATTTAGGGAGGGGTTAGGGGTGGGTCTCTTGCTTAGTCGTCCACTATCAGCAAACAGTCACCGTAGCAACCGAAGTTGTACTTATTGTCGACAGCCATCTGATAGGCCTGCATGATGAGGTCGTAGCCGCCGAAGGCTGCCGTAGCCATGAGCATCGTTGACTCCGAGTGGTAGAAGTTGACCACCATCGAATCGGCCAGACCGAAGTCGTAGGGCGGGAAGATGAACTTGTTCGTCCAACCGTCGAAAGGCTTCAGCATGCCGTCAGTACCTACCGAACTCTCTGTGGCACGCAGCGTGGTGACACCTACTACACAGACGTGGTGACCCTCAGCACGGGCCCCGTTGACAATGTCGCAGGCCTCAGCATCAATCTTTATCTGCTCCGAACTCATCTTATGCTTGGTAAGGTCTTCGACCTCGATGCTGTCGAAGCATCCCAGACCACAATGTACGGTAATGTAAGCATAGTTGATGCCACGGATTTCGAGACGCTTCATCAGTTCGCGGCTGAAGTGCAGGCCGGAAGCCGGAGCGGTGACAGAACCCTCGTTGCGGGCATAGATGGTCTGGAAATTCTCCGTATCGTCGGGCGTCACCTCACGCTGGTCGACAATATAGCGTGGCAACGGCGTGGAACCCAGGGCAAACAGTTCCCGCTTGAATTCGTCGTGCGGACAGTCGTAGAGGAAGCGCAGGGTACGGCCACGGCTCGTCGTATTGTCGATGACCTCGGCTACCATGGGACCGTCTTCGTCGAAGAACAGCTTGTTGCCGATGCGGATTTTACGAGCCGGTTCTACCAGCACATCCCACAGGCGATACTCCTCGTTTAGTTCGCGCAAAAGGAATACTTCAATCTTCGCATCCGTCTTCTCCTTCGTTCCGTAGAGACGGGCGGGAAAAACCTTCGAGTCGTTGAGCACCATGACATCGCCCTCGTCGAAGTAGTCGATGATGTGGCGGAAGGTGATGAACTCCTCCGTATCGTTGCCGTCGGCATCCTTGACAAACATGTCGATGGTCTGACTCTTACGGTGTACCACCATCATGCGGCACTCATCGCGACGATAGACCTTCTCGACGGTGCCGTCTTCGTTCTCGAAAACCTTATGAGGCGGTTCCAGCGCCAAGCGCTCCTCAGGGAGCAGGAATCTGAATTGTGACAGTTTCATCTATGTAATTTACAATTTGACTATTTACAATTTATCTCTTATATCTTCTATTTGACTATTAACTCTTTATTCCCCTTTGCGACAGCATTCTTCATTCAGCTTGTCTAACCAGTGGGGAAGATCGTCCAACGTAAGACAGTCCTCGATGCGGACATTGCCGACACGTGTGCGGCAGAGAGCCGTCAGGTAAGCGCCGCTGTCGAGTGCACGGCCGATATCACGTGCCAAGGCTCGGATATAGGTACCCTTGCCACACACCACGCGGATGCTCAGTAGCATCTTCTCGGCATCGAAGTCGGTGACTTCTATCTCATCGATACGCACCGTCTTGGGTTGCAACTCGATAGTTTCGCCCTTGCGCTTCAACTTATACGCCCGGTCGCCGCCAATCTTCACGGCAGAATAGGACGGCGGCACTTGCTGTATCTCGCCTGCAAAGTCGGCTAGCACACGATCTATCAGTTCGCGGGTGATATGTGCCGTAGGATAGGTCGCATTGACCTCGTGCTCCATATCGTAGCTCGGTGTGGTGGCACCAAGTTGCAGCGTAGCCGTGTACTCCTTGTCGTGCAACTGAAGACGCTCTATCTCCTTGGTTTTCTTGCCCGTACAGAGGATGAGCACACCCGTCGCCAGAGGGTCAAGCGTGCCAGCATGTCCCATCTTCACCCGCCGCACGCCAATCTTCCGCGACACACGAGTTCGGACATATGCCAACGCTCCGAACGACGACATACGGTAGGGCTTGTTGATATAGATGTATTCGCCTTCTATGAAGTCCATGTTTAGTCGACCATAGCGAGTGAGTGACCAGTCAGCAGCAGAGCAATGATGATGCCACCGACAATGATGCGGTAGTAGCCGAAAGCCTTGAAACCGTACTTCGTCAGGAAGGCCACAAACCACTTCATGGCCAACAGCGCCACGACAAATGCCACGGCACAACCCAAGAGCAACATGGTGATGTTGTGCGTAGTAGCCCATGCCGTATCTTCCTTCAACAAATCCAGCAGATCGAGCAACGTAGCGCCAGCCATAGTAGGCACAGCGAGGAAGAACGAGAACTCAGCCGCACGCTGGCGCGTCAGTCCCTGGGTCATGCCACCCACGATGGTTGCCATAGAGCGCGACACACCGGGAATAACCGAGATACACTGGTACAGACCGATGTTAAAGGCACGCTTCTCGTTGACCTTGTTGGCATCGCTGCCCTTATTGAACAGTTTGTCGCAGAACAGCATGAACACACCTCCGACTACCAGCATGATAGCCACCACCAAGACGCTGTCAAGCAGCCAGTCGAGCAGTCCAGACTTCTTGGCCAGCAAGCCAATGACAACGGCGGGCAACACACCAACAATGAGAAGCCAGTAGAAATAATACTTATGCTTCAGACGCTGGAATAGGTTACTGCCTGCAGGTGCCGGAGTGCGGTCGAACTGGAAGAAGCGCTTCCAATAGAGACATACCACCGACAGGATGGCACCAAACTGTATAATAAAGGTGAAAGCATGGACAAAGGGGTCGCCTTGTTCTATGCCCAACAGATTCTGGGTAATAATCATGTGGCCAGTCGACGAGACGGGCAAAAACTCTGTCAGTCCCTCGACGATGGCAATAATAACGGTTTCAAGCCAAGTCATATTGTTAACTATTTAACGATATACGATTTACTATTTATCAGCCGGGCGACGAACAATGGCATAGATCATCGACACAAAGCCTGCGAGGCACACCAGCGGAGCCACCTTGATACGACGGGCGCTGAAGATGTCTGGGTCGTAGGCCGTCTCCGTAGAACCGCCTCCACTCATTAACAGGAAGCCCAAGATAACTACAGCCATTCCCACAGCCAACAATATGTAATTCACACGATCGAAAGCAAAATCTCTCTTATCCATTTTTATAATTCTTACTGCTTAATGCTTAAATCTTAATTGCCGCAGGCAATAACTCTAAACTCTTAATTCAAAATTCTAAATTTTATACAGCTCTCCTGCCGACATACGCAGGAACTTGTTGACAGCCAGCCAGGCGCATAGCACCGTGATGACGATGCCAAAAAGGAATACCGCTCCGGCAGTGATAGCCAAAACCTCCCACGTAACGACATCGAGCATATCGGGCTGCTTCAAGTAGAAAGCATAGATTCCCGCACCCAGCACAGCATTGGCCAGCACTGCGGCGATGACACCCACCACAGCAGCCCGCTTGAGGAACGGTCGGCGGATAAAGCCCCACGAGGCTCCCACTAACTTCATGGTATGGATGATGAAACGGCGGGCATAGACACTTAAACGCACTGTATTGCTAATGAGCGTAAACGACACAAAGGTCAACAGCACCGCTAACACCAACAGGACAATGCTGACACGGTTCAGGTTCTTATTGACCTTGTCCATGAGATCTTCCATATAAGCTAAATCGCTGACACGGGCGTCCTTCCGGATTTCCTTGGCAATCCATTTCAGGGAGTCACGGTTGGCATAGTCGGCCTTCAACTGGATTTCCAGCGTGGCAGGGAAGGGATTGAAGCCCAGAAACTCCGTCGGGTCGCTACCTAACTCCTTGACTTGCTCGCGCTTGGCCTGTTCCTTACTGATATAGTCGATGTTTCGAGAGTAGGGTCGGTGGTAGAGATCGCGACAGAACAGCTTGGCATCGTTGAGCGTAACGCTGTCTTTCAGCATCACGGTTACCGTCAGGTGCTCCTTCATGTGAGCCGACAAGTTACGCGCCGACAGCACGAAGAAGACTACCAAGCCCAGTAGAATGAGCACCATCGTAGTGCTTATACATAACGTCACCACCTGCAAGCCACGACGGTTGCGGGTCTTTTTTCGTTTCTTAGTCATAGTCTCATTTAGACGTAATACACCTAATTTCGTGCAAAGTTACTATTTTCTTTGAACTTTAAACTTCGAACTTTGAACTTTATGATTACCCATTAGAATTATTTAACACTTAGACAAGACATAAAGATCAAAGTTCAAAGTTTAAAGTTCAAAGATTTGTTGTACCTTTGCCGCTGTTATGAGTACTGTTATCTATCCTTCGCCGATTTTCGGCCCCATTCACAGCCGCCGACTGGGTTTGTCGTTAGGCATCAACCTCCTGCCAGCCGATGGTAAGGTTTGTTCGTTCAACTGCATCTACTGCGAGTGCGGATTCAACGAAGACCACCGTCCTTCCCTACCCATGCCAACACGCGAGGCTGTAGCCGCCGGATTGGAAAAGCAATTGCAGAAGATGGTTGCCGAAGGCCAGTTGCCAGACGTACTGACTTTTGCTGGCAATGGTGAGCCGACATGTCACCCACATTTTGCCGAAATCATCGACGACACTCTGGCACTACGCGACAAATATTGTCCGCAGGCCAAAGTCAGCGTACTCAGTAACTCGACGATGATTCTTCGTCCGCAGGTCCACGATGCCCTGATGCGTGTGGACAACAACATCCTGAAACTTGATACCGTTGACCCCTTATATATTAATAAGGTGGACCGTCCCAACATTACTTACGACGTGCAACGTATCATCGAAGGCATGAAAGCCTTCCACGGTCACGTCATCATCCAAACCATGTTTATGCGTGGCACGCTTGTTCGCGCCGACGGGTTTCCCCCGTCGGAAGCCATCTCCGTCGACAACACCGGCGAAGAATACGTTGCCCCATGGCTCGAAGCCGTGAAGGCCATTCAGCCCCAGCAAGTGATGGTGTACACGATCGACCGCGAAACGCCGGCCCACGGTTTACAAAAAGCAAGCCGCGAACAGCTTGATGCCATTCGCGACCGTGTCATTGCAGCAGGTATCCCCTGCACCGCCAGCTACTAATCACAAAAGATCAGTCCTGTTGTGCGATAGAAGCCCAATCCTTTTGTGCGATATTACTTGTCTTCGTCCGTAACAACCTGCGGGCCACGCACCTTATCTTTCTGGCCAATACCTTTCTTGATTTCAATGTTCACACCGTCGGAAAGTCCCGTGACAACCTGCTTGCGCTCATAAGTCTTCTTCGCGCCGTCGCCCTTGATGATGTAGACAAAAGTACTGTCACCACTAAACTCAATGGCACTCTCGGGAATGCTAAGCACATTCTGAGCCTGAGCCAGAACTATCTCGGCATTGGCGCTATAGCCTGAACGCAACGTACTGGACTTACCGTCAGCGGAAGCTTTGGGCATGCTGACGGCAGCCTTGATTTCAAACTGGTTGGCGCCATTGCTCTCGACAGCCTTCGGCGAGACATACTCCAAGGCAGCATCAAACTTCAAGTCCTGCAAAGCACCGATGGTGATCTTCATCGGCATACCAGCCACCAACTGGCCAACCTCCGTCTCATCGATATTGCCACGGAATATCAGGTCGTTCATGTTAGCCACCGAGGCAATGGTGGTACCATCGTTGAAAGTATTGGAGAGGATGACGCTGTTACCAACCTTCACAGGGATGTCGAGGATGATGCCGCTGATGGTGGAACGTATCAGCGTCGATGAAGCAGAAGCGTTCGACTTCGAGACACCATCGCGCACAACCTGCAAGGCATCCTGGGCGCCGACGACCTCCTCACGAGCCTGATCAAGCTTTTGCTTTGCCTTGTCGTACTCGTCGGCAGAGACCAATTCCTTGTCATAGAGGGCTTTGACACGTTCGAAGTCCACCTTGGCCTGTTGTACGTTAATATCAGCCAGACGCACACGACTCTCGGCACTGGACAGTTGTCCCATATCGGGAATGACCTTCACCTTGGCGATGATGTCACCGGCATTGACATACTGGCCAGGTTCTTTCAGGAGTTCAGTAATGATACCCGAGATCTGAGGCTTGACGTTAACCTCGTTGCGGGGTTCTATCTTACCCGTAATGATAGTGGTCTTACGGATGTTCTCCACCTTCGGTGTGAACTCGTTATACACAATTTCCTTGGGACGGCTCTTCTGCCACAGGAATACGAAGGTCCCGATAAAAATCAGCGCAACGATAGCGGCGATGATCAGTTTGCTGTACTTCTTCATATCTTGATTGGTTTTTGTTGTTTCTTTATTTTGGTGTCAGCGGGGAAACCGCTGACCACTATTATTCGTCGCGCATGGCATCGACGGGTTTGATACTCATGGCTCGAGCGGCAGGAGCCAAACCGGCCAACACACCCATGGCGGCTATGACGAGAGCTGCGAAGAGTGCTGTCCAGAAGCCCACCTGGAAGTGGGCGGCGACAATGCCATCCTCAGTATTGCCCAGTTCGAGCATCTGCAAGATCATAACGCCGAAGAGGATACCACTCATGCCGGCAACCAATGTGAGGACGATACTTTCAGAGATAATCTGCGAGAGAATCATCTTCGGTGTGGCACCAATGGCTCGGCGAATGCCTATCTCAGTAGTTCGCTCACGCACGGTAACCATCATGATGTTCGACACACCGATGGAACCTGCCAACAGCGTACCAAGCCCCACGAGCCAGATGAGGAAGTTGACTCCTCGGAAAAGGCTGTCGAGAATCTGGAACAGTACCTCAGTATTGAACACCATGGCGCCGCGCTCGTCAGTGGGATCGACATAGTGGGCATAAGTGACAGTCTCGCGGATGCGGTCGCTGAGACTCGACATAATAACACCCTTGCGCCCCGTCGCCACGATCATGTCGACCTGATTGCCACGGTTATACAACTGCTGCATCAGAGTCATCGGCAGCGTGATCTTCTCCTCAGCACGACCGTTGAAATTCATACTCGTAGAGGCATAGTCAACGCCAATGACTTCATAGTACGTAGAGTCGATGCGTATCGACTTGCCACATGGGTCACCGCCTTCCTTGAAGAGTTCCTTATAAATCTTCTTACCAATGACGCACACTTTGCGGTGCTGACTCATGTCCATATCATTGATGTAACGACCATAGTAAAGCTTGGGAGCAATGACCTGGGCATAGTCGGGCGTACAGCCCTGAATACGTGGCGTGGTTTTCCGATCACTGTAGTAGGCCGTGCTTCCAGTATTCCAAAGGGAGAAGAGCACCGGTGCCACGACATCAAGTTCTGGTACGCGCTGGCGCAATCTGTGGATGTCCTTATAGTCCATGCTCCACCAACGGCCTTTACGGAATCCTTTGTAGGCCTTAGTCGTTTGCTGGGCCCAGATCATGACGGTATTGGTAGCAAAGCCCTCGAAGTTCTTGTTGAGCAGTTCCTTCAGGCCCTGTCCGCCACCGATAAGTGCAACAAGCATGAAGACGCCCCAGAACACGCCGAAGCCTGTCAGGAAGCTCCTGCTCTTATTTCTCGTCAGCGTGTCGAGAATTTCGCGATATGAATCTAAATCTATTCTCATTTCAGTTCATAGTTCATAGTTAATCCGCCCTTAGCGCTTCGATCGGACGGATGCGACAGGCCTTGTAGGCAGGGATGAGTCCAGCAATGGTTCCAGCGATGACCATCACCATAGTGGCCTCGAAGCATACATCCAGGCCCACCGTAGGATTCAGGAACATAGTAGCCTTGAAGAGTCCCGTATCAATGGTCTCATGTCCGATGGTGGCATCCATATATTCGTTGGCAGCAACGCCCAGCACCATGCCGATATAGCCGAAGAAAGTGGTAATGATGATACTCTCGGTGATAATCAACTTGAGGATATTCCTGGGTTTGGCACCTATGGCCTTGCGAATGCCGAACTCATGGGTGCGCTCCTTAACGGTGATGAGCATGATGTTTGACACGCCCACAATACCACTCAACAATGTAAAGAGTCCCACAATCCACAGGGCGGTGCGGATGATGGCGATGCCCTGCTCCATCTGGAGGCTCTGCGTATATCCGTTCCATATCCAGAAAGCACTCTCATCGTCAGGATGTACCTGATGATTGGCATTCAACCGACGACGATAATCCTTTTCGAAGTCCTTATTGGCCTCTTCCGTCGTCAAGCCGTGGAAGGTGAATTCCAAATTACCAGCATCGTCGGTGTTGGCACCAAAGATGCTCTTGATGGCGGCATACGACGAGTACGCCGAACTCTGTCCCTCCTGACGATCCTTATAGATACCCACAACCTTAAAGGCAAAATTGCCCAGCCGCACATGCTTGCCCAACAACGACATGTAGTCATTGGGAGACAGTTCTTGAGCCTGTTTATTGCTAAGCACGAGAACTTTACGCTTTTCGCGCATATCGAGTTCATTGACGAAACGGCCACCGAGCATCTCGTGCTTGTTAATCTTCGTGTGTACAGGATAGACGCCGGAAATGGAAGCACTGATATACTCTTCGCCGTAACTGATGATGGCACTGGTCTGATAGACGGCGCCAGTTTCGTCGATAATGTCGCGGAAGTCAGACTCGGTGGTGGTAATGTCGCGCGTCTGGATGCGGATGTAACGACCCTCTTTCAATCCCTGATAGGGTTTTGACGTCGTACTGCCATACACCTCCATCGAACTTGATAGCCAGTTCTCGTTCTGCTTTGTTGGCATTGATGAGTCCGTTGCCCGCACCAAGGAGCACGATAATCATAAATATGCCCCACGCCACAGCAAATCCCGTCAGCGTGGTGCGCAACTTGTTACGTCGTGCCGTCTGCCATATTTCCCTCAGCAGTTCTCTCATCGAAATACTTAATTCTTAATTGCCACAGGCAAAAACTCAAAATTCATAATTCTTAATTCTCAACTCTCTATCACTCCATCCTTGATATGTATGACGCGGTTGGTTTGTTCGGCTACGGTGGGGTCGTGAGTCACGATAATCTGGGTGATGCCATCGTCGCTATTCAACTGCTTCAGCAACTGCATCACCTCTACCGAGGTCTTCGAGTCGAGGGCACCGGTAGGTTCGTCGGCCAGAATAATCTGGGGACGGGTGATGAGGGCACGGGCAATGGCCACGCGCTGACGCTGACCACCAGAGAGTTCATTGGGATAGTGCTCGGCCCAGTCGAGGAGTCCCAGGCGCTCCAGATACTCCAAAGCAAGGGTGTGTCGCTTTTTACGCGACACCCCTTGGTAGAAAAGTGGCAACTCAACATTTTCTACTGCAGTTTTAAACGAGACGAGATTAAACGACTGGAAGATAAAACCTATCATGTGGTTACGATACTCGGCAGCCTTGGTCTCCGAGAGGTTCCAGATGCGGACGCCTGCCAGTTCATAGAGTCCCGAGTCGTAGTTATCCAAGATACCCAATATATTCAATAAAGTACTCTTTCCCGAACCCGATGCGCCCATGATGCTGACGAACTCGCCTTTCTCGATGTCGAGGGTGATGCCCTTCAGCACATGGAGCGGCTGGGCGCCCTGATAGGTCTTGTGAATGTCTTGTAGATGTATCATGAAAACAAACTTTTTACCTTTGTTTTATTTGTTAGACGATGCAAAAGTACGAAAAGTTGCAATAATCTCCAAATATTTGGGATAAACAGCGTTGTTTTGTGACGAATGAATAGATGTTTCGTTACTCTTTAACATTCTGTAAACTATTATACGCTTCTGCAACGTCATCGATACTGATGTCCAGCAACTGCATCTGGCGGAAGAGCTCCGGCAAATGCTCTTTCATGAAGGCCTTCTTACGCTCCTTGAGAATCTGTTTCTTTGCACCTTTGGTCACAAAGTAACCCAGTCCGCGCTTATTATAAATAATGTTCGCGCGCGAGAGTTCGTCGTAGGCCTTGACCGCCGTATTGGTGTTCACCTCCAGAAGCACGGCATATTCGCGAACGGAGGGTATGCGGTCGTCATCTTTATACACTTCAGACAGGATTTCGTCGCACAGACGATCGGCCATCTGGAGGTAAATTGCTTTATCATTAGAGAATGTCATACGTTCAACCATTTATTGTTAATAACCTGCATACGGGTAAACAGCTTGTACGAAGCCCAATAGTGGAAGACGACGATCAGGCACAACGCCGTATTAAGAACATAGAAGAAGGGATGGAATATCTGGGTGTATGTTTCCGTCTTCTCGTCCCACGTACCAGTAATGAAATCTATATGAGGATTAATCTGGTTCAGAATCATGACCAGCAGGATGCCAAGTGCGACTATCGTGCCACTAGTCAGCAGGAACTGCTGGCGACGGAACAGCGTGCCGCCTACGATATAGAGCGAATGGACATAAAAGACCCAGGCGAAGAGCATCCATGTTATCTGCCAATGCTCGAAAGCTGCAGGACCGAAAACAGCATGAATTATTTTGGGAAGCCCCCAGATGACGACACGCCCTGTCACCCAGTCAATGAACACGCGCAGGGTGTCAGCCAACAGATAAGCACCAATGGTGATCACTGCCAGCCAAAGAATGGAGAGCAGCAGACTGATGATGTATTTCTCCAGGTTGGATACAGGCCAAAGCAGGAAGGCCGAGCGTTTGCGAGTGTCCTTCATGCCTGAGAACAGGAAACTGGCACCGAAAAGCATCGAGAAACAGAAGAAGACAACGCCGAATACGAGGGTCTGCTCCACATAATTGCCATAGCGGTTGATAACATCCTCCATAGGCCATTGGCTGACCATATCATCGTATTTCATGCTTTGTACGCGGGTGAAGAAGAGGTTGGCCATAAACATGACGAGTGTAAAGATGCCGAAGAGGCGAATCCACGTCTTGCTCAGTACGAGGAACTGGCACTTCAGTGCCTGACCGAATCTTGTTATATTGAAAGTACTCATATATTCTTATACATTAAAGATTAAACATTAAATTACAGCACTGGCCCTGTCTTTTG
>JAEEVT010000086.1 GCA_016291005.1 Prevotella sp. | reverse complement strand
TAGCAATGGACTTGGAGGCTTGGCGGTTTAGGATGCGGAACCAGCAGTCGTGCTTCAACTCACCATGCGTGTCATCCGACCCATGCTCATGCTGTTTCCAATACTGTTGCAGCTTCCCGATGGTATTCACCCCCGTCAGCGCCAGTAGCCGCTCTATGTGGTTCGCCTCCAACTGACGGACGGCATCGTCGTAGTCCTTACACCAGACCAGGTCGGCGTCGTGTTCAGGATAGATGCGGTCGTAGCGGACAATAGGGGCGCCGATGTGCTTGGAGACGACGAGCAGGTTGCGGTGCAGCTCCCCGGCAAAGGGGTGTGCGGCGTCGATGATGAGCCGTATGCCGTGTTCCTGACAACAAGCCACCATCTCCGTCACCTCCATCTTACCCGTCAGGTGGATGCCGTTCAGCAGTTCTACCTGCTGCCCGTCGCTGCGCGTGGAATAGTAGTACAGGCTGCCGGCCTCTTCCAGCACCTCAACAGCCTTGCGACCCTCAGTCGTTCCTCCGAATACCAGTATCATACTTGCAAATGTAGCAATATTTTCTGATACCGCCAAATATTTCTCCGTGAATCTGATATTTATCAAGAAAAACCGTCCTGTGCGCTTAAAACAGGAGCCTGGGCCACCGATTTCCCAGAGTTCTCCGTACCTTTGCACCCATGATAGTTGCAAACATGAATCTCCATGAGGTTTACGACACGCTCATGAGCGAGATGCCGAAACTGGACTGGAAGCGCGACGTCCTGCTGCCCAAAGCCGTCAAGCAGATGGACAAGGTGATGCGGTTTAATAATTATGTGATGTATGACTACAAGATACCATCTTCCAACAACCAGTACATCATCTATTTCTATCGCGAGCAACCCCTCGGCCCCGTCCTCTCCGGCTACCTCTGCGTCCTTTACGACGGCAGCAAGCGCTTTGTCATCAAGTGGACCGACTGGCGCAAACCCGCCGTCCACGTCTTCACGAGCCATTTCCTGCAGCGCTACAAGGAACGTTTCCTCAAGCAGCCCGACATGACGGCCAACGAAGTGGCGGTCAGGTTCCTCTCGCGCAACTTCCAGCTGAAGCCGATGCCCGTCGACGAGCGCATCAACAAGCATGTCGAGAAATACGGCGAATATGCCGGTGAAGGCTTCCTGGCTCCCGACGGGTTCTGTTTCAAGCTCTCTGGAATGGAGCGCCTTGAAGGCACCGCCCCAGTCGGCATCAGCTTCTTCACCACCTTCATGCCCATCTCCGACATGTCCAAGAGCCAGCAGCAAGCCATCTACGAAGAGTGCATGAAAGACATCGACGCCCTGTGAGGTGTACTGAAAAGTAGCATAAATCCAATACTTCCCCTTCAATTATTGCCGTGATTTCCTGCAGAAGTTGCCGTGATTTCCTTCAGAAGTTGCCGTGATTTCCTTCAGAAGTTGCGGTGATTTCTGCAACTTTTCTAGGTGATTTCTGAGGAAAAGTGCCGTGATTTCTTACAGTTATTGCCTAGATTTCCGAGGGAAAGTGCCATTTAGCCACAGATTATCTTCAAAATTAGGTCAGAATACTTAATTCTTACGACGCTTTTTTTTGCGCCAAGAATGGGGAAAAACATCGGAACTAGGGGCTCGTGCATGTCTTTTGAAGCCTGCGTGAGCAGGAGCTTGATGCATTCTGTGCCCTTACCGAGTGTCGGCATCACGGGCGCTGTTGTTTTTGAAATGTCGTATCTCATTGATTTTCTGCTTTTTAGATGAAACTTAAATTGTCAGGCGTTTCAGTTTCAGTTGTTTCAGTTGTATTTTCGAGGGGTGCCTTTTCCCCTCTTATTTATATAACTATCTAATTATTAATTAGTTATATATTATAATAAGGGGGGGGTGGCACATATCATACCCTCAAAAAACGAACTGAAACTGAAACAACTGAAACGCTTCGGTCTTTTTTACCTTTTTACTATTTCTCTACGAGGCCCTCCAGTGCCATGCAAAGTTCGTTGTAAACTCCGAGGGCGTAGCGCTCGACGCTAAAGTCCTCGCCATCCTTCATCACATTCTCACTACGAAGCATTGTCTTTACGTTCACGCCCTTATGCGTGTTGCGGTTAAATACCTTTTTCATTGTTTTTCTTGCTTTCGGGAAAGCCCTCGGTCTCACACGAGGGACCCTCCGCACAACCGGAAAGTGAGACTGGCCTACGGTCCAACGCTTGACCATTTTTCCCGTTGATTGGTGCTGCAAAGGTAAGGAAAAGGATGCATGAAAATGAATGCCTCGAACATAATAATTCCGCGAAAACGCAGTATATATAATATAAAGGTATAACAAAAAAACGAAAAGAACATGAAGCAAACCATCATCACCATTCTACTCGCCCTCGTCGCAATGGCGGGGCTGGCAAATAATAAAATTGTATGGGAAAACCCATCTGTTGCTTATTCTGCCATTCCGTATTTTGAAATCCAGAAGGTGGAAATGACGAAGGAAAAGACTGCCATGTATGTCAGGATGGCTCTTTTACCACTGGCGGAGGGCGGAGAGCAGTTCGTTGTTCTCCGTGCGGGTGCCGACGGTGACGCGCAGGCAGTTCTGGCAGAGCTGGATGCGGGAGCGGTTGCGGACAATGATGCCTTTGTCCACCAGATAGTCGTAAATCTTCTGGGCGTCAGTCATGCGGGCCAGGAAGAAGTTGGCGTCGGTCTTGAACACCTGTTCGCAGATGGGCAGGTCGTTGAAGGCCTGCATCAGACGGCTGCGCTCCTGTAGGAGTGTCTTCACCCACTTGTCTACCTCGAAGGGGTCGCTCAGCGCCTCAAGGGCCTGCTGCTGTGTGAGCAGGTTGACGTTGTAGGGATACTTCACCTTATTATATATGGAGATGATGTCGGGTGAGGCAAAGGCCATGCCCATGCGGATGGCTGCAGACCCCCAGGCTTTCGACATGGTCTGGAGGATGATGAGGTTCGGATGGGTGGGCAGTTCCTGGCGTAAGGACTGTTGCTGGGCGAAGTCGATGTAGGCTTCGTCAACGATGACGATGCCCTCGAAGCCCTCGATGACTTTCAGTATCTCGTCGCGGTCGAGCGAGTTACCCGTCGGGTTGTTGGGCGAGCAGAGCCAGACGATCTTGGTGTTCTCGTCGCAGGCCTTGAGCAGTTCGTCGGCGTGGAGCTGGTAGTTGTCGTCAAGCAGGACCTCACGACACTCGATGTCGTTGATGTCGGCACACACCTTGTACATGCCGTAGGTGGGCGCGATGGACACGACGTTGTCGCGGCCTGGCTGACAGAAAATGCGGTAGGGCAGGTCGATGGCCTCGTCGCTGCCGTTGCCCAGGAAAATCATGTTCTCGGGCACGCCCTTCACCTTCGAGAGTACCGCCTTCACCTCGCGCTGCAGGGGGTCGGGATAGCGGTTGTAGGGGGCGTTATACGGATTCTCGTTGGCATCCAGAAAAACATGAGCCTCCTTGCCGGAGTATTCGTCGCGTGCGCTACTATAGGGTGCAAGACTCCAGATGTTCTTTCTAACTAATTGTTCTAAAGGTTTCATGTGTTCTCTGAATTATAATCTTTAATCTTTAATATTTAATTTCCTCATTCTTACCGTCATGGCGTTCTTGTGAGCGTCCAACTGTTCGGCCTCGGCCATCAGCTCGACGGCGCGGCCAATGTGGCGAATGCCTTCCTCCGTCAGATGCTGGAAGGTAATCTTGCGGCAGTAGGAGTCGAGGTTGACGCCGTTGTATGCCGTAGCATAGCCATGGGTGGGCAGCGTGTGGTTGGTGCCGCTGGCATAGTCGCCGGCACTCTCGCAGGCATAAGGTCCGAGGAAGACGCTGCCGGCATTCACCACGCGTTCGGCCAACTGCTCGTAGTCCTGCGTCTGGATGACTAAGTGCTCAGGGGCATAGAGGTTGGTAAGGGCGAGCATCTCGTCGACGGAATCGACGAGAACGTAGCGGCTGTTGTCAAGAGCCTTGGCGGCAATGTCCTTGCGAGGCAGCAGGTCCAGCTGGCGTTCTACTTCGGCCTGCACTTCGGCGAGTTTCTGTTCCGAGGTGGTGATGAGCAGCACTTGCGAGTCGATGCCGTGCTCGGCCTGAGACAAGAGGTCGGCTGCCACAAACTCATCGTTGGCAGTAGCATCGGCCAGCACACAGACCTCCGAGGGGCCTGCTGGCATGTCGATGGCCACTTCGTCGAGGCTGACATGTTGTTTGGCGGCCATCACGTATTGGTTGCCAGGACCGAAAATCTTGAACACCTTGGGAACCGACTCTGTGCCGTAGGCCATAGCGCCGATAGCCTGTACGCCGCCAATCTTGAAGATCTTGCTGACGCCGGCAATGCGTGCTGCCACGAGGATGGCGGGGTTCACCTTGCCGTCGCGGCCCGGTGGGGTACACAGCACTATCTCCTTACATCCTGCTATCTTGGCCGGTGTGGCTAACATCAGGACGGTAGAGAAGAGTGGGGCTGTGCCGCCGGGGATGTAGAGACCGACCCGCTCGATGGCGACGCTCTTCTGCCAGCAGCTGACGCCTTCCTGCGTCTTGACCTTCTGGCCGACGAAGCGCTGTGAGACGTGGAACACCTTGATATTATGGTGAGCCAGGATGATGGCGTCGCGCAGTTCGTTGCTGACCAGTCCCTCGGCTTCATCCATTTCGGCCTCGCTGACGGCTAATGTTTCCAGCGCCACTTTGTCGAAATTCAGTTCATAGTCCTTCACGGCTGCGTCGCCACGCTGGCGGATGTCGCCGAGCACGTTGGCCACGGTCTCGTTCAGCTGTGTCAGGTCGAGCCTCGGACGCTCCACAATCTCAGCCCATTGCTCCTTCGGAGGATATTTGAATATTTTCATAATGCTGCGTTTCCTGCGTTAATCAATGAA
Source organism: Prevotella sp. (assembly GCA_016291005.1). Lineage (GTDB taxonomy): Bacteria > Bacteroidota > Bacteroidia > Bacteroidales > Bacteroidaceae > Prevotella. Next base: position 9,859 of record JAEEVT010000086.1, on the reverse strand, counting down.
AGGTATGGAAGAAATGAGAGTAACCGCCATTTCTTTCATTTTGGTTATAGTATCATTTTTTCAATTGGCGTGACCAATATGCCCTGAGCACCCATCTCCTTCAGCTTGCCGATAATCTCCCAGAAACGCTTCTGGTCCAATACGGTGTGGACGGAGCACCAGTCTTCGTCGGCTAACGGGATGATGGTGGGACTCTTCAGGCCAGGCAGCACGCTGATAATGTCCTGGAGACGGGCCTTGGGGGCGTTCATGCGGACATACTTCTTGTCCTCGGCCTCCTTGACGGCCTTGAAGCGGAACAGCATCTGCTCGAGAGTGTCACGCTTTTCGGCAGACAACTGTTTGTTGGCAATGAGAAGCGCCTCGCTCTTCATCACCACCTCAACCTCGCGCAGGTTGTTCGAGACAAGGGTAGAACCCGACGAGACTATGTCGAAGATGCCGTCGGCCAGACCGATGCCCGGGCTGATTTCCACGCTGCCCGTAATGACATGTATCTCGCAGTCCACACCCTGCTCTTTCATATAGTCACGCAGGATGTTGGGATAGCTGGTGGCAATCTTCTTGCCGTTGAACCAGTTCACGCCACGGTATTCTATCTCTTTGGGGATGGCCAGCGACAGTCGGCATTGTGAGAAGCCTAAACGCGACACGATATCTGCCGGTTCGTTACGCTCGACAAACTCGTTCTCGCCCACCACGCCAATGTCGGCCACGCCGCTGGCTACCGACTGGGGAATGTCGTCGTCACGCAGGTAAAGAACTTCTAACGGGAAGTTGGATGACTGAACGAGTAGTGTTCGCTTTGAGGCGCTGACCTTGATATCTGCTTCAGCAAGCAGGTTCATGGTGTCTTCAAACAGACGGCCCTTGGATTGTACGGCAATTCTTAACATCTTTATAATTTACTATTTGACGATTTATAATTTACAATTTCCTGTTTGTCTATTTACAATTTATTGTTTCCTAAAACACTATTTTTATGTTTTAAGTGTGCAAAATTACACATTTTCGACGATATTTGCAAGAAAATGATTACTTTTGCACCCAAAATCGAAAGAAATTGAAGAGAATCGGTATATATATCCAGCTTTTTGCCGTTTTGTGCCTCTTTGCTTGTCAGGAGAAAAAGCAGGACTCCGTGGTGACGCCATGGGGCGAAATTACCGATACTATACCCGTTGGCGATGAGTTCGATTTGGAAGATATCCAGCGCAACGGCGAGCTGATAGCCTTGACCTTGACGGGTCCTGAGACCTATTACGACTACCACGGACGCCACCTCGGCACACAGTACCTGCTTTGTCAGCGCTTTGCCGACAAGTTAGGTGTGAGCCTGCGCGTCGAGGTCTGTCGCGACTCGGCAGAAATGGTACAGCGCTTAGACGACGGCGAGGCCGACCTGGTCATCTTCCCTACAGGAACCGTCGTTTCGCCAGAGGCTGCTTCGACTTCAACGACGAAAGGTGATACGTTGTCTCACGCCTTGCCTCTGAAGAACTGGATGGTGGGTGTGGAAAAGGACGACCTGCGTGCCGAACTGATTGCATGGTACCGCCCGGAAATCCTTGAAGAGGTGAAGAAGGAAGAGTCGTTCCTCCTGTCGTCACGTAGCGTCAAGCGCCGGGTCTTCTCACCCATGCTGAACCGTGCCGGAGGCGTTATCTCACATTACGACGGATATTTCCAGCGCTATGCCTCTACCATCCGATGGGACTGGCGACTGATGGCTGCCCAATGTTACCAGGAGTCCACCTTCGACCCACAGGCACGTTCCTGGGCCGGAGCCTGCGGACTGATGCAGATTATGCCAGGTACTGCCGACCACTTGGGACTGGCGCGCAGCAGCATCTTTGACCCAGAGCAAAATATTGCAGCTGCAGCACGCTACCTGGGGGAACTGGAACGTAGCTTCTCCGACATCCGAGAACGTTCAGAACGTACCAAGTTCGTCCTGGCATCCTATAACGGTGGTGGTTTCCACATCCGCGATGCGATGGCGTTGGCACGTAAGAACGGTAAGAACCCTCAGCGTTGGCATGACGTAGAGCCTTATGTCCTGGGACTGAGCAAGCCGGAATACTACAACGATCCTGTGGTGAAGAACGGCTACATGCGCGGCTCGGAGACTGTCGACTACGTCCGCAAAATCCAAGAGCGCTGGAATTCCTACCGCGGTGTGCGTACAGTCCGTTCCACCTTTGCACCCTCAGGCACACCCCAGAAGGCCAAGCACGAGCGAAAAAAGAAATACCAGATATGAACGGACATACTGACATTAACAGCTTACAACGATATTTTATCTGGTTTAGCTATGACGGTACGGCCTATCACGGCTGGCAGATACAGCCTAATGGCGTGACGGTGCAGAGCGAGTTGCAGCGATGCCTGTCCCTGCTGTTGCGTGAAGAGGTCATTGTCACAGGGGCTGGCCGTACTGATACGGGAGTACATGCCCGTCGGATGGCTGCCCATTTTGATACGTCGAAAACGTTTGATCCTCAGGAACTGGCACACAAGCTGAACGGACTGTTGCACCAGGACATCGGTATACAGTACATAGAACCAGTTGCTCCAGACATGCACGCTCGTTTCTCGGCCGTCGCGCGTACCTATCATTATTATGTGCACACGCGCAAGAATCCCTTCCTGCGGTTTTTCTCTTTAGAAATCCATTACAAGCTGGATTATGCCTTGATGAACGAGGCAGGACGCATACTTCTGGAATACGAAGACTTTGGCGCTTTCTGCAAGGCGGGTTCTGACGTCAAGACGACGCTCTGCCACGTGACTCATGCACAATGGCACCAGACTGCTGAAGACGCCTGGTACTTTGAGATTACAGCCAACCGCTTCCTGCGTAACATGGTTCGCGCCGTCGTAGGGACACTTATAGAAGTCGGGCGGGGAAGAATGTCGTTAGATGTTTTCCGCCAGGTCATAGAGGGCCGTCAGCGGACGCAGGCCGGAGAGTCGATGCCTGCCAAGGCCTTGTTCTTGGAGAATGTAGAATATAAAAGGCCTTGTCCTTAGAGGATTTAGAATATGAATAGATTATGTGGCTGATATTGGCTTTTATGTCTGCAGCGTTGTTGGGCTGTTATGACTCTTTCAAGAAGGACGCTTTGAGAGGCAATGCCGTCATCCCGGTATTGTTCCTGAATACGGTATTCTCGTCGCTGGTCTTCCTGCCGTTCATCGTGCTCAGCGCCAGCTCTGACCTGCTGGACTCCTCGATGTTCCATGTGGCTTCTGGCGGATGGGACATGCACAAATATATACTTCTCAAGGCATTTATCGTACTCTCCAGCTGGGTGCTGGGGTATTTCGGCATGAAACACTTGCCGTTGACCATCGTAGGTCCTATTAATGCCACCCGTCCCGTGATGGTATTAGTCGGAGCGTTGCTGGTGTTTGGCGAACGGCTGAATGTATGGCAATGGGTGGGTGTGCTGCTGGCAGTCGCGTCATTCCTGCTGTTGAGTCGCAGCGGCAAGAAGGAAGGCATCGACTTCAAGCGCGATCATTGGATATATATGATAGTGGGTGCTGCGGCCCTTGGAGCGTTGAGTGGACTGTACGACAAATACCTGATGGCGCCTGTTTCTCAGGGTGGCATCGGGCTGGACCGCATGATGGTTCAGTCGTGGTACAATATCTACCAGAGTCTGATGATGCTGGCGATGCTGATGCTGCTGTGGTGGCCCAAACATCACGAGACGACGCCGTTCCATTGGAGCTGGTCTATCATCGGAGTCAGCTTATTTCTCTCGACTGCCGACTTCCTGTACTTCTATTCCCTGTCGTTGCCTGATGCGATGATTTCCATCGTATCGATGATTCGCCGTGGAAGCGTCATCGTGAGTTTCCTGTTTGGCGCCATGTTCTTCCATGAAAAGAACCTCAAGGCCAAGGCTTTCGACCTGGCCCTCGTGTTGTTGGGAATGGTATTCCTGTATATCGGATCGAAATAGGATTGTGACCTGTTAGTTTTCTTCGGCCGTCTGAGTCCTTTCTGAGTCAGGCTTCTTCTGCTGTACGAAGAATGATGCTGGTGGCACCTAAGGTAAACAGCGTGCCGTCCTCGATAATACGGCGCTCGCGGGGCTTCAGCTCTACGTCGCCAACAAACGTGCCGCAGTTGCTGTTGTTGTCGCTCAACGTATAGCGCAGGGTCCCTCGCTTGTCGCGGCTGACGGTAATGGTGCAATGGTTCAGGTCGACGCTGGGGTCTACGGTCTCGAAGGCGGTATTGATGGGGTTGCCTTTCTGGTAACGGCCTATGACGTTGTCGCCCATACGGAGCGGAATGACCTGCTTGTAGTGAAACACGTTCTCTATGACGACGATAGAGCCACAGGGCGCTTCCTCTACAGAACGCTGACCGCTGTCGGAAGTCAACTCGGCATTTTCGTCTTTCTGGGTATTGCGCAGCTTTGACACGCCGATGCGGATTCCGAACTCCTTACCACATTCGTCACACTTGAACACTAAAGACTGACCAGCCGAATACTTCGTCTCGTCGAAAGGAATATAATGGTCACACTTGGGACATCTAACGCGTTTCATGGTCTCCCAAAAACTCTTGATTCTGAATTCTTAATTCTTAATTGCCGCAGGCAATAACTCAAAATTCTTAATTCTTTATTCTTAACTCTCAACTCTTTTATACACCCATGCCTCAGCAAAATCTTTCTCGCCAGCCAGTTGGTTAATCCGACGATAGGCTTCCGCTTCAGTCTCGAAAGAGCCGCAGATAACGCGTACAGTCTTTTTATGGACATAGACCTCCGCATCGTTGAAACCGCGTTTATGCAACTGCTCTACAAAATTCTCGGCATTGCTCATTTTGACCTGACTGGCCAGAACGATGCAATAGCGTGTGGTGGGGATTGGCTCAGGCTCAGCAGTCTTCGTTTCCTCCTTTACCACATCTTCCTTCGCCGTTTCCTCTTTGATGGAATCCTTGGAGAGAGGTGTGGCAACAGGCTGGGCAGGGGTCATGTTGCTGTCCTTTGGCATGAGTTTCTGGAGCATGCTGGTTTGCAGGTTGCTCATCGTGCTTGTCCCCATGTCGCTGTTGGCAATAGGGGTTGCCATCAGGAAGAACGCTACAACGGCGGCAGCAACGGCTACGGCGTTGCGAATCCACGACATCTTAATCTCTATGGCGTGCTCTCCGTCATCCGAGGATTCCGTGAATTCCAACAAGGCAGGACCGTCCTCTTGCTGAACCTGATTATCATGGAGCTGACTCTGACTTCCCTGCAACTGGCTCTGACTTATCTGGAGCTGGTTCTGTGCTCCCTGCTGTTCCGGTTTCAGTTGCGGCTTGACATTCCTGCTGTCTTTCAAACGCAGGAACTCGAAACTTCCGAAGCCATAGAGCTCAGGGGAGAGCACACCAGCTTCGCAAGGCTCAAACTCAATGTTGCCGTCGCTGTTAATCGTCAGGGTGCCGATGTCGTCCATGACATAGCGCCCCTCTGTCCTCAGCGTCTGTTGCAGTTCTTCAACCTCAGACTCTATACGGCGCAGGGCTTCCGGATAACTGATGTCGTAGGCTGTTACATACGACTGTACCAGCAGCGAGTCGTTGATCCGCAGTTGCGGATTGAATCCCAGAGTTCTTGAAGGTGGAAGGAATACATTATCGTTCTCATCGTAACGCGCACTAACATAGTGTGTTACGAATCCTCCGAAATCTGGAACGATAACGCAGTCGTTGTCCAGCAACAGTATCTCAATATGACGTTTTAACTCATTCACGACTGCAAAATTACATTTTTTTTGCGAAACAAACAAGGATAAGCCAGAAAAAATTTGTATCTTTGCACTTGAAAAATGACGTAAACAGACTATATGGAATTCAAGAAAACAAATATCGAAGGCGTGTATATCATTGAGCCAAAGGTTTTTAATGATTCGCGAGGCTACTTTTTTGAGGCTTGGAAGAAAGAAGAGTTCGAGTCGCACATAGGATCGGTCGATTTCATTCAGGACAACGAATCGAAGTCGAGTTATGGCGTCTTGCGTGGACTTCACTACCAGAAGGGTGATTTTTCACAGGCCAAACTGGTGCGCGTCATCCAGGGAAGGGTGCTTGATGTTGCTGTCGATATACGGCGCTCCAGTCCAACCTTCGGCCAGCATGTCATGGTGGAGTTGAGCGACGAGAACAAGCGCCAGTTCTTCATCCCCCGCGGCTTTGCACACGGTTTCCTGGTGCTCTCGCCAGAAGCTGTTTTCACCTATAAAGTGGATAATGTCTATGCGCCTCAGGCTGAGGCAGGCATTCGCTGGAACGATCCGCAGCTGGGTATTGAGTGGCCCATCAGTCCTGACGAAGTGCTGACCAGCGACAAGGACTTGCGCCAGCCGATGCTTAAAGATGCTGAACTTTTTGACTAATATATAATAAGGAATATGCGCATAAGCTGTTTTCTGACGACTCTGTTCGTTGTTGCTCTTCTGACGGTAGGCTGTGGTGGTTCGCCCGTGGCTCCTAATGCTCAGGAGGAAAGCCGGGAGGCCAAGCAACTGCTTCAGGGTGTGTGGACAGACGAGGACACCGAGGCTGTGGCCTTTCGTATGAAGGGCGACTCTGTGTACTATTCTGACTCCACCTCCATGCCGGCATCGTTCAAGGTCGTTGGTGACACGTTGTATATTGGTGACAACATCCGTTATGCCATCGAGAAGCATACCGAGCACGTGCTATGGTTCAAAAACCAGCGTGGTGAACTGATGAAGTTTGTGAAGGATGCCGAGGCTGCCAAGGAGATTTCGCCGACGGAGTTTTCGTCTGCACCAAAGATTCTAACGCTCACCGAGGTGCTGAAACGCGATACCGTCGTAACCTATAATGGTGAGCGCTACCACCTCTATGTCGCCATCAATCCTACTAAGTACAAGGTTGTCCGCCATGTGGTCAACGATGACGGTTTGGAGGTTGAGAACGTCTATTACGACAACATCATCCACCTGAGCGTCTATCATGGTGCAACATCCATTTTCTCGCGCGACTTCCGCAAGCAGTTCTACGGCGGTAAGGTGCCGGCGAACTTCTTGTCGCAGGCCATACTCAACGATATGGAGTACAACAAGACCGATGACAAGGGATTTCATCTGCTTACTTCGCTTTGTGCCCCTGATGAGGCCTCATGCTATCAAGTGGAGGTGATTGTCGATTTCAAAGGAAATATGACGAGCCGCCTGCTGGAGTAACGAGGGTTGCGATAATGAGAGGTTGAGGAAATGAGGGTAACACTATTGCAGACAGACATTCGCTGGGCAAAGCCTGAGGAGAACATCCGCGAGGCTGAGCGGTTGATGCTACAGGCTGACGAGCATACCAACAACGTTGAACCGAGACTTTATGTCCTGCCTGAGATGTGGAGTACGGGGTTTGCCACCGAACCTGAAGGTATTGCTGCCATGGAGGCCGACAATGCCGCCCTGCTCTGGATGCAACGAACAGCTCGCGAACGCCAATGTGCCATCTGCGGCAGTCTGGCAGTACGCTTGCCTGACGGCACCTTCCGCAACCGTCACTACTTTGTTGACGGCATCAGCGGTCAGACCCGTTATTACGACAAGCACCACCTCTTCACCTACGGACATGAAGACCGTTACTACACCCCCGGTCAGCAGCATACCATCGTAGAGTGGGGTGGGTTTCGCCTGTTGCTGCTGACCTGCTACGATTTACGCTTCCCCGTTTGGAGCCGCTATGCCACAGGACGTGAGTACGATGCCATTGTCATCGTTGCCAATTGGCCAGCGTCGCGACAGTCGGCCTGGCAACTGCTTACCCGTGCCCGTGCTGTCGAGAACCAGAGCTACCTTATTGGTGTCAATCGTGTTGGCGACGACCATTACAATCATTACCTTGGGCGCTCCTGCGTCATAGATGCCTATGGTCGTACCCTTGCCCAATGCCGAACCAATCTTCCTGACACCTTAACGGTTGACTTGGATATACAAGAACTCGGTCGCCGACGCAGTAAGTTCCGCGTACTTGACGACCGAGATGACTTTCAGTTATTATAAAGGCTGTTTTGTCAACAGCCTTTTCGCTTAATAGCTGTTATGCCAACAGCTTCTTCACTTGTTCATAAACGTTTTGGCCGGTGAAGCCCAGCTTCTCATCGAGAACCTTGTAAGGAGCAGAGAAACCGAAGCTCTCGAGACCCCATACGCAGCCGTCGGCACCTACCAGACCTTCGAGGTTGACGGGCAGACCAGCGGTCAGACCGAACTTCTTCTTGCCTGCGGGCAGCACGCTCTGCTGATACTCCTTCGACTGGCTGCGGAACAGACCCTCAGAAGGAACGCTGACGACGCGTGTCTTGATGCCGTCGGCAGCCAGCAGCTTGGCACCAGCCTCCAGAGTAGAAACCTCTGAACCAGAAGCCAACAGGATGACGTCGTAGTTCTCGTCAGAGCCAGCAACGATGTAAGCACCCTTGGTGGCCTGGCTGTAGTCGTTGCCCTCGGGCAGCATCTCGATGTTCTGACGCGAGAAGATGAGAGCGGTCGGGGTATCGACGTTCTCCATTGCCATGCGCCAGCAAACGGTTGTCTCCTCGGCATCGGCAGGACGTACAACGAGCACGCTGTTCTTGCCATGGTGGTTCTTCAGCTTCTCCATCAGACGGATCTGTGCCTCCTGCTCTACGGGCTCGTGAGTAGGACCGTCCTCACCAACGCGGAAGGCGTCGTGAGTCCAGATGAACTTCACAGGCAGCTCCATCAGGGCAGCCATACGAACGGCAGGCTTCATGTAGTCAGAGAATACAAAGAAGGTACCGCAAGCGGGGATGACACCACCGTGCAGAGCCATACCGATGCAGCAGCAAGCCATCGTGAGCTCGGCTACACCAGCCTCGAAGAAGGCACCAGAGAAGTCGCCACGGACAATGTCCTTGGTCTTCTTCAGGAAGCCGTTGGTGTTGTCAGAGTTCGACAGGTCAGCAGAAGCACAAATCATGTTGGGAACCTGCTCAGCGAGCTGACCGAGAACAGCAGCCGAAGCACTACGGGTAGCACTGCCAGCCTTCTGCTCCACCTTGCTCCAGTCAATCTTCGGAGCCTTGCCGCTGAACCACTCCTCGAGCTGAGCAGCCTTCTCGGGATTAGCCTTTGCCCAAGCAGCCTTGGCAGCATAGCGCTCAGCTACAATCTTCTTCAGCTCCTCGGCACGTTTAGCATACAGTTCCTGAACTTCGGGGAAAATCTGGAATGGATTCTCAGGATCGGCACCCAGGTTCTTCATCGTGTTGATATAGGCGTCTCCACCGAGAGGAGCACCGTGAGTTGCGCAGTTGCTTTCGTATGAAGAGTTGTCAGCCTTGCGGGCACCCTTACCCATGATGCAATGACCAATAATCAGGCTGGGACGCTCCGTCTCCTTCTGGGCGTTCTTGATGGCCTCACGGATCTGGTCGACGTCGTTACCGTCAATCTTCTGCACATACCAGCCCCATGCCTCGTATTTCTTGGCAGTATCCTCGCAGGTCACCACCTCAGTCTTGGTAGACAGCTGGATATCGTTGGCGTCGTAGAACATGATGAGGTTGTCCAGCCCCAGGTTACCAGCAATACGGCCTGCACCCTGAGAAATCTCCTCCTGTACGCCACCGTCAGAGATATAAGCATAGATGGTCTGACCCATGACGTCGCCCAAACGAGCCTTCAGGAACTTAGCGGCGATGGCAGCACCCACGGCGAAGGTGTGACCTTGTCCGAGAGGACCAGAGGTGTTCTCGATGCCGCGCTCAATCTCGCGCTCGGGGTGACCGGGAGTCACTGAACCCCACTGGCGCAGGTTCTTCAGATCCTCTAATGTGAACTTGCC
>JAEEVT010000085.1 GCA_016291005.1 Prevotella sp. | reverse complement strand
TGCCACACATCGGCGAGTTCTTCAATGCCCACTCCCACAACTTTGCCATCGATACAACACTGTCCATCATCATTGGACTGCTTATCATAGGATTTAGCATCGTTACGTCGAACATCCTCCGCATCAGCCCCTTCCTCAAGAAGTGGCTCTTCGGAAGAAGCTAAGCATAAAGTTAAAAGATTAAAGTTCAAAGTTCAAAGACAAATTATGATAATAGGATATACAACTGGGGTCTATGACCTTTTTCACATCGGGCACCTGAACCTGTTGAAGAATGCCAAGGGCATGTGCGACAAGCTGATAGTAGGTGTCACAGTTGATGAACTGGTGGCCTACAAAGGTAAACAGGCCATGATTCCCTTCGAGGACCGTATAGAGATAGTACGCAGCATCAAGTATGTCGATGCCGCTGTGCCTCAGTACGACATGGACAAGCTTGCTGCATGCAAGAAGTTAGGAGCCAAGTTCCTTTTTGTGGGCGACGATTGGTATGGTACGGAGAAGTGGAAAGAGTACGAGAAGCAGTTTGAGGCCGAGGGCATCAAGATAGTTTACTTCCCCTATACTAAGGGAGTCTCGTCGACAAAGATTAACGAGGCCCTGAATGCGGTAAGAAAACACGACTTAACAGACGTGAAGTAAAGTTCAAAGTAAAAATATGGTTAACAAGAATTTTTGTTTGAGTTCCTACATCGCCTTCCGTTATATCTGGAAGGACGGTATGGATTTTGCGGAGGGTTTCCAACACAAAAACTACCTTCCCATGAGTGATGAAGACCGTATTCCCGTCAAGACCTCCGAGGATATTGACAGGGAGATACAGAAGCAGTTCGACGAACTGTACAGTAAGTATGACAGCATCGGCATCCTGTTGTCGGGCGGTATGGACAGCGCCAACCTCTCGGCATACCTTAAGCCGGGCAGTCATGCCTACACCTTTAATTCTGCATCAGGCGAGTTCAATGCCGATGTGGAACGTGCCAAGAAGTATTGTGCCAAGTGGCAGTTGAAGCACCACCTGATAGACATCACAATGGCCGACTACGAAAAGTACACCCCCATTGTGATGCGCCATAAGTTTGCACCTGTTCACAGCATCGAGCCGCAGATCTACAAGGCTGCTGAGATGGCTAAACAGGACGGTGTCCAGCTGATGATTGTCGGCGAGAGTGCCGACCTGATATTCGGTGGTATGGATAAGCTGATTTCGCCGGAGTGGACCTTCGACGGTTTCGTCAACCGCTACACTTTCCTTGATCCGAAGTTGGTACTGAGCAATCCTGTCGATCAGTCAGAGTTGTATGAACACTACCGCACAGGAGAGACGACGATAGACTACATGCGTTTCATGGACGAGGTCTTTGCCGTTGAGAGCAGCGGCTCTTATCTGAATGCCTTTGGTGCTGCCTGGTTGCCATACTACGATCCGTATGCTTGCCTCATCATGGCCGACCCGTTGGATATGCAACGGGTGCGTAATGGAGAACCAAAGTACCTGGTACGCGGACTCTATGCCCTGAAATACCCTGAACTGGAGATTCCCTTCAAGATTCCCATGCCGCGTCCAGTTGATGCTGTCTTCCGTGACTGGTCTGGTCCCAAGCGTCCAGAGTTCCGCAAAGACATACCAATGGACAAACTGACGGGTAACCAGAAGTGGCAGCTGTGGTGTGCTGAACAGTTCCTTAATACGATTAGGTAAATGACTCAGGCGGACTTTGACAAGCGTTTCAAACAGCAGATTATGCACGTGTTCAACTACACCGTGCAGTTTCTGGAGCGTCATCACCTGCGCTATGTGGCCTGTGGAGGCACGGTGTTGGGAGCTGTCCGCCACCGTGACTTCATCCCCTGGGACGATGACATAGACATCTACATGCCCCGGGCTGACTATGAACGCTTGCTCGACCTGAAACAGGAGGCTCGGAAGGATGGCTTCGACGTGCTGTCGCTACGTGACAAGGGCTATTATCTCCCCTTCGCAAAGGTCTCCGACATGCAAACCACCCTTTGGGAAGAAGAGAAATTCCCCTTCCTGATGGGGGTCTTTGTGGATGTCTTTGCCCTCGACAACTTCAGCTGTAGCGATGAAGAGCTGACGGCCATCCAGCGCCGAAGCCTCAAGAAGTTCTATAACTACCAGAAGACGCTCTACATCCCCATGCTCCGTCCTTTGAGGGCTTTCATGCTACGCCGCTTCATGAACTATCAGAAGTGGTACAGCAGCTTTGACGGTCCTAAGACGGTGTGTGTCACCCAATGGGCAGGAAAAATCTTCAAGCGCGAGTGGTTCGAGGACACCATCGACCAGCCCTTTGGCAATACGACGGTTATAATCCCTCGCGACTATGATGGCTATCTCACCTGTCTCTATGGTGACTATATGACACCTCCGCCTGTGGAGAAACAGGTGTCTGACCATCATCACTATTACCTGAACTTCGACGAAGGCCTGACGATGGAAGACATTAAGAAGACGATAAACTTGTAGCATGAAACGATTCTGGTCTATTTTGCTGCTGTTGGGTTTGGGATTAACCCTTCAAGCTCAGACATCGGGTAGGGGATTGTCAACTCAGACATTAGGAAAGGGTAGCTCGCCCCAGACGTTCTGGTTAGGAGCCGACATCAGTGGGACTACGGATTTGGAAGCTCGTGGTGTACAGCTGCGCAATGCCCAGGGTGAACCGCGTGAGAATACTGCCTTGATGCGGGAACTGGGCCTCAATGCGGTCCGATTGCGTGTTTGGGTGAATCCTAAGGATGGTCTTTGTGCCAAGGACGACGTGGTGCGTATGGCTAAGCGCGCTAAGAACTGGGGAATGGCAGTCATGATAGACTTCCACTACAGCGACTGGTGGGCAGATCCTGGTCAACAGAACATCCCTGCCCAATGGAAGGAAATGACCTATCAACAGATGTGCAAGGCGTTGGCCGACCACACCCGCAAGGTGCTCCAAGCCATTAAGGATGCTGGCGTCGATGTGCGCTGGGTACAGGTGGGCAACGAGACGACGAATGGTTTCCTCTGGCCTATGGGGCGGGCTCAGGAGAACATGAAGCAGTATGCCGGTTTGACGGACGCTGGCTATGGCGCCGTCAAGGCGGTGTTCCCCAAGGCTGAAGTCATCGTACACTTGGATGGTGCCTTCGACCCCCATCGCTACGACTTTATCTTCGACGGCCTGCGGAAATACAAGGCTCGCTTCGACATGATAGGCCTGAGCGTCTATCCCTATTGGGACATGAAGGGCAATCATACCCACTCGTGGCAGGAGACGGTGGAGAAGGCCACGGCAAACATCAACCGACTGTGGACGAAATACAGGAAGCCCATGATGGTTGTCGAGACAGGTGCCGAGGCTGCCAAGCCAGTGGAAGGTAAGGAGATTATCGCAGCCATCATCGATATGGCGCGCCATCATTGTGGCGGCCATTGTCAGGGAGTCTTCTATTGGGCACCCGAGGCCGACCGCTTCTACAGGTTGGGTGCCTTCCAAAACAACCGTCCTACGCAGATAATGGAAGCTTTTACCGAGGCTTCCAAACATTAAACCTGAGTAATCAAGCATCCAAAATATAGGCTTTTTGTGCATTAGCTGCCTCAAAATTTGGCAGTTAGGCAGAAAAAGCTTAATTTTGCACGCTAAATAAGGCAAATACATAGAAAGATATGAAACATCCATTACGTAGTGCTGTATGCACAGAGGGTAGACGAATGGCTGGTGCCCGCGCCTTGTGGGTGGCCACAGGTATGAAACACGAGCAGTTCGGCAAACCCATTATTGCTGTTGTCAACTCGTTCACCCAATTTGTTCCTGGTCATACCCATCTCCACGAGATAGGCCAGATAGTTCGTGAAGAGATAGAGAAGATGGGCTGTTATGCTGCTGAGTTCAACACCATCGCCATTGACGACGGTATTGCTATGGGCCACGACGGTATGCTCTATTCCCTGCCTTCACGCGACATCATTGCCGACAGCGTAGAATATATGGTCAACGCCCACAAGGCCGACGCCATGATCTGCATCTCCAACTGCGACAAGGTGACGCCAGGCATGCTGATGGCTGCCATGCGACTCAATATCCCGGCTGTCTTTGTCAGCGGCGGTCCTATGGAGGCTGGACGCTGGCGTGGCGAGAATGCCGACCTCATCACCGCGATGGTGAAGGGTGCCGACCCCAGTGTCAGCGACGAGGAACTGGAGGAACTGGAACATTGTGCCTGCCCGGGTTGTGGCTCGTGCTCAGGCATGTTTACTGCGAACTCTATGAACTCGCTCACCGAAGCCATTGGTCTCTCGCTGCCAGGCAACGGTACTATCTTGGCTACACATACCGAACGTGTTGAATTGTTTAAGCGTGCTGCCCGCCAAATCGTGAAGAACGCTTTGGCTTACTACGAGGATGGCGATGAGAGCGTGCTGCCACGTTCTATTGCTACCCGTCAGGCTTTCCTCAACGCAATGACACTTGACATCGCCATGGGTGGTTCTACCAATACTGTGCTCCACTTGTTGGCTGTAGCCCAGGAGGCTGGCGTCGACTTCACGATGAAGGATATCGACGCCCTCTCCCGCAAGACGCCATGTCTGTGCAAACTGGCTCCCAATACTCAGAAGTACAGCGTGCAGGAGTGTAACCGTGCCGGTGGCATCTTGGGTATTCTGAATGAACTCAACAAGGGCGGACTCATTGACGGTACTGCTATGCGAGTTGATGGATTTACACTTGATGAGGCCTTGGAGACCTACGACATTGCTCCAATAACCTGCTCGCCGAAGATTCCGCATCCTGCACATATCTATTTCTCTGCTCCTGCCGGACGCTTCTCGACGAAGATGGGCTCGCAGAGTGAGTTGTATGAAACATTGGACGACGACCGTGCTGAAGGCTGCATCCGTGACATCGAACATGCCTATACCAAGGACGGTGGACTGGCTGTGCTCTTTGGCAATATTGCGCAGGACGGCTGCGTGGTAAAGACTGCCGGCGTCGACGAGAGCCTGTGGCACTTCGAAGGTCCTGCCGTCTGCTTCGACTCCCAGGAGGACGCCTGCGAGGGCATTCTGGGCGGCAAGGTGAAGAAGGGCGACTGCGTAGTCATCACCCACGAAGGTCCGAAAGGTGGCCCCGGCATGCAGGAGATGCTCTATCCCACCTCTTATATTAAGAGTATGCACATGGGCAAGGAGTGCGCCCTGATTACCGACGGCCGTTTCTCGGGCGGTACCAGTGGACTCTCCATTGGCCACATATCCCCAGAGGCTGCCAACGGTGGCAACATCGGAAAAATCAAGGATGGCGATATCATCGTCATCGACATCCCCAGCCGTAGCATCAGCGTCAAGCTGAGCGACGAGGAACTGGCAGCCCGTCCGCAACAGCCTCTGAAGCGCAATCGTCAGGTCAGCAAGGCCCTGCGTGCCTATGCCCAGAGCGTCTCTTCGGCAGATAAGGGAGGAGTAAGAATCATTGAATAACCGACTCTCCCCCAACCCCTCCATAGAGGGAAGGGAGTAATTACCTATTTATTAGAGAAATGAAGAAAAAAATAGAAACGAAAGGAGTATCTGCTCCCCTCCCTAATAGGGAGGGGCAGGGAGGAGGGTCCCTGAGAGACAGAATAACAGGATCGAAAGCGCTGATGCGAGCCTTACAAGCCGAGGGGGTGAAGACCATCTTCGGTTATCCTGGCGGCTCAATCATGCCCGTCTACGATGCGCTCTTCGACTATACACGAGGCGAGAAGAAGTGTTTCGACCACATACTGGTGCGTCACGAACAGGGTGCCACCCATGCTGCTGAGGGCTATGCCCGTGTCAGTGGCGAGGTGGGTGTCGCTCTTGTTACCAGCGGTCCGGGCGTTACCAACACGCTGACAGGTATTGCCGACGCCATGCTTGACTCGACGCCTATCGTGGTTATTGCCGGACAGGTAGCCATCTCGGCGTTGGGTACCGACGCTTTTCAGGAGGTCGACCTCGTTGGTTTGGCACAGCCCATCTCAAAGTGGTCGTACCAGATACGCCATGCCGAGGATGTGGCGTGGGCCGTTAGCCGGGCTTTCTATATAGCCCGCACGGGGCGTCCCGGTCCTGTAGTGCTTGACTTCCCACGCAATGCCCAGGTGGAGGAGATTGACTGGGAACCGAAAAAGGTAGATTTCGTGCGTTCCTACGTTCCTTATCCTAAACTTGACGAAGAGGCTGTGCGTCAGGCTGCTGATCTCATCAACAACGCCAAGCGCCCGTTAGCCCTCGTGGGTCAGGGCGTGGAGTTAGGTAACGCCCAGGAGGAACTGAAGGCATTCCTTGAGAAGGCCGACATTCCCGCTGGCCGCACCATGTTAGGCTTGAGTGCGCTGCCTTCTAACCATCCGTTGAACGTCGGCATGTTGGGCATGCACGGCAACTACGCCGTCAACCTGAAGGAACAGGAGTGTGACGTGCTCATTGCCATTGGCATGCGTTTCTCTGACCGTGTGACGGGTAATGTAAAGACGTATGCCAAGCAGGCGAAGATTATACATTTGGACATTGACCGTTCAGAGATAGACAAGAACGTCAAGACCCATATCGCCGTGGTGGCCGACTGTAAGGAGTCGTTGCCTGCCCTGACGGCACTCGTCAACAAGAATGACCACAAGGCATGGCGTGAGTCGTTCTGCGAACTGGACGAGAAGGAGCGTGAGAAGGTCATCGAGCCAGCCATCCATCCTACGTCAGGTCCGCTGCTCATGGGCGAAGTGGTGAATGCCGTAGCAGAGCGGGCTGCCGACGATGCCGTTTTGGTGACCGACGTCGGCCAGAACCAGCTCTTCGCCACGCGCTATTTCAAATATCACCACAAGCGTAGCATCTGTACGAGTGGTGGATTGGGCACGATGGGCTATGGTATGCCTGCAGCCATCGGCGCCACTTTTGCTGCCCCTCAGCGGCAGGTGTGCTGCTTCATGGGTGACGGCGGCTTCCAGATGTGTATCGAGGAACTGGGTACCATCATGGAACAGAAGGCTCCAGTCAAGATGATCCTAATGAACAACCACTATCTGGGCAATGTGCGCCAGTGGCAGGACATGTTCTGGATGCGCCGCAAGTCGTTTACCAAGATGATGAATCCCTGTTACGAACTGATTGCCCAGGGATACGGCATCCCCTATTTGGCTGTTACCGATCGCCAGCAACTGGCTGCCGCTGTGGAGAAGATGCTCAAGACTAACGGTCCCTTCATCCTGGAGTGCGCCATCAAGGAAGACGATGATGTGCTGCCCATGACTCCGCCGGGCATGAACGTCAATGACATGATGCTGGAAATTTGACGCTTCGCTAATGAATAGTGAATAATGAATAGTGAATAATGGAACAGAATAAATTATATACGCTGCTGGTCTATTCTGAGAACGTGGCCGGTATCCTGAACCAGATTACTGCCGTGTTTACCCGCAGACAGGTGAACATCGAGAGTCTTAATGTGTCGGCATCGAGCATTGAGGGTGTACACAAATACACCATCACCGCCTGGAGTGACGAAGACCAGATACAGAAGATTACGCGCCAGATAGAGAAGAAGATTGATGTCGTCAAGGCCAACTACTTCACTGACGACCAGCTCTTCATCCGCGAGTCTGGACTCTATAAGCTTTCGACGCAGAAGGTGCTGGAGAATCCCGACATCTCGCGCACCATCCGCCGTCACGAAGCCAGCATCATGGAGGTCAACCCCACCTATACCGTAGTAATGAAAAACGGAAAGACGGAGGACATCCTTAACCTCTACGAAGCACTTAACGCGTTCGACTGCGTGTTCCAGTACACCCGCTCGGGCCGTATCGCCGTCACCCGTGCCAAGCAGGAACAAGTCAGCCAATTCCTGGAAGAAAGAGAGAAACATGGATAAAGTAGGAAAATATTCGTTTTTGGCTGAGCCGTTCCACTGTGACTTCAGCGGACGCCTGTTCATGGGCCACATGGGCAACCACATGCTCAATGCTGCTGATTTTCACTCGACCGACCGCGGTTTTGGCATGAAGCGCCTCATGAGTATCCACCGCTCGTGGGTGCTTTCCCGTCTGGCCATCGAGATGGTCGAGATGCCCACACAGTACACTAAGTTTAATGTCGAGACGTGGGTAGAGTCTGCCATGCGCTACTTCACCAGCCGTAACTTCGCCGTCACAGGCACCGACCTTCAGCCTTCTGACCTCAACCCTCAGCCCTCTCCGAAGATCTACGGCTACGGCCGTTCCATTTGGGCCATGATAGACACTGAGACACGCCAGCCTACTGACATCTACAGCATCGACGACGGTGCCATCAACAACTGGATAGTCACTGACAAGCCCTGTCCCATCGATAAGGGCGGCCGCGTCAAGATGTCAGACAATGCCGAGCTTGTCCGCACCATCGATACCTATTATAATGATGTGGACATCAACGGCCACATCAACTCCGTCAAATACATCGAGCATGTCCTCGATCTCTGGCCCCTCGACTGGTATCGCACCCACGCCATCCGTCGCTTCGAGATAGCCTACGTCGCTGAAGCCCATGCCGGTGACCAGCTCTCGTTCTACATGGAGCAGGAACCCGATATCGACGTTTTCAACGTCCGCATTGTCCGCTCCGACGGAACAGAGTGCTCCCGCAGTAAAGTCGCCTTTGAGAAGACCTGCAATGTTACGCAGTTTTCGTGAATTATCTCACGTCAGAACAAAATAATTGCGAAGTAGCTGGTGGCCATTGTTAGCCGTTTCAAAGAGTATTTTGGAGAAAAAGGTCTGTAAAAGATAAAAAAAAGGTCGAAATATTTGGAAGTCTCAGAAATAATACCTATCGTTTGCAACGAAGAAACAACAGGGCTTCAGAATACCGCGCATTCTGACCTGAAATCGGAGGAATTTTGAAACCGACCTAACAACCTACCATCGAACCTACCATTAGTGTGCGTTAGAATATCGGGGCTTTAACGCTCCAAATTTAGCCTCAGGCCTAATTGCAGGCTGAAGTTCAAGGGCTTGTACTTGAAATAGTTCTGCAGGGAGCTACCGTTGTCTGGATACCAGGTTAGGCCAGGCTCCACATAGACTCCTAACTGTGGCACGATGTCATATTGTACGCCTAAACTGCCGTTCAACGACCACTGCAGACGGTCTTTGGGCAGTTGCTGGACGACGCCCTCTGTCTCTAAGTGTGTGGCTACGTTCCAGTCGGCTTTGATACCAGCAGAGACGTATGTCTGTAAGGAAGACGGCAAGTGGAGGACGGAAGAAGAAAGACTCCACAACTGATAGTTAGCGGTGAGTGGTATGCCGACATAGTGCAGGGTCTGTTCCCGTTGAATCTGCATGCTACGCATCACCTGTGTGAAGTTTGACCGAAGTTTGGTATAGGTCACACCCGTTGTCAGCGACAGACGTTCTGTGAGTGGATAGCTTACCGTCAGACCGTAAGAAAGAGGAAGGTCGTGATGCTGGCGTTCCTCGTAGCCATCCAATTGGAAAATGTCATAACGACGGGCTGCTACCGCATCGCTGTTAGCATAGGTATCGGAGTATTGGTTGACCAATGACGGTGCCATCAGGATGCCATTGCGACTACTCTGAGAGCTGAAGCCGTTCATGGCAAAAAGGCTGATGGAAGGACGGCGGGAGGTGGGTTTTAGGTGATGAATGATGGGTGTTGGGCGTTGGGTGCTGGGTGCAGGGTGTTGGGTGCTGGGCGTAGTGGAAGCATCGGCAGGGGATGCGATGTCAGTAGAGGTCTCGACTGTGGAAACATTATCGGAAGAGGTCTCGGCTGGTGAAACAATATCGGAAGAGGTTTCGATGAGGGGTTCCTGTGATACACTTTGATTCTTGGGAACATACGTACTGGGCGGTGTTGAGGTTTCTGCAAGAAGTGTATTGGATTCAGAATCATCGATGGTGTCATTGTTATTTTGACTATCTACTGATGCGACTTGTTCTTGTGACACTTCTGCCTGATAGTTGCTCTGAGACCACCAGAGCACGCCACCGCCAAGAGCCATTGCTGCGAATGCTGCTGCAACCGCCCAGCGCCGCAAGGCAACGAAACGGGACCGTGAAGACTTCTTAGTCTTAGAGGTCTGGGAGTGGCTCGCAGCAGTCTGTTGTTGCTGGAGTGCAGCCTCGATGTCTGCCCACAAGTCGTCTGGCGCAGCAATTTCGTGCTGCGCTAACTTGTCATACAGTTGTTGTGTCCACTCGTCCTGTTTCATATTTAGTTTATTATCAATTCTTCAAGCTTTCAATTCTTCAGTTCTTCAATCCTTCAATTCTTCCCTGATCATTCGTGCCAGCATCTTCTTGGCCCTAAAGAACAATGAGGCAGAAGTGCTTTCTTTGATGCCTAACAGCTGAGCAATCTCTTTATGTGGTCGTTCTTCGAAGATGAAGAGATTGAGTACGGTGCGGTAGTTGGCGGGTAGTCGGCCTATCATCTCCACCAGTTTGTCTGGAGGTATCCCTGAGGGCATGGCGCCTGACATTTCGACAGGGAAACCGTCAAGCATACTGTCATCAGGCTCGTCTGGAATGCCGCTGACAAAGACGAAACGTCGGTTTTCGCGCAGATAGTCCACGGCACGGTTGCTGACAATTCTGCTCACCCAGGCTTTCAAAGAACCCTCGCCGTGATATTTGAACTGCACAATGGAGGTCAGAATCTTTACGAAACTGTCTTGCAGGACGTCACGTACGGCATCACGCTCAGGGATATACCTCAGACCGATGGCCATAGCATAGTCAGCATAGCGGTCGTAGAGTCTGCGTAGTGCTGCGCGCTCGCCGCTTCTTATCGCCTCTAACAATTGTCGCTCTGTCTCCAAACCGTCAATGGTTTATTCTCAGTTTTCTATTACTTGATGCGCTGTTTGGTGTTATAGTAAATAGTGACCGTATCAATCAGCGGATATTTTACCTTCCAATTTGTACTCATATTAGTGACAAGGATCTTTTTGAAAGAAATTCCTACCGTCCACTGAAGTGTGTCCCGACGGAAAATCATGTTGCCAGTCTCACTACACAAAAGGTCTATACGGTAGTTGGTGCCATCTATAGTGACGTAGAAATAGCCCGAACTATAATGGAACTCATCTTCATTATTATCAACGTAACATGGAATGAAGTAATAGAGTTCCGTCTGAGATGAGTAGCCTTGTCGTGAGAAAAAAATCTCCATTGTCTGACCTTTGGGCTGAGGCGTTGCTTCTCCACTCTTGTCAGGGAAGCAGAGACGGATTAGAAAGTCTTCAGGTAAACGGAGCGTCATTTTGTCATCTAACTCGATACGAGCTGTATCCACTACCTGCTTGTTGACAGTCCATTCGCCATCGTAAATCATCCTCTCATTACCGCCTTTGTCTCCTTTGTCTCCTGTGGCACCATTGTTGCCTTGTTCTCCTTGGTAATCAGGTAGGAGATATGAAACATCATCACCACCTCTCGAACAGGAGGCAAAGAAGAGTATGGCAGTCATCCATACAGCCAACAGACGCATCGTAATTACAATTCTTCTCATATTTCTTCAGTACTATTTTATTGATATAACGGAGAAACATCAAAATCTTGCACTTGAGAGAGCATATTTTTTTAATTAACACTTTTTGCACAAAGCAACTGCAAGGATTATGTGCCATGGCCGTTTAAGCGACAGAACAACATTCAAACGCAACATTAAAATAAGAAAGGTATGAAAAAGAATTCTATCATTATCGGTCTGGCTGTCATAAGCCTGTTGACTGTGGGATGCAACACGGGTGGTTTAGAGGATGAGAGCTATGTTTACGAAATTGACCCAAATACGGGAGTTACTGGAGCTACGGGGGCCAAAGGAGATAAGGGAGACAAGGGTGGCTATCCTAACGATGGCGGCGGCATTTTTGCCCAAGGTGGTGACAGGTTTGGGGAGTTTGCCGACAATCCCTTCGTGAAGACGTCGCAGCAGAGCGTCTCCACCTTCTCTGTCGATGCCGACGGAGCCTCGTATGCCATCATGCGACGCTACAAGAATAATGGTTGGAACATCGAACCAGCAAGTGTGCGAATTGAGGAGTTCTTGAACTACTTCACCTTCGACTACGCCTCACCGAATGGCAGCGAGACTATTGCCATCAATGCTGAGGTGGGCGAGTGTCCGTGGAACAAGGAGCACCAATTGCTGCGCCTTGGTATTAAGGGCAAGGAACTGAAGGCTAACGAGACACCACGAGCCAACTATGTATTCCTTATTGATGTCTCTGGTTCTATGAATAGCAATGATAAGCTGCCTCTGCTCAAGACGGGACTGAGTACGTTGGTGGACCAATTGAATGTAGATGACCGGATCTCTATCATTACATATTCTGGCGAAGTGGAGAAACTGCTGGAGTCAACACCTGTCAAGGACGCTGCCAAGATAAAGAGTTGCATCAGCAAATTATCCGCCAGCGGATGTACTGCCGGTGGCCAAGCTATGCAAATGGCCTACGATGAGGCATTAGCCAACTACGACCCGTCGTACAACAATCGCGTCATCATGGGTACCGACGGCGACTTCAACGTAGGTGTCACAAGTGACAATGCATTGGTGGAGATGGTAGAGAACTATGCTAAAAAGGGCATCTATATGACCTGTCTCGGCTTTGGTTCCGGCAACCTGAATGACGCCATGATGGAGAAAATCAGCAACGCAGGCAATGGCACCTATCATTATATAGACTGCGAGGATGAGATGATGAAAGTGTTTGTCCACGAACGTGAGCGCTTCGTCAGCGTGGCCAACGACTCCAAGTGCCAGGTGACGTTCAATAAGGATATTGTCAGCGAGTATCGTCTGATAGGTTACGAAAACCGCGTTATGAACAGCGAGGACTTCGAGGACGACAAGAAGGATGCTGGCGAGATTGGCGCTGGACAGACCATCACTGCTCTCTACGAGTTGGTGATAGACAATGGTGCGTTGAAGCATGCGGATGCCAACAAGGCCTTTGCCACCTTCGATTTCCGTTATAAGAAATCGTTGCAGAGCGAGAGCCAGCCCTTACAGCTGAAACTGACCGCTAACCAGATTACAGATAAGAACAGTCGATCTAACGAATATTATTTTGCTGCAGGTGTCGCCGCCTATGGCATGATACTGCGCAACTCACCTTATAAAGGCAATGCAGACCTTAATTTGGCAAAGAAACTGGTCAAGACTGGACTAAGTTTCGATCCCCATGGCTATCGGGCAGAACTGCTCAAACTCATGGAAGGTGAAAAGGAATAGGGAGTCAGAAACCGTCCCCTGATCTACACGGCGACTACGAAGTTGAGCTCGTTATGGGAAACTGGCTGTTCACCGGCTGGATTACTAAACAAATGTAAACAAAAAGTATGCAAATAAAACAATTACCACCAGCAGAAAACGACGTTGCCGTATTACTGCTCTTCTTCAACAGGACAGAAGTCCTGCAGCACACATTCGATGCCATTCGCAAGGCCCGTCCTGCCCATCTGTTTCTCTATCAGGACGGACCGCGCAACGAAGCTGACATCCCTAAGACAGAGGCTACCCGGCGCATTGTGGCCGACGACCAGATAGACTGGCAGTGCGACGTGCAGCGCAACTACCAAGCACGGAACAAAGGGGTGTGGGCTGCAAGCTACGACTCACAGCAATGGGCTTTCGGCCTGCACGACAAATGCATCGTGCTGGAGGACGACTCTACGCCAGCCATCACGTTTGTTCACTTTTGTACGGAAATGCTCCATCGTTACGAGCACGACCAGCGCATCTGGATGATTTGTGGTTTCAATCATGAGGTGCAGACTGATGCACCCTACGATTATCTCTTCACAACCGTCTTTTCCATCTGGGGATGGGCATCGTGGCGAAGGGTCGTCAGCCAGTGGGATGCACATTATTCCGTGCTCGATGACGCATTCAACCTGCACCAGCTAAAGGCCTGTCTGAACAACCGACGACAGGGCTGGAAAGAAATGATAAAGGTCATACGGAAACACCAGAACCTGCAGATACCCATCTACGAGACTGTGTTTTGGTCGGCCATCACGCTGAACAACGGCCTGACCATCGTTCCTACCCGCAATATGATACAAAACACGGCGGTGTCGGCAGACGCAGCACACTACAATGCTGAACTTAGGACACTGCCCCGTCGCATACAGCAGCTTGTTACCATGCCTGCCTACGACGTGACCTTCCCCTTGCGCCATCCTCGTTACATAATTGAGAACGTGGAATACAAGAAACGGGTGTTTCGTATCATGGCATGGGAACATCCTTGGATAAAGGTGGCACGCAGCCTGGAGGAACTCTGTCGCAACCTAAGATACGGCAACATCGCACATATCCGTTCATCCATCGTCCAACGCATTAGGAAAATGACCGGACACTACAACTATACATAATAGCAACGTGACTTATCCCATTCTTTAGGATCAAGGTCGGTACTTGTGATCATATTTTGTGTAAATTGTTTGGTCATTTAAGATTACAGGATCATGGGGTCGGTTCTACTGATCACTTTTGAGATCATGGGGTCGGTTCTTCTGATCATTTTGCCAACTTTTGAATTACTCCAAACGAAACACCAGTTAGTCTTGACAGTTGTCGGATTCCTGCCCCCAAAGAGAGCATATTCCTAAGCACTTCATTGCGTCTTGATTTCTCAAGACTTTGAACCATAAGAGGATTAACAATTCCTTGACTATCAACAAGAAATGAGATGCGTGAGAAAACAGCTCGGGTAGAACAGAATGT
>JAEEVT010000084.1 GCA_016291005.1 Prevotella sp. | reverse complement strand
CTCGTCCTCACACTGTACGGTGATGACGCCGAACGACTTATGCTTCGACAGCTCGTGCAGGATATCGGTAGCAGGAGTAATAGGATAGGAGCCAAGATACAGACGCAAACCAGCCTTCTCGGCAGCGGCAATGAGTCCGTAGGCCGTAGCCTTGTTACCCGTAATGTCCATGTAGCGTCCGGGAACTTTCTCCTTCGACTCGATACGATAGACGTTTGTGGCACTGGAATGTGTGTTGTGACCGTAGTCGTAGCCAGCCTGCACCACCTTGATGTTATTCTCGGCAATGGCGGGCTTCTTGGCGAACTTCTCGCGTAGGAAGTTGCTCACCAGTTCCAGATCGCGGTCGAAGAGCCAGCACACCAGTCCTAATGCAAACATGTTACGCGACTTCAGCATGGCCTTGTTGTCCATTCCGGAGTCCTTCAGCGCGTCCTTAACCATCGTGGTCAGCGGACACTGGATAACGCGGTCGGGATCGATGTTCATCTCACCGAGGTAGTCAGCCGTAGCAAACTGAGCCTTCTCCAGGTCTTTCGGACCAAAAGAGTCGGTGTCGATGATAATGGTTGCACCGGGTTTGGCATAACGATACTGCGTCTTCAAGGCGGCAGCATTCATAGCCACTAATACGTCGCACTGGTCGCCAGGAGTGTACACCTTGCCGGCACCAATGTGAACCTGAAATCCGGAGACACCTGTCAACGACCCTTGTGGGGCGCGAATGTCGGCAGGATAGTCTGGGAATGTAGAAATACCATTTCCTACTGTCGCACTGACAGTAGAGAAGATGTTTCCGGCCAGCTGCATGCCGTCGCCGGAGTCTCCAGAGAACCGAACAACAACCTGTTCGAGATTCTTTACTTCTAATTCAGCCATTTTTTGTGTTATCAATTATAATTATGAATGATGAATTCCTCAAAACTTCAATTATTCATTTCTCAAAGCTTCTGTTCCACCTCGATCTCAGTGAAGGTCTCAATGATGTCGCCCACCTGAATGTCGTTGAAGTTGACCAACGAAATACCGCACTCCAGACCGGTAGCCACTTCCTTGGCATCGTCCTTATAGCGCTTCAGGGCTTCGATGGCGGCAGTGTGTACGACGATACCATCACGCACCACTCGGGCCTTGTCCTTGTTGTGCACCTTACCATCGGTCACCAGACCGCCGGCAACAGTTCCGACCTTCGAAATCTTGAACACCTGCTTAACTTCAATCTCACCGGTGACTATTTCTTTCTTCACCTTGTCAAGCATACCCTGCATGGTAGATTTCACTTCGTCGATGGCATCATATATAATAGAATAGGTGTTAATCTCTACGCCTTCACGCTCAGCCAGACGGCGGGCATCGGCAGAGGGACGCACCTGGAAACCGACGATGATGGCTTCCGAAGCGGAGGCCAGCATGACGTCGTTCTCTGAGATCTGACCCACGGCCTTCGAGATGACGTTGACCTGCACCTTTTCTGTCGAGAGCTTGATGAACGAGTCGGAGAGAGCCTCAATAGAACCATCGGTATCACCCTTGACGATGATGTTCAACTCGTGGAACTCACCCAGAGCGATGCGGTGCGACAACTCGTCGAGTCCAAGCTTCGTCGTGGTGCGCAACGACTGTTCACGCTGCAGTTGAGTACGCTTGTTGGTAATGTCGCGAGCCTCCTGCTCAGTCTCCATCACGTGGAAGGAGTCACCGGCAGTAGGAGCACCGTTCAGACCTAAAATGATGGCGGGCTCGGCAGGACCGGCCTTCTCGATGCGCTGGTTACGTTCGTTGAACATAGCCTTGATGCGTCCGTAGCTGGTACCGGCCACCACGATGTCGCCAATCTTCAGTGTACCGTTAGACACAAGGACAGTCGACACGTAGCCGCGGCCTTTGTCCAACGACGACTCGATGATGCTACCCGTAGCTTTGCGGTTGGGGTTGGCTTTCAAGTCGAGCATCTCGGCCTCAAGGAGTACCTTCTCTAACAGTTCATAGACGCCGATGCCCTTCTTGGCAGAGATTTCCTGACACTGGTACTTACCACCCCAGTCTTCGACCAGGAGGTTCATGTTGGCCAGGTCCTCGCGAATCTTGTCGGGGTTGGCACCGGGCTTATCTATCTTGTTGATGGCAAACACCATCGGCACGTTGGCAGCCTGGGCATGGGCAATGGCCTCCTTGGTGGTAGGCATTACGCTGTCGTCAGCAGCCACGATGATGATGGCGATATCCGTCACCTGGGCACCACGAGCACGCATGGCGGTGAAGGCCTCGTGACCTGGGGTATCGAGGAAAGTGATGCTGTGGCCGTCCTTCAACTTGACGTTATAGGCACCGATGTGCTGGGTAATGCCACCGGCCTCACCTGCAATGACGTTGGTATTGCGTATGTGGTCGAGCAGCGATGTCTTACCATGGTCAACGTGGCCCATGACGGTCACAATGGGAGCACGAGAAATCAGGTCGTTCTCGTCATCCTCCTCTTCGGTAATGGCGTTTTGCACCTCAGCGCTGACATATTCGGTGGTGAAACCGAACTCGTCGGCAACGATATTGATGGTCTCGGCATCCAGACGCTGGTTAATAGACACCATGATGCCGATAGACATACAGGTACCGATGACCTGGTTGACGCCGACGTTCATCATCGTAGCCAACTCTGAGACGGTCACGAACTCCGTCAGCTTCAGCACCTTGCTCTGTGCTGCCTCGGCGGCCATTTCCTCGCTCATGCGCTCCTGAACGGCGTCGCGCTTCTCACGACGGTACTTGGCACCTTTCTTGTTCTGGCTCTTCGATGTCAGACGGGCCAAGGTCTCTTTCACCTGGCGTGCTACCTCTTCGTCGTCCACCTCAAGGGGCTTCACAGGACGGTTCTTCTTGTTCTTCTTGCCCTGCTGCTGGTTCTGCTGCTGGTTGCCGTTCTGCTGCTTATTCTTCTTGTCGTTCTTCTCGTTCTTGCTGGCCTGCTTGGCAGCAGCTTCGATATCGACACGTCCCTGACGGATGCGCTCACGCTTCTTACGCTCGCCGGCAGCCTTTTCCTCACGTTCCTTGCGACGCTCTTCCTTCGACTTCTTCTTGGGACGTGTACTCTGATTCAGGCTGTCAAGGTCTATCTTGCCAACCACATTGAGCTGAGGCGCATTTTGTGCCGCCTTCAGGTCACCGGGTGTCTTGGCCAGCGTCGGAGACTTGGACTGTTCTTCCTGTAGGGCGTCGTCCAAGGCTTCAGATTCTTCTGGAGTCTCCGGAGCCTCTGGAACTTCCTGTGTTTCCTTGGAATCTTCTGCCGGCTCGGCGGTTACCATAGAAGCAGGTTCTGGTTCTGCGATTGCTTCTTCCGCAATCTCAGGCTGAGACTCTGGCTCTACAGCGGCAACAGGCTCTGGCTTGGGTTCTGGTTTTGACTCTGGCTCAACGGTCTTGGGTTTACCAATATTGTCCAGGTCTATCTTACCCAGCGGCTTGAGCTGTTGACGGGGTTCCAGCAGTTCCTCGGCAGAGGTGATTTTCTTCTCCACCTTCTTCTCCTGTTTGGGCTTCTTAGAGAACAGCTGATCGGCCTTGGTCTTGACGTCCTTGTCGGTACTGAACTGTCCGACCAAGGCTTCGTACTGCTCGTCAGAAATCTTGGTATTGGGAGTGGTATCCTCCTTAATCTCGCCAAGGTCGTTCTTCTTCCGCAGGAAGTCTACCGCCGTCTGGAGTCCGATGTTCAGTTCTGATAATACTTTATTTAATCTTATTCCCATTTAATTACAATTTGAAAAATTTAAAGATTGTTATTCAAACTCTGCCTTGAGGACTTCAATTACGTGGTCGACAGTCTCTTCTTCCAGGTCGGCCTTCTCGATGAGCATCTCACGAGGAGCATTGAGCACGGACTTCGCGGTATCCAGACCGATGGCCTTGATAGAGTCGATAATCCACTGGTCTATCTCGTCGGCAAATTCGTCCAGATAGATATCCTCGTCGGCCTCGTTCTCGCTGACTACGCGGAAGACGTCGATGGTGTATTCCGTCAGCATCGAGGCGAGTTTGATGTTCAGACCACCTTTACCGATGGCCAACGAAACCTCTTCGGGCTGCAGGTACACCTCAGCCTTGTGCTCCTCGGGGTTCAGCGTGATGCTGGTGACCTTGGCGGGGCTGAGGGCGCGCTGGATAAACAGTTGCATGTTGCTGGAGTAGTTGATGACATCGATGTTCTCGTTGCACATCTCGCGGACGATGCCGTGAACACGGCTACCCTTGACACCAACGCAGGCTCCTACAGGATCGATGCGGTCATCGTAACTCTCGACGGCAATTTTGGCTCGCTCGCCGGGCATGCGGGCAATGCGGCGGATAGTAATCAGTCCGTCCTGAATCTCAGGAACCTCGGCCTCCAACAGACGCTCTAAGAACTGGTTCGATGTACGGCTGACGATGATGCGCGGGTTGTTGTTCTCGTTCTGCACCTCCTTGACGATGGCGCGAACAGTCTCGCCCTTGTGATAGTTGTCGGCAGGAATCTGCTCGCTCTTCGGCAAGTGCAGCTCGTTGCCTTCGTCGTCAATAAGCAGCACCTCGCGCTTCCACATCTGGTACACCTCGGCGGCAACAATCTGTCCCACCTTGTCCTTGTACTTCTGGTACAGCGAGTCGTGCTCCAGCTCCAGAATCTTCGAGGCCAGCGTCTGGCGCAGGTTCAGAATGGCACGGCGGCCAAACTTCTGGAACTCCACCTCCTCTGACACCTCTTCGCCAATCTCGTAGTCGGGCTCAATCTTCTGAGCCTCGCTCAAGGCAATCTCCTTGTTCTCGTCCTGTACTTCACCGTCGGCCACCACGATACGGTTGCGGTGAATTTCGAAGTCACCCTTGTCGGGGTTCACAATGACGTCGAAGTTCTCGTCGCTGCCGAACATCTTGGCGATGACGTTGCGGAAACTCTCTTCCAGCACGCTCACCAGAGTCGTGCGGTCAATGTTCTTTGTCTCTTTAAATTCCTGAAAGGTCTCAATCATCGACGGACCCTTCGCTTTCTTTACTGCCATAATATCTTGTTTTTTATTTAAAGTTCAATAGGTACTTGCAGTACTTCACGTCGCTGACGGCGAACGCCTTGTCAACGTCCACCAGCACGGGGCGCTTCTTACCCTCCACCTGCTGCTTCTCCTTGACGGTGACGACAAACGTTGCAGCGGTCTCATCGACCTCCTTCAGGATGCCCTGCACCTTTTGGCCGTTTTTCTGAAGCACTTCCACTTCTTTGCCGATGTGGTTTACATATTGCCTCATCACCTTGAACGGCTGACCGATGCCTGCCGAGCCCACCTCCAACTCATAGTCGCCAAGCTCCTCGCCCAGCGTCTCCTGCAGGTGGCGGCTCAGGTCTGCACAGTCTTCAATCCACACGCCGTCGGCATGGTCTATTTCAATTACAATACGGTCGTCCGGCGTCATCTCAACGTCCACCAGATAGTAGTCGCCCTTCTGCAACCACTCTTCAACAGCTTTCTCAATAGTTTTCTTCTCTATCATATAATCAATACTACAAAAACTTCAATTCTCTCAAATAATGCAAGAATGAGAGACTCCGCGGAGTCTCTCATTCCTCTGAACGGCTGCAAAGGTACGAAGAATAATGCAGACCGCCAAACAAATTGACGAGATTTTTCATTTTTCCCGTCAAAAAGGACTTTTAATCTTCAATCTTCAGATTCTCAGTAAAAGTCTGAGTCAACTTGTTGCTTCGTTTCTCAAGTCTTGGCGACAAGAAGATGTAGAGCGCAATGGCTATAACGGCGAATATGCCGAGCAAGCCACTCTTTGGCAACGTATTGCCGATGATATAGGCGATGAAGGCGGCGCCGACGGCCAGACGCAGAATGGCAAATGCCGAAATCTTGATGCGTTCGACACGTCCGCCTTCGTACCAGAGCTTGTTGACGTTTTCGCTATTGCCGCCCCGGCGCATTAGCGCCCAGAGGAAAGGTCCACTGATGGACAGCGTGACAAAGGCAGTGACGATGCCAGACCAAGGCTCAGGCAGCAATTTGTAAATCGGTGGCGCTCCGTAATAGTACATGATGGCGATGATGGCCAGACAGAGCACGCTATTGATAAGCATGATTAAGACAAAACGCTTGAATTCCGTTCTCCAGAGCTGACGCATCTCGTCGGTCTCGGTCTCTTCCACTTCTTCGGTACTGTTGCTTTCCAACTTTGTCCTCCACCGTTCCGGCAGGATGCGAGCCACCACGTTGTAGGCAGGTTCCGCCAGCCTAATCATATAAGGTGTAGTGAAGGTGGTGAAGACAGACACGGCCACAACGATGGGATAGAGGAAATCGCTGGTGACGTGCAACGACGTGCCTAAGGTGGCCAGGATGAAGGCGAACTCACCAATCTGAGTCAGCGAGAATGAGGACTGCATGGCAGTCTTCAGCGTCTGACCGGAGATAAGGAATGCACATGTGCTCAGCAAGGTCTGTCCCAACATGATGGCGGCGACGATGCAGAGGATGGGCACAATATACTCGATGATGAGCGACACATCGACCATCATACCGACAGACACGAAGAAGATGGCGCCAAAGAGATTCTTGACGGGAGAAACCAAGTGCTCAATGGTCTTGCCCTCGTCGGTCTCGCTCAGGATGCTGCCCATGACGAAGGCTCCGAACGCAGCGGAGAAACCTACAGCAGAGGCAAACACCACCATGCCGAAACAGAGGGCCAGGGCCGTGATGAGCAAAGTCTCTTCGTTCATCAACGGCTTTGCCTTCCTCAAAAAGAGTGGGATAAGGAAGATGCCCACCACAAACCATAGAACCAGGAAGAATCCTAACTGCAGGATAGACGTCAGCATCTGTGTACCCTCGAACTCCTTGCTGACGGCCAGCGTGGAGAGCATCACCATCAACACGATAGCCAGGATGTCCTCGATGATGAGCACGCTAAGCACGAGCCCGGCGAAACGCTTCTCTCTCAGTCCCATGTCGTCGAAGGCCTTGAAGATAATCGTGGTCGATGACATGGCCAGCATACCACCAAGATAGATACAGTCCATGTCGCTCCAGCCAAAGAGGTGACCCGTGAGCGAGCCGACATACATCATACAAAGGATAATGGCGATGGCGGCAATAATCGGGGCTGCACCCATCTTCAGGATTTTCTTGAACGAGAACTCCAGACCAAGGGCGAACAGCAGGAAGATGACGCCAATCTCACTCCAGACATGTACGCCGTGCCCATCAGTAATGCTGGGCATGTAGGGCATGTTCGGCGAGGCGAGGAATCCTGCTACAATGTACCCCAGCACAATAGGCTGTTTAAGGCTCTTGAAAAGGAGCGTCATGACACCTGCACAGATCAGGATCAGCGCAAGGTCGGCTATGAGGGGCTCGAGCTGTGACATGCTACTTCCTTATTTCCTGTTTTTACCTTTTTACTTTTTTACCTTTTTACTTTTACATTACCTTTACTTCGTGCCGCCGCCGAGGGCAATGTAAAGGGAAATGATAGCCTGGGCACCGTTGTACATGTTCGAGGCTTCGTTGAGCTGCGCCGAGAGCAGGCTCTCTTGGGCTGTGAGCACCTCAAGGTAGCTGGCCTTGCCGTTGTCCATCAGTTCGTGAGTGCCATTGTAGGCTTCGTGGAGCACCTCTACCTGACGGTGGTAGTATTCGTGCTTCTCGCGGGCGGTCTGACAGTCGGCAATAGCCTCGTTCACCTCGTTGCCGGCGTCGATAACGGCCTGCACATACTTCTTCTTCAAGTTCTCCTCAGTCAGCTTGCTTATCTTGTAGTTGGCGTTGATCTGACCACGGGCGAAGATAGGCTGCGAGAGTGAACCGACAACCTGCCACAGCAGCTTGGCTGGATTGACGAGTCCGCTATTGTTTGACCAGCCGGCCTCTCCCGTCAGCGTGATGCTGGGGAAGAAGGCAGCTCTGGCGGCCTGCGTGTTATAGAAGGCTTCCTCCATGTAGTAGTTGGCCAGACGGATGTCGGGGCGATGCTCCAGCATCATGGCAGGCACACCGATTTTCATGTACTGCTCCTCGAACAACCGTTTGTTCTCTGCCGAGGAGTGATATTCGGCTTCTGCTTCCCAGTGGGCACGCTCGATGTGCTGCGGGGTGATGCACAGCAGGCTGCATATCTCGTTCTCCGTAGCTCTGATGCTGCGGCGGATGCTGACAATCTGAAGCTTCACGTCGAGCCACGACGACTCCTGCTGGTTGACTGCCGTAGAGTAGGCCTGACCATTCTCGAAGAGTGCCTGTTGTGTGTCCAACGATGCTTTCCACAGACTGTCGGTCTTCATCAGGATGTCCAGTTCGCGGTCGAGCAGCTGGAGATAGAAGTATTCTTGTGCGATGGTGCTGATGAGGTTGGAACGTGTGGACTCCTCAGTCATCTGTGCCTGCAGCAGGGCGGCCTTGGCAGCACGCTTTTTGTTCGTCAACGAACCGAATACGTCGATATCCCAGGAAACATCGAGCGGCAGTGTATAGCTCTTCGTGGGCTTGGCCCCGTCGAAGCTGTAGAGAGAACCCTGCGGTGCGAAGTAAAGCGACGGCAGGAAGGCCAGCTTCTTGGTCTTCAAAGCTATCTGGCTCTTCTCGATGTTGATACGGGCAGAGTTCAGGTCGGTATTATTGGCCAGAGCCTGCTCAATCAACTGCTGCAGCAACGGGTCAGTGAAGAACTCGCGCCACGACATCTGTGCGATAGAGGTCTCGCTCGTGGCCGAAATGACATCCTGTGTAGTGCCGAAGGAATTGGTAGGATCCTCAACGGTCTTCTCATATTTATTATATAGGCCGCAGCCCGACAGCATCAGCAGCATTACAGCTGACGCAATGTAAAAACCAAACAATTTAGAAATTAAAGAGTTATTCCGTTTCATAGAGCATTCTTACATTTTATAATTCTTACATTTCTACATTTTCCACAATTTCTTTGCCTTGGAACCGCTCGTGCAGCTTCTGGAATATGATGAAGAAGGTGGGGACGACGAAGAGGAGGGCCAGTGTACCGATGCCCATACCACCGATGACGCCGAGGGCGAGGGCACGGTTACCGTTGGCTCCGGCGCCACCCTCGATGACGAGCGGTATCATACCGATAATCATCGTGGCAACGGTCATCAGAATGGGGCGCAAGCGCTCCTTACAAGCCTCGAAGGCCGCATCGACGATGGTCATACCCTGGGCACGGCGCTCGCTGGCGAACTCCGTTATCAGGATGGCCGTCTTGGCCAGCAGTCCGATAAGCATGATGACACCCGTCTGCAGGTAGATGTTGTTGTCCATGCCCGGCAGTTCGTTCAAATAGCCGAGATAGGCAAACACAAAGGCTCCCATCAGTCCGAAGGGTACGCTGAAGAGCACAGCCAGCGGCGTGAACCAGGAGTTGTAGAGTGAACCTAAGATGAGGTAGATGAGGATGACACAGATGACATAGATGAAGGCGGTGGCATTTGAACCGGCGGCCTCTTCCAACTCACGTGACATACCGCTGTACTCGTAGGCTGCCGTGCTGGGCATCTCATCCTTAAACACCTCGGCGATGGCTTTGTGGGCGTCACCCTCAGTATACCCGCTACCGGCTTCAATGTAGCAGGTAATGCTCTGGAACAGGTTGAAGTGCTCGATGTTGGCAGGACCGACAATCTTCTTCAACGATACGAACTCAGAGATAGGCGCCATCTTGCCGTCCTTCACCTGCACAAAAATATTGTTCAGTGACGAGGGGTCAAGACGATATTCGGGCGATGAAGCAGCCATGATGCGGTAAACCTTACCGAACTGGTTGAAGTTGCCGATGTACGCACCACCGCAGAAAGTACCCAGCGTATTGAGCACATCGGCAGGTGACACGCCGGAACGGTCGCACTGGGCAGCATCAACATCGACCTGAAATTTCGGGAAACGCTCAGAGTAGGTTGACATTGCGGAAGCAATCTCTGGCCGCTCGGACAATTTGGCAAGGAAATTCTCGGTCTGCTTGGCAAATTCTGACAGGTTGCCGTCGGTGGGGTCTTCCACCACGAGACTTATACTGTTACTCGTACCATAACCGGGAATCTGGGGCATCTCGAAGGGCATCACCTGGACGTCCTTGATGTCCTCACAGTCAAAGTAGAAACGATACATGACGAGCTTCAGCAGATGGTTCATGCCAGGACGCTCGTCCCAGTTCTTCAGACGGACGACGAGCGTGGCGAAATTGGAACCGGCTCCTGAGTACATACCGTAACCGCAGCATACGGCAAAGCTCTCTAACTCAGGAATTTTCTTCACCTTCTCCTCCACTTGTTTCACCATCTCACGGGTCTGCTTCAGAGTGGTGCCTTCCGGAGCACGCAGCTCGGCGAGGAACACGCCCTGGTCCTCCTGTGGCACGAGGCCTGACGGCAGACTCTTCATGAAGAACACCAGCAGTACGGCGGCGACAGCCAACAGGCTCCACGCCAGAATAGGGCGCTTGATGAACTTCTGAACGCTCTTGCTGTATTTGTTGTAGATGGCATTATAGCTCACTTCGTAAGCCTTCTTGGTATAGTAGATCAGGCTCTTGCCCTCCTTCTTGCCGTTCGTTGCCTTCATCATGATGGCACAGAGTGCCGGGCAGAGCGTCAGGGCCGAGACGCACGACAGACCAACGGACGAGGCAATGGTCACACCAAACTGGGTGAAGAATGTGCCAGAAGTACCGGGCATAAAGGTCACGGGAATGAACACCGCCATAAATACTAATGTACACGAGACCACGGCCACCGACACCTCGTTCATGGCCTGGCGGGTGGCCTCACGGGCATCGCTGATACCATTCTCCATCTTCGCCATGACAGCCTCGACCACCACGATGGCGTCATCGACCACCGTACCGATGGCGAGCACCAGGGCAAACAGCGTCAGGATGTTGAGCGAGAAGCCTGCCATCTTGACAATGGCAAAGGTACCTAACAGCGACACAATAATAGATATGGAGGGGATAACCGTGGCCTTGAAGTTCTGCAGGAAGAAGAACACCACGAGCACCACGAGGATGATAGCGATGATGAGCGTCTCAACCACATTATGGATGGCGGCGAACAAGAAGTCGTCGCTGGTCATCAGGGTCACGAACTCCAAACCGGCAGGCATTTTGTCTTTCAACTCATCAAATGCCTTGCTGATGCTGGCGTTCACCTCGGTGGCATTGGCACCCGGTGCTGCAAACACCATGAACAAGGCACCCGGGCTGTTCTGGATGTTGGAGGTGAAGTTGTAGCTCATGGCACCAATCTGAACTTCGGCCACGTCGCTCAGGTGCAGTATGCCTCCACCGTTGGTGCGCAGCACGATGTCGTTGAACTCATCGACGCTCTTCAGCGTACCCTTGTACTGCATGGAGTACTGGTAGGAGTTGGTCGAGAGTTCGCCCAGCGTACCCACAGCCGCCACGAAGCTCTGTCCGCCGATGGCTGCAAAGATGTCGTTGGGGGTCAGGCCGTACTGTGCCATCACATCAGGCTTCAGCCAAATACGCAGGGCGTATGTGTTACCTAAGCTCTGCACGTTACCCACACCGGTGATACGCATCAGGCGCGGCTTGATGTTGATATCGACATAGTTGGAGACGAAGTCCTCGTCGTACTTGCCGTCGGAACTTTTCACGGCGAAGATTCTCAGAATGTTGTTCTGGCGCTTCTCCACCGTCACACCTATCTTGTTCACGTCGGCAGGCAGCAGGGCTTGTGCACGGGTTACGCGGTTCTGCACGTTCACAGCAGCCATGTCGGGGTCGGTGCCCTGCTTGAAATAGACGTTGACCTCCACCTCACCGTTCGACGAGGCTTTTGAGGTCATGTAGGTCATGTCGTTCACACCGTTGATGGCTTCCTCCAGCGGTTGGATGACCGACTTCATCACCGTGTTCTCGTCGGCACCGGTATAGCTGGTGGAGACCTGTACCGTAGGCGGCGCGATATCCGGATATTGCTCCACAGCAAGTGTGCTCATCGAAATATAGCCCACCAGCGCAATCACTATCGAGATGGCACACGCCATCACAGTTTTGTTGATGAATATATTATTCTTCATACTACTATCAAATTAGTAATCAGACCACTAATTACTCATTTCTCATTAAATAATACTTTCTGTCCTTCTTGGACGTTATTGGCGCCAACACTCACAATCTCGTCGCCGACATTCAGACCGCTCTTCACGATGTAGTCCTTGCCGTTACCAACGTCCTCAACGTCCACGTCAACGCCAGTCGCCGTGCTGTCGGCCTTCACCTTATACACCATCGACTTGTCCTGCAACTTGACCACAGCATTCTGAGGCACTATTATCACGTCCTTCTCGGAATAAGGCAGCACCACGGTGCCTTGGATGCCGGAATACAGGTGACCGTTCGGGTTGGGGAAAGACGCCTTGCACAACAGCGAACCCGTGGATGCATTCACTACACCCGTCATGCTGGTGATACGTCCTTTGTGAGGATACTCCGTACCGTTTTTCATCACAAACGTCACGTCAGGCAGATTGGCAATGTACTTGTCCACGTCGGATGTCGACAGGCCATACTGCACCATTTGTTCAATAAGTGCTTCCGTCACCGAGAACTCAGCGTCCATATTGGTGTTGCCACTAACGACAGTCAGCGACGAACCGGGAGCGACCTGTTCGCCAGAACGGACAGGATTTTCACCGATGATACCGGTCACGGGAGCTGTGATAGTACAGAATCCGAGGGTCACTCTGGCTCGGTTTGCGGTGGCACGAGCCTGCTTGACTGATGCCGTGGCATGCTTGTAGGAGTTTTCGGCATCGGTAAGCATATATTGGCTTACGATATTCTTCTCAAACAGATTCTTGGTCGACTCGTACTCTTGTCTTGCTGAACTCTCGGCGGCTAACGCGGCCTCTAAGCTGGCGTTGGCGGCCTCTAAGTCAAGCTGCGCGTTGCGGGGGTCGATGACAAAGAGTACTGTACCTTTCTTTACCAACTGACCTTCGGTGACTGCTATGCGTGTCAGCTGACCACTCACCTGAGGAGTTATCAGCACGTCGGTGCGACCTTTCATCTTGGCGCTAAACTTGACAGGCACGGTGATGTCCTGCTTCTTCACCTTCATCGTCTGGAACGACGTTTTTTTCTCAACCGGCATGTCCAGGTTACAAGAACCTAATCCAGCCACTAAACAGATCATGAAGATCCACTTGAAATACTGTTTTCTGTCCATTTTAGTTGTTTTAGTTATTGATAATTTTTATTTGGTAGTGCAATAAAATTATGCAAAGATACATTTTTTTTCTAATTTAAGCAAAGAAAAATAAAAAAATTGTGAATCGTTCTTCTAAAACGTTCAATTTTGCCCAATTCTTCGTAATTTTGCCCTTACGTTTAAGGAATTCGTTATATATTATTAAGGTACGCGAAGATTAACTTTTGACTGTTGTTAGCTGTGGCAGGGTCGTATTTGAAAACGGAGGCTATCGTATTGCACGCATTAAAATATGGTGAGACCAGACTCATCATCGACGTGTTTGCAAGGGAGACAGGACGGCTGTCGCTCATTGCCACTATGCCCAAAACACAAAAAGGTCGGCTGAAGAAACAGTATTTCCAGCCGATGACGCTGTTGGAGATAGAATACGAGCAGCGCCAGCGGGTGCAGTTGCAACGGTTGAAGGACGCTCGACTCTTGGCGCCCTACGCCTCCATTCCTTTCTCGCCGGAGAAGTTGGCGCTGTCGCTCTTCGTGGCGGAGTTCCTGTATCACGCCCTGCGCTCAGAACAGCAGGACGAACCGTTGTTTGCCTACATCAGCGGCGCCATGCAGTGGCTCGATATGGCTCCAGGAGGCTATGCCAACTTCCACCTGACATTCCTCATGCGTATGTCGAAGTTCTTAGGTTTCTTTCCCAATCTGGAGCCCACCCCCTCCCTACAGGGCAATCAATCTCCCCTCCCTTGGGGAGGGGATGGGGGTAGGCCCCTCTTCGACCTGCGCGAGGGGCGCTTTTGTTCGGAGGTTCCCATGCATCGCGACTTCCTTCAGCCCGACGACGCCCAGCGCATCCGTACCTTGATGCGAATGGACTTCCCAACGATGCACGTCTTTCAGCTAAACCGCAACGACCGCAACCGCATCGTCGACGTCCTCCTCCACTACTACCGCCTGCATATTCCCCAGTTCCCTGAACTCAAAAGTCTCAGCGTTCTCCAGGAACTCTTTGTTTAGAGCAGTTCAGGCAGTTGGAAAAGCTTGGTGCTGTTCGATCCCTTGATTAGGATGGTCATACCTTCTGGCTGGTGCTCTTGGATGGCGGCCTTGACTTCCTCGACATCGTGGAAAACCTTGAGCGTGCTAAGTGACGAAGGTTGTGCACGGAGCACTTTCTCAAACTCCTCGCCTACCAGCCAGACTTCGTCGAAGTGGGCGGTCTGGAGCTGTTCCAATACCTTGCAGTGCTCGTCCTGCGAGACGTCGCCCAGTTCGCCCATCATGCCGAGGATGGCCATCTTGCGTGGGGCGTCCACTAAGCGGAAGTTGTCGATGGCGGCCTTCATCGAGGTGGGGTTGGCGTTGTAGGCATCGACGATGAGGTCGTTCTTCTCCGTCTTCGTCAGCTGCGAGCGGTTGTTGGTGGGCACGTAGTTCTCCAGTGCGTGGTTGATGCTCTCGAAAGGTACGCCGTTGACGTAGCCGATGGTGATGGCGGCCAGCATGTTGTCTAAGTTGTAGGCACCAATGAGGTGGGTCTGCACGGTGAACCACTCGCCCTGGTAGCCGGCATCGGCATCCTGTTCACGCCAGCGGAACTTCAGGAAGGGGGCGCAGGAGACGACCTCGCCGCGAATCAGGATGT
>JAEEVT010000083.1 GCA_016291005.1 Prevotella sp. | reverse complement strand
ACCTTTGAGTGTAACCTCGAAGGCACTTTCGTTCGAAAAAACAAAAAAAACATTATTTCTTTTGGTTTTTTGCTCACTTTTTCGTACCTTTGCGGCCGATTTAGTCCGTGGTGGCTCAACGAAGCAGTTGCACGAGGCAACTCGCCATGCGGAAAAACCCGTTAAACAATTAATAAACAACAATGTACGCAATTGTAGAGATCAACGGTCAGCAGTTCAAGGTCGAGGAGGGCAAGAAGCTCTTCGTGAACCACATGAAAGATGTGGAGGCCGGTAAGACTGTTGAATTCGACAAGGTACTGCTTGTCGACAATGAAGGTTCAGTACAGGTAGGTGCACCCACCGTAAGTGGTGCTAAGGTAGTATGCGAAGTGGTTAATCCGCTCGTAAAGGGTGAGAAGGTCATCGTGTTCAAGATGAAGCGTCGTAAGGACTCTCGCAAGCGCAACGGTCACCGTCAGCAGTACACCCAGGTAGAAGTTAAATCAGTAATCGCTTAAATCAGGGAGGAACGCATTATGGCACATAAAAAAGGTGTAGGTAGTTCTAAGAACGGACGCGAGTCAGCCGCTCAGCGACTTGGCGTTAAGATTTTCGGCGGTCAGAAGGTTGTTGCAGGCAACATCATCGTTCGTCAGCGTGGCTCTAAGCACAACGCCGGCAACAATGTTGCTATGGGTAAGGACGATACTCTTTACGCTCTTTGCGACGGAACAGTCCAGTTCCACAAGGGCAAGCGCGACAAGAGTGTTGTGTCAGTCATTCCTGAAGCATAACTGCCGCAGAGTACAAACAACAATAATTTATTCCAAACAAACAATAAAAGGGAGCCCAAACGGGTTCCCTTTTTCCCTTTTCCATTCTGAGGGACGCTTCCCTCTAACAATTTCAAACAATCAGCCATTCATGCTAAACGGCTATTATCGGAGGAAGGAAAAAAAATTGATTGTCTCACGACAACCAATCTTTTAAATTAACCTTAATAATCTAATACCATGAAAAACACACATGCAAAGATAGTAATTATTTCCTTCCATGCAATGCTTTGATATGCATTTTAGCGCAAATTTAATTGTTATTAACAAAAACTCCCGTCCATTTAAGGATTGTTGACGTTTCAGACAATACTTTCTGTTCTTCGTTGGCAGGGACATCAAGTTTGTGGACACGGGTGACGGTGAGAGTCTGTTCCTGATCGGAGAGCTTGGCGACGAACATCTCGGCGGGCAGCTGCACGTAACGTTCGGTGGGCAACGGATTCCACTTCAGCGAGTAGAAAGCCACCTTGCTCTCGCGTACATCGCTGCCAAGGGTGCTGACAAGACAGACTATCCGGCTGACACTATCGACAGGTTCCTTGACATCCAGCAGGCGCATCTCTATCGAGGCGGCAGCATTCAGATGAAGTGAGAGGAAGTCGTCGGTCAACTTCTGCATCTCGCTCTTGCCTCCGAAGGCATTGGTGACCTCAGCCTTCATATTGGAATCGATGAAGTCGATGAAGTCAAGGCGGTTGTTCTCCGTCAGATAGGGCACGATGCTGTCTGGCATCTGCTTGAAGACGTCACGCATCGTGGTCTGCGACATCACAGTCAGCGTTAGGCAGAGGAACAGACCTGCCATCAACCCCTTGGGCGAAATAGCTCTTAAACTCCCGACCATATTTACTATTTAATCTTTAATATTTAATCTTTTATTTTATTCTTTCGCCAGTTGCATCATCATGACGGCCGCGAGTCCTGCTGTCTCCGTACGCAGGCGGCTCTTCCCTAAGTGGACGGACTGGAAACCGTGGGCCACGGCTTGGCGCACTTCGTCGATGGAGAAGTCGCCCTCAGGACCTATCAGCACCAAGGCATCGTCGCTGTCGGCAGGTTTGCGCAACTCATTATATAAATAGGTACGCGCGACTTCCTCATAGCAATGGGCGATGTACTTACGGCCCTCGAAGGGCTGCGCTATGAATTCGGCAAACGTCATCACTTCGTTCAGCTGTGGCGCCCAGGCCTTATGGCTCTGCTTGACAGCAGAGATCATGATCTTCTCTGCTCGCTGCATCTTGATAATCCTGCGCTCCGAGAACTGGCAGTTCAGGAAGGAGATCTCGTCCACGCCCACCTCCACGGCTTTCTCTATCAGCCACTCCATACGCTCCATCATCTTGGTGGGAGCAATGGCGAGATGAACGTGTCCAGCCCACTGGCGCTCCTGCGGCAAGGTCTCTCGAATCTCATACAGGCAATGCTTGGTATGTGCCAGCGTTACCTCGGCACGGTAGTAGTTTCCCTGACCGTCCATCAGCATCATCTCGTCACCGCTCTGCAGACGGAGCACACGCAAGGCATGCATCGCTTCGTCGGCAGGCAGCTCGGTCTGGTTTGCCGCATCGGGAACAAAGAAGAAACGTACCTCTTTCATTAATTCTTAATGCTCAATTTTACCAATGGGTTTCTTCTCGGGCTGGAAGACAATGGCGAAGGCGATGCCGACCACCAAAGCAAAGGCTGCGAAGGTGAACCAGCATGTCTGCCAGTTGCCGACAAGATATCCGCCCTCCCAATGGCAATAGGCATTCACTATCTCGCCTGCTGCCAGGGTTCCGATGGTTGCACCCAAGCCGTTTGTCATCATCATGAACAGTCCCTGAGCCGAAGCCTTGATGCTGGGCTCGCACTCCTGGTCGACGAAGATACCGCCGGAGACGTTGAAGAAGTCGAAGGCCACGCCATAGACGATGCACGACAGGATGAAGAAGATGACGCCTGGCATGGCGGGATCGCCGATGCCGAAGAAGCCGAAGCGGAACACCCAAGCAAAGAGCGACATGAGCATGACTATCTTGATGCCGAAACGCCTCAGAAAGAACGGTATCATCAGGATGCACAGCGCCTCACTAATCTGTGAGACAGAGGTCAGCATGGTGGCGTTGTTGGCAGCAAAGGAGTCGGCAAACTCCGGCGTACCCTTGAAACTGGTAAGGAAGGGGCCTGCAAAACCGTTGGTTACCTGCAAGCACATTCCCAACAATGCCGAGAAGATGAAGAACAAAGCCATCTGGCGGCGCTTGAATAGTTTGAAAGCATTCAAACCCAGCGTTTCGACCAGCGAAACCTTGCCTTCCTTCTTACTCAGCTTGCACTCTGGCAGCGTGAAGCAATAGAGGAAGAGCACGATGCTCAGGACACCCGATACCAGGAACTGCAAGTAAGTATATTGGAACTTATGAGCGTTCTCGCCCAGCGTGAAGCCGAAGCCGCTGTCATCGAAATAGGCACAATTGACAAACCACATGGTAGCAATGAAGCCGACGGTTCCCAGCACTCGGATGGGCGGGAAGTCCTTGACGGTATCCATGCCGTTATTCTTCAATATGGTAAATGCTGCGGTGTTGGTCAGCGCAATGGTCGGCATATAGAAAGCGACACTCAGTGTGTACAGGGCAATGAATAGCGACTTGTCGGCCAGTTCGTTGCCAAAGCCTGCCTGCTCGCCCATCCACCAGCAACTAATCATGAATGCTCCCGCCGCCAGATGGCACAGGCCCAAAAGTCGCTGCGGCTGGATGTACTTGTCGGCCACAATACCCATCAGCGTCGGCATGAAGATACTCACAATGCCCTGAATGGCGTAGAACCAAGAAATCTTGTCGCCCAGGCCGGCTATCCCCAGATAGTTTCCCATACACGTGAGGTAGGCTCCCCACACGGCGAACTCCATGAAGTTCATCACCGCTAAACGTACTTTCAAATTCATAGTCTTATCTTTTTAAGTTAATGGTTTCTCTTGATAATATGCTGTCTCGTAGCCTTCAGCGCCGTGCTTCAGGACGATTTGCCCCGGCAGCCACTCCGTAGAAGCAGGTTCGCCGCTGAGCGGATAGTGGCGTACTACCCTACCCCCCGCTATCTCCACGACTTCCATCAATAGGCTCTCGCCTGAGGGGAGCATCACTTCGTGACTGGCTACCCGTCGTAATACTGTCGGCCTTTGTTGTTTCATTCTGAACGTCCTTGTTGTGGAACTTGATGAGCTGCATCTGGCTGATAAACATCATCCGGCGCACGGTGGCGTCGTCGTTAGAGCCAGCGCTGAGGTAGATAAAGCCACGCATCTCCTTGAGACGACTCTCGCGGTTAGCCGGAATACGGATTTGCGAGACGCCGGAGACTGACACGTGGTTGACGGTCTGGATGATGCTGTCGCCCTCGTATTTGCTGACGATGCACACCACGGCATCCTTCGAACCAGACTGCCAGATGTATTCCGATACAAACTGGAAGGCAAAAGAGTCGCCCTTA
The DNA here is from genome assembly GCA_016291005.1 of Prevotella sp. GTDB lineage: Bacteria > Bacteroidota > Bacteroidia > Bacteroidales > Bacteroidaceae > Prevotella. The sequence continues at coordinate 10,565 of JAEEVT010000083.1, read as the reverse complement.
TAGAAAGAGGTGTCAACTTTCACCGTGAAGTCGAAGCGGTTCATCATCGGGCAAGGCATCAACAGCATGTCGGTGCGGTCGGTCCAGATGTTGGCCGTATCGCCCGAAGCGCTGTAGTGCGAGTAGCGACTTGTCTCGCCAATGGCGGTACCCAGCATCTTGGCCTCGTCGGACAGGCGTTCGTTCACCTCCTTGTATATCTCCTTGAGGCGTGGCAGATGCGAGTAGTAATACACCATCGAGGTGTCGTAGTCCTGCTTCGTCACGTTGTGCTTCTTCAGCACAGCCAGAAAATACTCATTCCGCTTAAGGTTACTCTCACCCTCGTCTGCCTTTTCCTGTCTGGCCATAGCCTGGGCAACATGGTAGTCATACAGGATGTCTTCCATATCGTCTGGCTGGATAAACCACTCGGGCACCTTCGGTTTACATGCCATCAGGAGCAACAGGGTGGCAAAGAGGAAATAGACGCTACGCTTCATGAGGAGTCTCTTCCGGGGTTTCTGAAGGCTTTTCTTTGACTTTTCCCACCGAAATCTCGCTGATTTCCTTGCGGTAGAACAGCAACAGCAGTACGACGCCCACCGAAATAGCAGAGTCGGCAAAGTTGAAGACGGGGCTGAAGAACACGTATGGCTCGCCTCCCACCCACGGCACCCAGTCGGGCCACGTGGTGGTAATCAGCGGGAAGTAGAACATATCGACCACCTTGCCCATGAGGAACGGGGCATAGCCCTGGCCGAATGGCACAAAGTAGCTGGTATAATACTCCGAACTGGCGTTGAAGACGAGTCCATAGAACATCGAGTCGAAGATGTTGCCTGCTGCTCCTGCCAATACCATCGACAGGCAGACAATGTATCCCCAGCGGGCCTGCTTCCTGACCATCTTTGCAATGTAGTAAGTCAGGGCTCCGATGGCAACGATACGGAAGAGGCTGAGTACCAGCTTGGAACCCAGCTCCATACCGTAGGCCATACCGTTGTTCTCGATGAACACAATCTTGAACCACGACAGGATTTCTATCTGTTCGTGGAGCGTCATGTGGGTCTTCACCCAGATCTTGATGACCTGGTCTATCACAAGGATGCCGACCACAATAATTGCGGCCAGCCATCCTCGCTTGGCTATGTTCTCCTTACCCATCTACGATTTACTTGTTGCCAGCCAGCTTTGATTCAACACTGAGCGTGGCATGGGGAACAGCCTTCAGGCGCTCCTTGGGAATCAGTTTTCCCGTAATGCGGTCAATGCCGTAAGTTTTGTTCTCGATACGTACCAGTGCACCTTTCAGTCCCTGGATAAACTTCTGCTGGCGCGATGCCATTTGGATAAGTTCTTCCTTCGACTGCGTCACGCTGCCCTCCTCAAGGGCCTTGTAGGTAGGCGATGTATCGTCAACGTCGTTGGAATCCTTATTCATCAGCGCACTCATCATCTGTTCATAGTCGCGCTTGGCCAAAGCCAGCTTTTCATTGATAATCTCGCGGAACTCTTCCAGTTCCTCGTCCGAGTAACGTGTCTTTTCTGCCATAATTATATTAGTTTTTAGTTATTTTGATGTTGATTTTAAATTCGTCGAAGTCCACCTCCTGACCGTCGTTGGCTGCGATGCTGATGCTGTCAGCCAGTACTTGAGCCTGGATGTAGTCGCCAAAGCCCTTGACGGCAGCTTCTATCTCTGCATTCGGAGCCAACAGGATGTTGATGCGGTCGGTAATCTCCAGACCACTCTCCTTTCGGATGTTCTGCACACGGTTGATGATTTCGCGGGCCATACCCTCCTGGCGCAGTTCGTCAGTCAGTTCAACCTCCAAGGCAACGGTCAGCGAACCTTCGTTGGCGACGAGCCAGCCAGGGATATCCTCGCTGATGATCTCCACGTCGGCAACCTCAACGGTCAGAGCATTACCTTCCACGTCAATGCCGATGGTTCCGTTGGTTTCGAGTTCGGCAATCTGCTCCTGCGAGAGGGCATCGACGGCAGCGGCCACGGCCTTCATCTGCTTGCCGAACTTCTTACCCATCACGCGGAAGTTACACTTCACCTTCTTCACCAGGATGCCAGAACCCTCGACGAACTTCAGCTCCTTGACGTTCACCTCGTTCATAATCAGGTCCTTGACGGCCTCGATGTGCTTGCGCTGCTCGTCGGAGGCAGGTATCATGATGGCCTGCAGCGGTTGACGAACCTTGATGTTCACCTTGCGGCGCAGGGCGAGAACCATCGAGGTAATCTTCTGAGCCATCTCCATGCGAGCCTCTAAGTCGACATCAATCAGGGATGCATCAGCTTTCGGGAACGACTCCAAGTGAACGGAGTCCTTCTCGCCGCCGAGGTCCTTGTACAGCTGGTCAGCATAGAACGGTGCAAACGGCGCCAGCAGTTTGGCAACGGTCATCAGGCAGGTATAGAGCGTCTCGTAGGCTGAGCGCTTGTCGTCTGACATCTCCTTGCCCCAGAAACGTTTGCGGTTCAGGCGGACATACCAGTTCGACAGGTCGTCGTTGACGAAGGTGTCGATGAATCGGCCTGCACGTGTCGGGTCGTAGTTCTCTAACTCTTCCGTCACTTTCTGCACCAAGGTATTGAGAGAGGAGAGTATCCAACGGTCAATCTCAGGTTTGCCCGCTGTTGAAACGGCGGGAACGGTGGCGGGCTCAAAGCCGTCAACGTTGGCATAGAGTGCGAAGAAGCTATACGTATTATATAAGGTGCCGAAGAACTTTCGGCTGATTTCTGCCACGCCCTCGGTGTCGAACTTCAGGTTGTCCCACGGCTCAGAGTTGGTCATCATGTAGAAGCGCACGGCATCGGAGCCATACTTCTCAATCATGTCGAAGGGGTTGACGACGTTGCCTACACGCTTCGACATCTTGTTACCCTTGGCATCGAGCACCAGTCCTGTAGAGACGACATTCTTAAAGGCTACGGAGTCGAAAATCATCGTAGCGATGGCGTGGAGCGTAAAGAACCAGCCGCGGGTCTGGTCAACACCTTCGTTGATGTAGTCGGCAGGATATTGGTTCTTGAGGTTCGTGCCGTCGGCATTATTCTTCAGACCGTTGTCTATCAGCTCCTTGTTCTCGAAGGGATAGTGCTGCTGGGCGTAGGGCATGGCGCCGCTGTCGAACCACACATCGATGAGGTCGGTCTCGCGCTTCATCGGCTTACCCGTTGGCGATACCAACATGATATAGTCCACATAGGGACGGTGCAGGTCGATGCGATTGTAGTTTTCTGCCGACATGTCGCCAGGCACGAAGCCCTTGTCCTTCAGCGGATTGCTCGTCATCACACCAGCCTTGACGGCCTTCTCTATCTCATCGTACAGCTCTTCCACGCTGCCGATGCAGAGTTCCTCGCCATCCTCCGAGCGCCAGATGGGCAGCGGCGTGCCCCAGAAGCGGCTACGGGAGAGGTTCCAGTCGTTTAGGTTGTCGAGCCAGTTGCCAAAACGACCGCTACCCGTCGACTCAGGATGCCAGCCGATGGTCTTGTTCAGCTCCGACATGCGCTCCTTGCAAGCCGACGACTTGATGAACCAAGAGTCCAACGGATAGTAGAGCACGGGCTTGTCGGTACGCCAGCAATGCGGGTAGTTATGGACATGCTTCTCGATTTTGAACACCTTGTTCTGGGCTTTCAGGTCCATGCAGATGCTGATGTCCAAGGTCTCGTCTTTATCGGAGAGGGTCTCGTCGTAGGCGTTCTTCACATAACGGCCTGCAAACTTGTTCCACTCGTCTAAGTTGACGTAGTTCTTCACGAAGTCTGCATCGAGGTCCTCAACGACGAAGTACTTACCCTGCAGATCGACCACAGGACGCTCGGCGCCTTTCTTGTCGATGAGCACGATGGGACAGATACCGGCTTTCTTGGCCACGAAGGCATCGTCGGCACCGAAGTTGGGGGCGATATGTACAATACCAGCACCATCGTCGGTGGTCACATAGTCACCGGGGATGACCTTGAAGGCGTTGCCCATAGGCTTGATGGCAGGCATCAGCTGCTCGTACTCCATACCGACGAGGTCGGAACCCTTGTAGCGGGCCACGATGCGGTAGGGAATGAACTTGTCACCTTTCTTATATTCAGGCATCTCGCCACCGTCGGTAATGTTTCCTTCGGCAGGCAGATAGGCATTCAAGCGGGCCTCGGCCAGAACAATCGTAATCTTCTCAGCCGTATATGGGTTGAAGGTCTGCACAGCGACGTAGTCAATCTTCGGACCCACGCAGAGTGCCGAGTTGGCAGCCAACGTCCAAGGCGTGGTCGTCCAGGCCAGGAAGTAGGGAGTACCCCACCCTGTCATCTCGGGCTTCGGGTTCTTCATCTTGAACTGGGCGGTACACGTGGTGTCCTTCACGTCGCGATAACAGCCAGGCTGGTTCAGCTCGTGAGACGACAGTCCGGTACCTGCGGCAGGCGAGTATGGCTGGATGGTATAGCCCTTATAGAGCAGACCTTTCTGGTAGAACTGCTTCAGCAGCCACCACAAGGTCTCGATATACTTGTTGTCGTAAGTGATGTAGGGATTGTCAAGGTCAACGAAGTAACCCATTCTCTCTGTCAAGTCGCGCCACTCCTGGGTGTACATCATCACATTCTCGCGGCACTTCTTGTTGTAGTCCTCGGTAGAGATATACTTCTCCGACTCCTTATTGTCAATGTCGGCCTTGGTAATGCCTAATGCCTTCTCCACACTCAGCTCCACGGGCAGTCCGTGGGTGTCCCAACCGGCTTTACGCAACACTTGGAAGCCCTGCATGGTGCGGTAGCGGTTAAAGGTGTCTTTCAGCGCACGACCTAATACATGGTGAATGCCGGGATGTCCGTTGGCTGAGGGAGGTCCCTCGAAGAATACAAACTGCGGACATCCCTCGCGCTCCTCTACGGTACGCCAGAAGATGTTCTTCTCCTTCCACATCTGCAGCACGTCGTTGTTCGTCTGCATCAGGTTCAAGCCGTTATGTTCGGCAAATCTTTTTCCCATAATATTTGTTCTTTCTTTTGAATACTGCTTATTGAACGTGCAAAGGTAATGAAAATTTCTGATACCACCAATTTTTCATCTTCAAATTTAACGGTTCTTATGACGCATGAACCAGGAGTGGGTATAGAAGACGTACATAGCCAGAGCTATTGCCGTCAGTATGATGGCTACCGTCAACAGGGCGTCGTGCTGATTGTAGAAGCTGGCGTCGTTGCCGTAGAAGCAGGAGTAGCCCAAGGCCAGGCCTAAGGCAACGCCGGTTTCCCAGCCTAAAAAATACGTGCTTTGCGACGTTCCTCGCTTGCAATGGCGGCTCAGTTTGATGAAAAACAGCAGGAAGCGCGAGCCGACAATGCCGACGCCAAGTCCTATCAAGACAGCCGAGACGGGGTCATTAGGATATGCCAACATGACGATCAGCGCCGCCAACAGCAACAGTAGTCCACTCACCACCTCACTCTTCAGTTCGGCATCGCGGAAGACAAACCGCTGTGCCAACAGGGCTAAGAGGAATCCGCCCATCATCATGGCAAAGAACAACGGTTCGAATGCCAACGAGAAGATCAGGCCCATCACAGTACTCACCATCAGGAGATTGACGAAGAGTACATGTCCGTCGAGCAGCAGGAAGCGGTCTAACGACGCCACGTGGAGATTATCCTCCGGTGCCCTGAACGGGAAACGAACCAACTTGATGAGCACCAGTCCTGCTAAAGCACAGCCCACCGACACCACTATCAGGCCGTTGAAACCGTAATGTCTGAAGGCGACGAGTCCCGCCATCGGCCCTAACGCCAAGGCGAAGCGTGCAAACCAGGCTGCGCTGTGGTTGGCCTCGGTGCGCTGGTATGACTCACAGGTATCGATGATGAGTGTTGACGACAGCACCATCTGGGCCAGACCGAAGGCGGCTCCTAACAACAAGCGCTGCAACAGGATGACTCCATACTCTATCGCCTCCGACTGCACATCGTCTAAATACCACAACAGGGCCAGGTCTAAGGCAAAGGCGATGACGGCCCACATGCAGACGACATTTCGCCGGAAGCGCTGCACCAGCCACGAACATTGTGCCCCAAGCAGGTACAGTCCGAGGCCGAAGACTCCCATAGCGACACCTGTCTGACCAGGCGTCAGCCCTTCGGTTTCCAGAAACCATTGGGGCAGAACGGGTATCAGCGCATATACAGACATGCTCAGCAACATATCGGCCACTACCAGCATCCAGAACTCCCGATGCCAGAGTTTAATATGTACAGGCGTATTCTGTGTGTTCAAACCTCAATTCTTCAATCTTAATTCGAAATTCTCAATTGCCGCAGGCAATAATTCCTAATTCCCAATTCAACATTCCTCATTAATAGGATTCGCTTTCATTGGGGAAGTCGCCGCTCTTGACGTCGCCGACATAACTGCCTACAGCATCGGTAATGATGGTTCCCAAATCGGCATAGCGGCGCAGGAAACGGGGTGAGAAACCCTGTGTCATACCCAGCATGTCGGCAATCACCAGCACCTGGCCGTCCGTACCATTGCCGGCACCAATGCCGATAGTAGGACACTTCACGGCCTTGGTGACTTCTGCAGCAAGGGCAGCGGGCACCTTCTCCAACGTAATGCCGAAGCAGCCGGCATTGCACAGGGCGATGGCGTCGCTCATCAGCTTGTCGGCCTCGGCCTGCTCTTTGGCACGAACGGCATAAGTACCGAACTTATTGATGCTCTGCGGCGTCAAGCCGAGATGTGCCATCACGGGAATACCAGCATCGAGAATGCGCTTCACGGTGTCGAGAATCTCGACGCCACCCTCCATCTTCAGGGCGTCGCAACCGCTTTCCTTCATGATGCGGATGGCATTGGTGACGCCCTCGGCAGCATTGACCTGGTACGAACCGAACGGCATGTCGCAGATGACCAGGGCGCGCTGTACGGCACGAACCACTGAACGAGCATGATAAATCATGTTGTCGACGGTCATCGGCAGCGTCGTGGCATTACCCGCCATCACGTTCGAGGCAGAGTCGCCCACCAGGATAGCGTCAACACCGGCCTTGTCCACAAGACCTGCCATCGTATAGTCATACGAAGTGAGCATCGAAATCTTCTCACCTTTCTGTTTCATCTCCATAAAGCGGTGTGTGGTCACCTTGCGTGTGTCGCTTACTAAATATCCAGCCATAATTCTAATATAATATTTAATCTTTAATCTTTAATACTAATGTAGTCGGCTACGACTTCGTCGCAGAAGGGCTTGATGGCTTCGGCGGGGTTTGTAGTAGCCAGGCCGACGACGTACATGCCTGCCGCACGGCCAGACTTCAAACCGTTGAACGAGTCCTCAAAGACCACGCAGTCCTTAGGTTCGATGCCGAAACGCTCAGCAGCCTTCAGATAACAGTCGGGATGGGGCTTGGAACGCTCGAAATCCTCTGACGTCAGGATGGCGTCGAACAGGCCGCGGAACTCAGGATGACTCCTATAGACGGCCTCCATCTTGGGTTGGTTCGAACTGGTCACCACCGCCGTCTTCACGCCCTCTTGGCGCAGCGAGGCAACAAATGCCTCGAAGCCCGGCACGTAGATGTAGTCCATCTGAGCCTCGTAGGCATTCAGCCGCTCGGTAATCAGCGGTTGCTTCTCAGCCAACGGCCCAGAGAACCATGCGTCGTATATCTGAACAAGGGTACTTCCCTTGATTTCGTTCTCCAGTCCGGGACGCTCCGGATGGAACTCTCGACACTGGCTACCCCAGAACACAGAGTACTGCGGTTCGGTGTCGAACACCACGCCGTCCAGGTCGAACAGCGCTGCTTTCATACCTGTCTTTTTCATTTGCGGCTGCAAAGGTACTACAAAATTTTGAAATCTCAAAGAAAATCATTACCTTTGCAGCCATGAACGAAGAAATCATACTCAAGTACTTCCCCCAACTCAGCGACGAGCAACGCCGGCAAGTGGCCATGCTCGATGAGTTGTATCGCGACTGGAATGCCAAAATCAACGTCATTTCACGCAAAGACATCGACAACCTTTACGAGCACCACGTGCTGCACTCGATGGCCATTGCCAAGATGGTGAACTTCCGACCCGGCACACGCATCCTCGACTTCGGAACGGGAGGCGGCTTTCCTGGCATTCCTCTGGCCATTCTCTTCCCAGAGTGCCACTTCCGGCTCATCGACGGCACAGGTAAAAAAATCCGTGTGGCACAGGAAGTCTCGGACGCCATCGGACTGAAAAACTGCGAGCCCTGCCACCTGCGCGGCGAAGAGGAGAAAGGCCGTTACGACTTCGTGGTCAGTCGCGCCGTGATGCCCCTGCCCGACCTGGTAAAGATTGTTCGCAAGAACATCGCCAAAGAACAACGCAACGCTTTACCGAACGGAATTATTTGTCTGAAAGGCGGTGACTTACAAGCCGAGACGCAACCCTTCCGCCACATCGTAGAACAGGCTCCCCTCAGTCAATGGTTCAGCGAAGAGTGGTTCAAAGAGAAAAACATCATATATCTGCCCGTTTAAAGTTCAATAAAAAAGATGTTCAAAGTTCAAAGATTAAAGTTCAAAGTTCAAAGATAAAAGATGTTCAAAGTTCAAAGATTCGAGTGTAATCCGTTGCAGGAGAACTGCTACGTGGTGAGCGACGAGAGCCGCGAGTGTGTCATCATCGACTGCGGCGCCTTTTACGAAGACGAGAAAAACGCCATACGCCAGTACATCACCAACGCCCAGCTGAAGCCCGTCCACCTTTTAGCCACACACGGTCACCTGGACCATAACTTCGGCAACGCCTACATCTTCAGCCACTACGGCCTGAAAGTAGAAATCCATCGTGACGACCAGCAGCTCGTCGAAAACCTGCCCAAGCAGGCCAGCGACCTTTTCGGCATAGAGATTGACGAAGAGCAGCCCCTCGTAGGGCGCCTGCTCACAGACGGTGACACCATTACTTTCGGATCTCACGTCCTGCAAGTGCTCCACACCCCAGGCCACTCACACGGTTCCTGTCTCTACTATTGCAAGGCCGAGAACATTGTCTTCAGCGGCGACACCCTCTTCCGAATGAGCATCGGCCGCACCGACTTCGCCGAGGGCAACTGGGCCAAGATGGTGTCTAGCCTCCACAACGTCGTTGCCACCCTACCCCCCGAAACACAGGTTCTCTCAGGCCATGGCCCCAAAACCACCATCGCCGACGAACTGCGCTACAACCCATATCTCCGCTAACCCCCTAAAATCGCCTCAAAAAAAACAGCGACTTTCCTTCAGAAATCATGGCAATTGTAATAGGCCACTACTTCATTTGCCTACAACATAGAAATGAATGCGCTGACTAAACCGACTCCGCACAGGCTTACCATTAACCTTTGCCGGCGTCCATTTCGGCATCTTACGCACTAAACGGAATCCTTCCTTGGCAAACGACTTGGCAAACTGATACCTCAACTCTTTCTGACGTTCCTCAGTTTCCTGGGTAAACTTAGTGGTGTTAAACCTGTCCAACTTGCAGTCGACGGCGGTAATTTCAGACAAAGACCCATCCTCGTTGACCATAAACGTCATGATGACGCTGCCCTCCACTTGGTATGCTGCCGCATCGTCCGGATACATGATGTTCTTTTCCAAAAACTTCGTCAGTGCCTTCTGTCCCCCAGGAAACTCCGCCCGTGTCTGTACATCAACATTATCAGCCTCCTGAGCGACTGCCGCCATTGACAGCATCATCACACAGCACAAAAAAAGCAATTTCTTTCCTATTAGCATCATAAGAATCTATTATAAATTGTCTATTGAAATTTATCACCCCGTGGTAAGACGCACCATTGCAAAGTCCTAAACCGCTTTGCCAGCTTCTCTCTTTTGTTCATCGGGTGCAAAGGTAACTAATAATAGGCACGTCTCCAAACTTTTATGAGAAAAAACGCGACTTTCCATCAGTTATCCTAAGGATTTCCTTCAGAAATCACCGCAATAATTGCAAGAAATCACGGCACTTTCCGTCAGAAATTCACGGCACTTTCCGTCAGAAATCACGGCACTTCCTGCAACTTTTCTAGGTGATTTCCTCAACTTTTCCTAAGGATTTCCTCAAGAAGTTGCCGTGATTTCTTGAAGAAGTTGCCGTGATTTCTTGACCAAAACAACTTCTTTTGGTCAGCTTTTCCTAAGGAAAACTGATTGCTCCAGCCCCTGGAGTAACACCTTTTCCTAAGGATTTCTGCTGCTTCTCCTGAAGACAAGCACTCGTAACTCGCGTTTTTTAATGTCGTTTTTGACCCATTTTGCCCATTTACTGCCACCCACCACCTTGCTGCCACCACCCGAAAAAGCCTTTATTTACTGGATGTTCAGGGGGCTGGTGGCAGAGTGGCAGTAATTATCGAAAAACTTTTTTCTGTATAGTGATGTGAATCAAAGTCCCTTGATCAGAGCGAGAGCACAGACCTCAGTCCAACGCCCCCTGTCAACCAGCATTTCGACCTAATGGCAGGCGAAATTGATAATGGTTTCGTGGGTGAGCGCTTTTGCAAATAATCAATTCGGGTGTTTTTCCTATTCAGGTTTAGGG
>JAEEVT010000191.1 GCA_016291005.1 Prevotella sp. | reverse complement strand
CTCCGCCCACACTTGTCCAGGCCAGACCGGTCACCACACCGGCATATTCGTTGCCCTGATAGATATCGCGGTAGAAAGGCGGTTTGCCCAGCAGGTCCTCGATTTCCGTAGGCGTGATCTTCTTATAGTCGGCATTCTCCTCCACCTGTCGCTTGTAGGCTATCTTGCGGAGGGCTTTGTTGATCTGCTTCTCCAGCTGGCGCACACCACTCTCACGGGTATAGCGCTCAATGATCATCTCAATGGCAGCCTTGTTGAACGAGGGTTTCATGCCCTTCACGTTCTGACCCGTATTCTCCAGTTCTCGGGGAATCAGGTGGTGCTTGGCGATTTCGATCTTCTCTTCGGTGATATAGCCGCTTACCTCGATGATTTCCATACGGTCGAGTAGGGGACGGGGAATGGTCGAGAGGTTGTTGGCAGTGGCAATGAAAAGCACCTTCGACAGGTCATAGTCCACATCGAGGTAGTTGTCGTGGAAGGCATTGTTCTGTTCGGGGTCTAACACTTCGAGTAGAGCCGAGGCTGGATCGCCGTTATGCGTCATCTGGGTCACCTTGTCAATCTCGTCAAGAATGAACACCGGGTTGCTTGAACCGGCCTTCTGAATCGATTTGATGATACGGCCGGGCATCGCACCGATGTAGGTACGGCGGTGTCCACGTATCTCTGCCTCGTCGTGCAGACCGCCTAACGACATACGCACATACTTACGGCGCATGGCCTCGGCAATTGACTTGCCTAATGAGGTCTTACCCACGCCTGGAGGACCATAGAGACAGATGATTGGACTCTTCAGGTCGCCGCGCAAGGCGAGCACCGCCATGTGCTCCAGGATGCGCTCCTTTACTTTCTCCATGCCGTAGTGATCCTTATCGAGGATTTTCTGGGCACGTTTCAGGTCGAGGTCATCCTCTGTAAATTCGTTCCAGGGCAGGTTTACCAGCGTCTGCAGATAGTTCAGCTGAACGTTGAAGTCGGGACTTTGTGGGTTCAGGTTGTCGAGTTTGTCGGCCTCCTTGTAGAACGTCCGCTCAATGTCCGGTGACCAACGCTTGCCTTGGGCCTTACGGAGCAGTTCCTGCTTCTCCATCGAGTCACCGTTGCCAATCTCGGCCTGCATGTTCTTGATTTGCTGCTGCAGGAAATAGTTACGCTGCTGCTCGTCGATATCCTCACGTGTCTTGTTGCGGATGTCTGCCTTTAGGTTCTGCAGATTGATTTCACGGTTGATAATCTTCATCAGGTTGAAGAGTCGCTCTTTCACCAGTTCCTTTTCCAACAGCTTCATCTTCTCCTTCACGGAAAAAGGCATGTTCGAGCAGACGAAGTTAATGGCCATGATGTCGTTGGTGATATTTTTGATAGCAAACGAGGCCTCATCAGGGATGTCCTCACTTACTTCGATATACCGTTCCACCTGTTCGCGTAGGTCGCTGGCGGCCGTCTTGAATTCGCGATCGTTTTTCTCAGGCGACAGTTCCTCAAGCGGACTTACCTGACACTCCATATAGGGTGTCAGTTTCAGCATCCGTTCTATCTTCAGTCGGCCTTGTGCCTGTACGATGGCGGTAATGTTCCCATTGGGCAATGTCAACGTTTTCACCACCTTGGCATAGACGCCCGTCTCATATAGGTCGCTCTGCACCGGTCTGTCCACTTCGGGATCCCGCTGTGTCACCACACCGATCACGAAATGCTTCTTCTCGGCCTGCTGAATCAGCAATTTGCTCGATTCGCGGCCAATCAGGATCGGTGAGACGACGCTGGGAAATAATACCAGATTGCGGACAGGGAGTACTGGCACCACCTCTGGCGTATCGCCGTGCATCAGGTCGTTATAGTCTCCTTCTATATCAGCAATCATTTGAAAAGCTGTATTTTTCTGTTTACTCATTCTGTTCTTCTAGTTTATTGATATTGACGGAGGGCGGCAATGAGTTCGCCGTTCTCAGTCTTGGTGCCAATGGTGACGCGGAGACAGTTCTGGCAGAGCTGTACGCGATGGCGGTTACGGACAATGATGCCCTTGTCCACCAGATAATTGTAGATCTTAACGGCATCGGTCATCTGAGCCAGGAAGAAGTTGGCATCAGTGGGGTAGACCGTTTCGCATATCGGCAACAGTCTGAAGGCTTCAATCATGCGTGTACGCTCTTCCAACAGCAGTTTCACCCATTTGTCGACCTCGAAGGGATCCTGCAAGGCCTGGAGGGCCTGCTCTTGTGTGAGTTGGTTGACATTATAGGGGTATTTCACCTTATTGAAAATCGCGATGATTTCCTCGGATGCGAAAGCCATGCCCAGACGGATGGCGGCACATCCCCATGCCTTCGACATCGTGTTAAGCACGATGAGGTTGGGGTATTTTGCGAGCTCGCTGCGCAGGGGAGGCTGTGAAGAGAAGTCGCTGTAGGCCTCGTCGACAATCACTATGCCGTCGAAGTTTTCGATGACCTTTACGATTTCCTCACGATGGAGGTTGTTGCCGGTGGGGTTATTAGGTGAACAGAGCCAGATGAGTTTCGTGTGCGCATCGGTGGCTGCCAACAGTCTGTCGGCGGTAATCTGATACTGCTCATCCAGGAGCACGGGCCGGTATTCTGTATCGTTGATGTCGGCACAGACCTTATACATACCATAGGTTGGCTCGATGGCGACCACATTGTCGACACCAGGCTCGCAGAAACAGCGATAGGGCAAGTCGATGGCCTCGTCGCTGCCATTTCCGAGGAAGATGTTCCCTGCTGGTACACCCTTTATTTTCGAAATGGCATCCTTCAGT
>JAEEVT010000190.1 GCA_016291005.1 Prevotella sp. | reverse complement strand
ACTACCAGCTTAAGCGGCAATGTGTGGGACACCGAAATCGACGTGAGTCAGCTTCCCGACGGCATACACTCCCTGCACTACTACCTGACCGACACCACTTCAACTCCCGTCAAGGGATACTTCTTCCACAAAGTCTCAAACATCGGAGCCTCTTCGTTGGAATACCGCTATTGGTTTGACAATCACCACAACAACCTTCACAGCGGCACAGTGGGCAACGGCACTTTCCAATTGGATGTCAGCAACCTCGCCACTGGACTGCACACCCTGCACCTGATAGTCAAGGGCAGCAACTACAGCGCCACCCGAAGCTATCTCTTCATCAAGACTGATATAGCCGACTTGGGTGTCAACCTCAGCTACCACTGCTGGTTCGACGAGGACTTTGGACATCAGCAGACAGGCACTTTGGGCGACGGCAACCTCCTTTTAGACGTGACCGCCCTTGAGGACGGCGTGCATGTCGTGCGTATCTTCCTCGAAGGCAGCACTGTAGCGGCACCACAATGCTTCATCTTCACCAAGCATCCAGCCACAGCCGACACCTACGAAATCACGGCCACGGCAGTTCCTGCCGAAGGCGGCACTATCACCGGCGCTGGCACCTATTACGAGAACAACACCTGCATCCTGACCGCCACGCCCAATGAAGGCTATTCTTTCGTCTGCTGGAAAGAGAACGGCAGTGTGGTTTCACAAGAAGCAACCTACACCTTCACTGTGACTGGAAACAGGAACCTTGTGGCCCAGTTCTCTGGAACAGGTGTAGATGAATATGAAGGTGAAAGCCTCGTCCTCTACCCCAATCCAGTGAATGACATGCTGTTTGTCGAGAGCATCGGCATCACCCGCAAGTGTGAGGTCTATTCCCTCTCCGGACAACTTATGCTTTTCCTTACGGAATGCTCCGAACGACTTGAAGTGCCCGTCGAGAATCTGCCTACTGGAGCCTATATGGTCAGGTTGGTTACCGACAGGTTCGTGAAGACAAGCAAGTTCGTCAAGAAATAAGTAGATGAGTAAATTTAGTTTACATAATAGACGCGAGAGATTTATTTAGCTATAAGCCGTAAGTTTTTAGCTTTGTGGTAATGTTGCCACCGAGCTTAATGCTTACGGCTTATAACTTATAGCTTATTTCAGCTTCTTCCTGACTTTGATACACTTTTCGGCTTCAATTTATAACAATCTAATAATCAATTGTTTTAAAAAATGATTTGATGACTCGGGTGACGCAAACCTCAAAAAAGCCTATATTTGGGGCATGTTTGTCCGCAAAAAGCGCAACCGCAGTGGCACAACCAGCGTGTCAGTGGTATTCAAGAACTCTGGGAGCTTCAAGGAGGTTCACCACCTAGGCTCGTCCGCAGACCCCGACGAGATACGTCGGATGTATAACGAAGGCCGTGAATGGATTGCCAAATACGGAGGGCAGCAACAGATTGACTTTGACGAGAAGTGGCGGCGGGAGCGCTCCGACGCCGAGGCGAATGCACGGGCTATCGCCGACTTCCGGTCCGCTCTTTCTCATGTGGAGCGGACCACGCTTGATGCGCCGCAGGTCATTCTGGGCCGTGTTTACGACCGCATCGGCTTCAACGCCATCGGGGACGAGATACTGCGCCACCTTGCCATAGCGCGAGTCTGCCAGCCGATGAGCAAGACGGCGACAGTCGAGTACTTGAGGTCATACTTTGACGAGGATGTCCAACTGCACAAGATATACCGCTACATGGACAAGCTGCACGACACGCAGCGCGAGGAAGTCCAGCGGATCAGCGTGGCGCACACCATGGATGTCCTTGGAGGCCGCATAGGCCTTGTGTTCTACGACGTGACGACCCTGTACTTCGAGTCCGCCCCCGACCCGTCCGACGAGTTGCGGCAGGACGGGTTCTCGAAGGACGGGAAGACGGCCGAGTCGCAGATAGTGCTGGGGCTGCTCGTGAGCGAGGACGGCCATCCGCTGTCGTACTCGGTCTTCAACGGGAAGCAGTACGAGGGGTACACCATGATACCCGTCATCGACGACTTCGTGCAGCGCTTCGGCCTGAAGGACTTCATCGTGGTGGCGGACTCCGGCCTGATGAACGAGGCCAACGTCAGGCTGCTGGAGTCGGCCGGGTACAAGTACATCCTTGGCGCCCGCATCCGGAGCGAGTCCATGGAGACCAGGGACTGGATGCTTGGCATCGACTGGACGGACGGACGTTGCGAGGAGCACGAGAGGAGGGCGGGGCAGCGTCTGATAGTGAGCTATTCCGACGCACGGGCCAAGAAGAACGCCCACAACCGCGAGAAGGGCGTCGAGAGGCTCCAGAAAGCCTACGCCAGGGGGACGCTGACCAAGGACAAGGTGAACAAGCGGGGCTACAACAAGTTCCTGGACATGAGCAAGGACGTCACCGTCTCCATCAACTACGAAAAGATCGAAGAGGATGCACGTTGGGACGGGCTGAAAGGCTACATCACGAACACCGGCCTGGACGCCAAGGAGGTAATCAAGCAGTACCACGGGCTTTGGGTGGTCGAGCGAGCCTTCCGCATAGGGAAGTCGAACCTTGAGATGAGGCCGATGTTCCACTTCACGCCCAAGCGCATCGAGGCGCACATCTGCATCTGCTTCGTAGCCTACAAGGTCTACAAGGAACTGGAGAGGACCATCAGGCAACTCGGCATTGGGATGAGCGTGGACAAAGCCCTGTTCTATGCCAAGACAATCCCCACCTTGCGCTTCAGGCTACCCAATGGAGAGACCTACTCCGAACGACTCTACACAATGCCTCAACAAGA
>JAEEVT010000082.1 GCA_016291005.1 Prevotella sp. | reverse complement strand
ACTGGTGACCACCCGCTGTTGGAGAAGGCCTACTCGCCCATGACCATCCGCTTCTTCGTACTCTCTGCACACTATCGCGGCACTGTCGATTTCTCAAACGAAGCCCTGCAGGCTGCTGAGAAGGGACTGGAGAAGCTGAGCAACGCCATCAGCGACCTCGAGCGCATTCAGGTTCAGTCTGAATGCGACGCTGAGACGGAGCGCGTAGTAAAGAGCCTGGGCCAGAAGTGTTACGACGCCATGAACGACGACCTCGCCACACCTCAGGTGCTGAGCCACCTCTTCGAGGCTTGCACCGTCATTAATAAACTGGTTGACCACAAGGCCACCATTTGTGCCGACTGTCTGAAGGAACTAAAGGAGGTGATGCACCTCTTTACGGAGGACATTCTCGGCCTGCAAGTGTCAAGCAAGGGACAGGGTGCAAGTAGCGAAGCCCGCGAGGCTGCTTTCGGAAAGGTAGTCGACATGGTGCTGGAGCTACGTGCCAAGGCCAAGGCCGACAAGGACTGGACTACCTCAGACAAGATTCGCGATGCTTTGGCCGCTGCAGGCTTCGAGGTGAAGGACACCAAGGACGGTGCAACGTGGAAACTGAATAAATGAAAGAAATGAAGAAACTCCTTTCTTTCCTTTTATTCTTTCTTTTTATTCTAACTATACCGCTTTCTGGCCAGGAGCGCAAGAAGGTGGCTATCGTGCTGAGTGGAGGCGGTGCCAAAGGTACCGCCCACATTGGTGCGCTGAAGGTCATCGAACGTGCTGGAGTGCCTGTCGACATCGTGGTGGGAACCTCGATGGGTAGTCTTGTTGGTGGACTCTATGCCATTGGCTATAATGCCGAAGCCCTCGATACGCTGGTGCGCGGACTGGACTGGAGCTACCTGCTCAGCGACCGCGAGAACCTAAGCCGCCAGAGTCTGGACGACCGTCGGAAGCAGAACATCTACGTCCTTTCCCGTGGACTGACCTTTGGCAGGCGTAGCAGTACTGGCGGTGGATTCATCACGGGCAAGAACATCAACATGCTGCTTGACAAGTTGTGTACGGGTTATGCCGACTCGATGGACTTCAACCGCCTGCCTATTCCCTTTGCCTGTGTGGCAACAAACCTGGTGGACAACAGCGAGGTGGACTTCCACAGCGGCCGATTGCCACAAGCCTTGCGTGCCTCGATGGCCATCCCCGCCGTATTCTCACCAGTGCGCATCGGAAAGAAGGTTTTAGTAGACGGTGGACTGACCAACAACTATCCCGTCGATGTGGCGCGAAAAATGGGAGCCGACATCGTCATTGGCGTCACCGTACAGGACTCACTGAGGTCTGCCGAAGGGCTGAACAGCACGTTTAGCATCCTGATGCAGGTGGTTGACTTCAACACGCTGAACAAATACGAGGAGAATATTGCCAACACTGACATCCACATCTGTGTAGATCCTTCTGGCTACTCCTCCGCCAGTTTCAACAAAGCCGCCATCGACACGCTGATACAACGTGGCGAGCGCGAGGCCATGAACCATTGGGACGACCTGAAGGCGCTGAAGCGACGCATAGGCATCGACGACTCGTTCCAGCCCGTCAGACTCCAGCCGCTGCGTCCGAAGGTGATGACGGAGAGGGTACATTTGACGGGTTGTACCTTCGAGAACATGACGCCGCAGGACGAGGACTTCCTTCGTGGGAAGTTCCATCTGGACCGGTTGGACAGCATCTCTACTAACGACGAGGAAGAGATTACCACTTCCATGCGTACTGACCTGTTCTACGCCACTGCCACGTCGCACTTGGTAGAGGAGGGCGACGGCTACCACCTGGTGTTGACGGCGGGCGAGCGTAAGACGAGTCAGGTGAATGTCGGCCTGCGCTTCGACAACGAGGAAATGGTGGCTATGCAGGTGAACGCCAATCTGCCCGTAAAGAAGACGCTCCGCGTCAGTTCCGACATCACCATGCGCTTAGGCAAGCGCCTGTTTGTAGGCGGCGAACTCATCTTCCATCCACGAGACCTGAGGTTCTCGAGACCTACCGTCTCCTACTTTTTCCTCCACAACGACATCGAAGTCTATTATCAGGGCGACCGCGAATACAGCATCCTCTACAACCTTCACCAGGCAAAGGTAGAGCCAGTGAGCATCGCCATTCGCAACTTCAACTTCAAGGCCGGCCTGCGCTGGGACTACTACCACTTCAGCAATAAGCTCCAATCCGACATCTCGCGACTGGTGGAATTCGAAAACGAGCATTATTTCATCTATCAGGCACAGATGGAGTTCAACTCCGAAGACCACTGGTACTTCCCCACACGTGGTGGACGGTTCCTGGCCCGCTATGCCTATATCACAGACAACTTTGCCAGCATCAACGGACGTCCTGGCATTTCCGACGTCAGTGCCTCGTGGCGCAAGTCCTTCCCCCTGACAAATCGCTTTACCGTCGAAAGCCTGCTCTACGGACGTATGCTCTTTGGTGCAGAAATTCCGCATATCTATGGCAATGTCATCGGAGGTAGCAACTTTGGCCATTACGTCGAACAGCAGATGCCTTTTGCAGGAGTGGGTCACATGGAATATGCCGAGCGCCACTTCGTTGGTGTCCAGTTGCAAGGCCGCCAGCGCATGGGTAAGAACCACTATGTGCAACTGTCGGCTGCCGTTGCCCAGCAGGCTGGAGAGCTGAAAAGCCTAATGAAGACCAGGACGCTCATTGGCGGCCAGTTGAGCTATACCTACTATTCGATGTTCGGACCACTTGGTGCCTCGCTAAGCTATAGCAACAGAACCAAGTCTCCCTACCTGTTCATCAACCTCGGATACGAGTTCTAACCTCACTCCTCATTCAACATTTCAACGGCCAGTGTCTTTTTCCTAAAGGCGCTGAACGACATATACACCAGACCACCGTCGGGCTGGTCCGTACCCCATGAGTTCTTCATGACAAAGTATTTCTTGCCGTTCTCGTCGTGAGCAATGCCTACGATGGCCATGGCGTGACCAGTACTCTCCCAGCAGACGGGATGGCCGCTGCGCACGGCACGCTCCGTCTTCTTCAGAAGCGTATCGACAGGAAGGTTCAGCAACCTGTTGTGCTCCCAGTTGTCAGCCGTCGGCACTTCCACCTTTTTATAATAAGGAGAGTCCGGCCAGCATGCCAGAGCCACATATTCGTCAGGAGCCACCAAGCTGTGGGCAAACTCCTGTGGTGTGTACCTCGCCCCCAGCAAAAACACCCAACTGGGCGTCGCCAAGTCGTCAGGGGCATCGTCAGGCAACACCTCGTAGTCCATGGCCCCCACCGTCGGCAACATGTTGAGCAGCGTCACACCCATAGCCCGCTGGCCCTTCCGCTTAGCCTGTACGCCAGCTCCTTGCTTAGACTGCCGTTGCTGCAAAACGCTTGCGGCATAGTCGTCCAGCATACGGCCGATGTAAACCGCTGAGAGGTTCACGCTGTCGCCCCTCACAATGTGCTCCGTCTCGATGGTCGCCAACATGGCGTAAGCCCAGCACAACTCCGACTTCCCCTGGTTTTTCACAGGTGTCATCGGCAGCAGCACCTCATGCGTAAACACATGCTGCGGCCGTCTCTTTCCGCAGCCCGCCAACATCAGGAATACCAATAATATATACACAACACTCTTCTTCATCGCCTGCAAAGGTACGAATAAGTGAGTAAAAAAAAAAGAAATTCTTAGTTTTCTTTTCTTTTTCGAACGAGAGTACTTTCGAGGCAAAGTCTCACACATTTACTTCCCTTTTCTGAACTCCCTGGGGTTCATGCCCTTCATACGGTTGAAGAAACGGGCGAAGGTGGTGACTTCAGCGAAATGGAGCTGGTCGGAGATTTGGGTGATGCTCAGCGAATGAGTTCGGCGCTCCCGTGAACGCTGGCAAGATTGCGGAAATCACAGGTATTGACCGCAAAGAGGTTGACAAGGCTTTTGCCGAGTTGAAGAAGGAAGGTGCGATTGTGTCACCCGTCCGTTGCAAGTGGCAGCCCGTTTGAAGTGGGTAATGAAACTGTAATAATAGGAGGGCTCAGACCCTCCTATTATTTTAATGAGATTTAAGTATTGCACAATTCAAGGAAATGTATTAATTTTGCACCCGATGACTACGACATTGCTTATAGGACTGCTGATTCCGCTGCTGGGCACGATGCTCGGCTCTTCTTTCGTCTTTTTGATGAAGGATGAGATGCCTATACGCTTGCAGAAAGCATTGCTGGGCTTTGCGTCAGGCGTGATGGTGGCGGCGTCAGTCTGGTCATTGCTCATTCCTGCAATGGAGATGGAGGCCGATAGCGGCAAGTGGGCTGTGATGCCTGCGGCTGTCGGCTTTCTGTTGGGCATGGGATTCTTGCTGATGATCGACGAACTGACGCCACACCTGCATATTGGAACGGATAAGCCAGAGGGTATGCGTTCCCATCTGTCGAAGACTGCGATGCTTGCCCTTGCTGTCACTATCCACAACCTGCCAGAAGGAATGGCCGTTGGCGTGGTGTTTGCAGGAGCTGATAGCGGTGCAACGACCATTTCTTTAGCCAGCGCTTTGGCCGTTGCGGTGGGTATTGCCATCCAAAACGTCCCTGAAGGCGCTATTATTTCCATGCCAATGCGGGCAGCAGGTAATAGCCGTTGGCGTTCATTCCTCATCGGATCGCTAAGTGGAGCCGTGGAACCCATAGGAGCCATCGCAGTCTTGTTATTGGCCTCGCTGCTCATGCCCGTCCTCCCTTACATGCTCGCCTTTGCCGCAGGAGCCATGTTCTACGTCGTGGTCGAGGAACTGATACCAGAAGCCTCTACTGGTCAGCATTCCAATCTCAGCACCATCGGCTTCGCCATTGGCTTCGTCCTGATGATGGTACTCGATGTGGTAATGGGATAAGGTGCCATTGGTTATTG
This sequence comes from Prevotella sp., assembly GCA_016291005.1. Classification (GTDB taxonomy): domain Bacteria; phylum Bacteroidota; class Bacteroidia; order Bacteroidales; family Bacteroidaceae; genus Prevotella. The sequence continues at coordinate 10,218 of JAEEVT010000082.1, read as the reverse complement.
TTCAACGGTTATTGTTTATTGTTTCACCGTTATTGTTTAAAAGTTCACTCTCAGACCTATTGGGAGGGAGAAGGTCAGCGGGTGCTCCGAGCGCCAGGTGCTGACGTCGTCGCCCGTACCAAAGTAGTATTGCAGTGTGGGTTCGGCGAAGAATCCGATGACTGGCGTCAGGCGATACTCCACTCCTACGCCCGTTCCTATCGACCATTGTGGGTGTAGTGAGGGTCGCGGCAGTTGCCGTTGCTCTATCTGTTGTCCCATGTTATAGGTGGTTGAAGTAGAACGATAGTGTACGGGCAGCTCAAAGAGTACTGAACCTGCGGCAGACAGTCTCCAAAGCCGACTGTTAACCGGATGCCACTCCATACGCAACGGCACGCCAAGGTAACCAAGGCGCTGGCGGCGGTTTATCTGCCATCGCGAATTGCCTAACTCGGTTTCCGACGACAGCCACGTATATTGCAAGCCAGTGCCGACTGACCAATGGCTGTTCAAGTTCTTGCTGACAAGTACGCCTACGGTAATGGGCAGGCTGTGATGGGTGGCCGAGTCGATGGGTTCGTCGTTGATGTCGCCATCGGCGTAGGGCAAGTCGAAACGGCTACGGTTGCCGAGGCCACTATAGGCCAACGAGATATTGAAGCCGCTGGTAGTACCAGATTTATCGACAGGAACGATATTATCTTTTATTTGCTCATTCTCACTTGCAATTTGTACTTTATTATCTACTATCTGCTCGTTCTTCTTTGTTATTTGTTCATTATCGTTTGCTGTTTGTTCATTATTATTTGCTATCTGCTCATTAACGATTGTTACTTGCTCTTTATGATTTGCTCTTTGTTCTTTTTTATTTATTATTTGTTCATTATTCTTTAGGACGAAGCCCGCAGGTTGGCGTACGGTGTCTGTTTCTGCTGGCGTAGGTATAGTTGCCGTCATCGGGCTTCCCTCACTTGCGGAAGGGATGGAGGTTGGCTTGTCGTAAAGATGCTTGATGCCTACGGGTATCAGTATTGCCAACAGACCCAGCAACATAGCTCCAAGCGACCGCTGAAGTATCTTCTTTGCCCTGAACAACTGCGACGACGAGGTGTGAGGCTCGATGTGAAGCAGGTCGGCAATCTCTTCGTGCGTCAACCCTTCCAGCACAGACAGCCTGAACACCTGCCTATAGCCCGAGGGCAACATATCGACAGCTTGCAGGATGCGCTGGTACTCGTCGTCGCAAGGTTCTGGCGCAGTGCCTATGACGTCTGTCGCCTCGTCGATGGGGCGCTGCTGTCTGCCTGTCTGGTGGTTCAGGTAGTAGATTGCCACGTTGCGCATGACGGCAGTCATCCAGGCGTCGGCCTTGGCATCGTCCTTCAGTTCTGAAAGGTGGTTGAAGATGAGGATGTAGGCGTCGTGGAGCAGGTCTTCGGCCACATCGGCGCTGCCCACATAGTGGCGGCAGACGGCCATCAGTCGGCTGCGTGAGGAGGCATAAAGCTCGCCCCACGCCTGACGGTCGCCCTGCTGACAACGTCGGATGATAGATTCCTTCCCCAGCTCCATTCTTCAATTCTTCAAAACTTTCTTTCCACCTATTATATATATGCCAGGCTTGAGGGCGCTCAGGTCGGCGTGACCTCCCAGTATGTTTACCGTAGCCACACGCTGGCCGCTCAGGGTGTAGACGTCTGCCGAGCCGTCGGGCATGACAGGAGCAGCAACGGAAGTCGCACCAGGTTCTTCATCGTGTGGCCAGGAGGCCATGATTTTTGTGATAACAGACAGTTCTGTCGATCCTGTATCCATCGGAACGGCGTCCATACAACAGCGGAATGGCGGTAGCCACATGGACGACGGCAAAAGGCTACGACTCCAACACCACACGTCATAATCCCAAAGGAAGCAGCTTTCGACGGGCGTATCCATGCCTGTAGTACTGCCCATGTAGCGTATGCCGTCTGCCTCGCTAAGAGCCAGGCGGGTAGAAGGGATGTCAAGCTGTTCGCCATAGAACAACATTCTCGAAGAGTTCAGATACAACAACAGGCAAGGTTCGTATGCCTTCGGGAATACATCTGGGAAGTAATTAAATTCGACGATACCAGGATCCTCTTCATAACCAACAAGTCCTAACAGCATTATATCGTCGTTCGGCAAGTCAACCTCTTCACCACCGTTAATGTCTATGAGCGACAGATGCTGGGCCTCGAAAGGCAGCACGAGGGTTTCAGAATAGTGAGGCTTGCCATCTGAGAAAGTCAAGTTGGCTACATGACGGGGCGTCACTACCATGTGGGCCGACTTGGCCTTGAAGGGCATGGGACTGGCGAAAGGATAGTTTTCGCTGATGGTCAGGTTGGTGGCTTCGTAGTCACGCACCCAGTTCACGCCCTCCAAGCCGCGCACATAGTCCAAGCCATTCATGAAGTAGAGGCAGTTGGGGTTAGCCTCCGACGGGTCGATGGTATAGATGGTGTTCGTAGCATAGACGCCTCGGAGGTCGACCGACGTTGCCTCCTGCGGTACCTTGATAGTCTGGTCGCTGCCGACAGTCAGCGGCTTCACCTTCTTGCCCGCCGTCCAGTAAGTCAGCATGCAGTCCTTGGGCTGGAAGGTGATGAAAGGCAAACCGGAATGGTCGCTATCAATAGTCCAAGGCGTTTCTATTCCTACAGAGTAACGGCCTCCATTTGCATAACAGGCGTTAATCTCGTCAATGGAACTCGTGAAATCTATCTCAAAAGGTATGGTTACCGTTTCACCGCCTTTCAGTTCTTGGGTTATATCCCTTCGGCCAAGGTCTTGACTACTATCACTAGAAGTAGGCTTGACGTGAACAACTGCCACGTAGGGGGTTTTAGGCTTTATATATTCAGGAAAGAGCGTGTAGCTTTCGTGATTTGTAAGCGAGGCTGTGCCTGTCAAACGGAACTTCTTGAAGTCACCATAGACATAGTTCTCGTCTTCAACCTGCTCCAGCATGTCTATATGTAATTCACCTGAAAGACGCGGTTGCTGGTAATCAGTAATGTCCACCATATATGAGAATAGTTTCTGCTGATAATTCATCCTGTGTCTGACAGAGAAAGCATAATGCCCAGCCACTTTAAATTCCATCAAATAAGTCACTTCTTTTGTCTGACCTGCAGGAATCTCGATGAGCATAGAGGAAAGATTATAGTATTCGTAATCTATATCACCTGTGTAGAGAATTATATTGCCAGTGATATCATCATGAAACTCCCAGGCATAGTCGGCATAGTCCGCCGTTCCAGTATTAGTCACCATAATGTGAAGACATTGTGGCAGTTGGGCTTGCAGACCACCCTCCATCCATATATCGCCAAACTGCAGGCAGTTTGGGTCGTTGGTCACGTTGGCACTCTTGGCTGGCAGACATGCCATCAACAAACAGACCAGACTAATCATTGTCCACTTTTTCATATTGCAACGGTTTTTATTATTATTTTCTTCCATTTTACAAAAAGAACTTCCATTCTTCCATTTTTCAATTCTTCAATTTTATCATTGTCTTGCCGTTCTTTCTCACGATGTGCAGGCCATGCCGACCTGAAGGTTGCGGCACGCCAGACAGCGACCACTCAGCAGCAGGGCCGTCGTCAGCCTCAACCTCGTGGATGGCTAGAATGACGGGACTGTCAAGCGACCATTCCTCGCCTAACTGTTGCGGCCACGAGGCATATTGCGGCGTCTCTGGGCGGCGGTCGTGAGATGCAGCATAGTCGAAGGCTTCACGCATGCTTACCTTACCATCGCGGTTCTTGTCGGCATCAACGACGTTCCCCGCTTCGTCGGCACCATTCACGGCACAAATCCAATGATAGAGGAACTCGTCGTAGTCGCGGTCAGGACATGACCACGACTCCTCGCTGTCGGCACAGGCCGTCATCACTATGCGACCGTCATGCTGCAGCTCGTCAATGAAGCCGCCGGAATGGCATTGTCCCATCACTACCGTTATGGTAGCCGTCGGCATCTGTTGCAGCATCAGGGCCAACTGGTAGTCCTTCACCACCTCGTCGCCCCAGAGCCAGATGTTTGAATCGCCCGTCGTACCGTAACTCCCTCCGTGGTCAGTAACGAAGAGGAACAGGTGGTCGTCGCTCGTCAGCTGTTGCGTCAGCCTGTAGAGGGTTGTCGACACCATCTGCGACGTGGCTGCCCCAGTAATGTCAGGCTGTCCGTCGCCGTCAAGGTCTATAGGCGATGATATAAAACCCATGCCATCGGCCCTCAACATGTCGCTGTCAGGGTTGTTGCCGTCTGCCATCAGTACGACGATGTTACGCTTCGGCAGGTGGTAGCGCTGGCTTAGGGTGCGATATATAAAGGAGCAGTCGTTCCAGTAACGTTCGTGGTTGGTGATGCGGTTGCGCCCTCCGCAAAGGAGCAAGGCATACAGATGGCTGTTTAGCTCCTGGGCAGCCAGCGTTATGCTGACCGTCAACACAGCAAGCAACACCATCGCCCTACGAAACCGTGTCAGTTCTTTCTGTACCATTTCTTCATGCTGTATTATACCATTAAGAGAATATAATGGTAAAAAGACTGCATGCATTAACATTTTTTATTATAAAAGTTTATACAAAGGTAGGCATTTTCCACGTACCCTCCAAATTTTCTGTCGAAAAAAAGAAGTCAAGCTTGCAAGAAGTCACGGCAACTTCTTGAGGAAATCCTTAGGAAAACCTTCAGAAATCCTTAGGATAACTGACAGAAAAGTACTGGATAACTGACGGAAAAGTACTGGATTTCTGCACTCGCGCGTATGCGCGTATGCGCGATGATTGTGAAACGCAGAAAACATCCCGCCTATCTTACCTATCCTACACCCAAGTAGAAAAACTTTCACGTGCGGGATAGGTAGGATAGGTAAGATAAAAACCGCCAATGACAATCATGCTGAAATCATTGGTAAAATCTGATACGCAAGGGTTCACCTCCGTAAATTGCCACCATTTTGAAACCAACCTAACAACCTACCATAGCGGCCTGGAATGCCGATGCACACTGGGTTTGAGCATGGTAGGTTGTCCTTTTGAGACCTACCATCGAACCTACCATTTTTGTCTATCAACCTACCATCAGCCATCGCCTTGGTGCCATATTCCTTCAACCAACAAAAACGGAAATCGCAGCAGCTCTTCAGACATGCATGTTAGGTTCGATGGTAGGTTGGATGGTAGGTCTCCGACGAGGAACCTACCATCGACAAACCCAGTGTGCATCGGCATTCCAGGCCGCTATGGTAGGTTGTTAGGTCGGTTTCAAGATTCCCCTATTTTGCTTAACTCAGTTACTTCACTACGACCTTACGACCGTTTTGAATGTAAACACCCTTTGTGGGCTGGCCTGTTAAGCGGCGGCCGTCAAGGGTATAGTAAGGTGCGGCTTGCCCTTGAGCGGACATTTCCATAACTCCCGTAAGATCATCAATTGCTCTGATGGTGCCAAATCTTTTCCATGGTAACTTCTTTTTGTAGTCGTTCAGGCAGGTAGCAGGAACGTAGAGCGTTGCATTTTGGGTGTTGGTGTCTAGGAATGCATCATCGTATGTGTATGGCACCTTCTCGGCCAGGCAATACACCGTCTTCAAGTCATCACAATTGGCGAAAGCCCCACCATAAAGATACATCACCGAACTGCCGATAGTCACTTCAGTCAGGCCCTTGCAATAGGCAAAAGCCCCTTCTCTGATGTACGTCACGCTGTTGGGGATGGTCAACGAGGTCAACCCGGTACAGCCATAGAATGCTTTCTCTCCGATGATCCTCACACTATTACCGATGGACACAGAGGTCAGTCCGCCGCAAAAAGCGAAAGTCCTCTCCTTGATGTACGTCACGCTGTTGGGGATGGTCACGGAGGCTAGCCTGCTACAGTTCGTGAAAGCACCAACGCCGATGGATGTCACGCTGTTGGGAATGGTCACGGAGGTTAAGTTGCCGCAGAAGGCGAAAGCATATTCACTGACAGTCTTTACACTCTTAGGTATGATGACGGAGGTCAGTTTCCAACAATTATGGAAAGCCCAACTGCCTATGGCTGTCACGCTGTTGGGGATAGTCAGGGATGCTAACTCCCTACATGAATAGAAAGCTTCAGACTCAATAGATGTAACACTGTTTGGGATAGTCACCGACACCAATCCATGACATTCGTAGAAAGCCCGTCTTCCTATGGTTGTCACACCATGCTCGATGATTACAGTTTGAATGTTTGCTTTATAGCTGTTCCAAGGAGTATAGTTATAATAATAAGATTTTATACCTCCTGTGCCGGAAATTGTAAGGGTCTTGGTCGCTTCATTGTACGTATAAGTAACATTGTCGCCACACGAACCGCTGTCATCAGCCCAGGCCACCATCGGCAGCAGCATCAGGAAAAGTAATAGTTGTTTATTCATATTAACATGCTGTTTAAACGTTGTATTCTTTTCTCTTATGATAACCTAACGTCATAATTAAGTGCGATTATTAAGAACCACTCCACCTGTTAAACAGCATGTATTCCTTCCCGTCGTTGTAAAACAGCTTGAGCTGTCTGTTGCTTATTTCAAACGTCGAACAATTCATGAATGAGAACATATAGTAATTTTCTTCTTCCAGATATGGTGAAACAGAGCCTACTTTTGTTCCGCCAAATGACAACACCTTGATGCTGTCTCCCCAAACGCGATAACGGCCCATGTTCTCATTGAAACAAGCTAAGCCACTTATTGTTCCGCTTTCTGAGAACCGCACAGTGTATGCACGAGAACCATACATCGGTGATTCTAAAGGTTCCCTGATTGTTTGGCCATTTGTATTTCCATAGCCTTGCAACTTCCAAGAAGTATTGATCAATGTCGTCTCTCCTTCATCGTCGCTACATGCCGTCATGCCAGTGACGGCGGTAAGTATAGCGAGCACCATGCCCGCTATACATAACCTTGATTTTATGGCTTTAACAATTACAATTATTCGTTCCATAATTTTTCGTTTTTATTGCTTAAACGTACTATACTGGTATTCCTTGCACTTTAGTAACAAGAATTTACTTTTACCATTCTCACTTAATCGCAACCTTTCTACCGTCTTGGATGTAGATGCCCTTCTTTGGTGAGCCTGTCAGGCGGTGCCCCTGAAGGTCGTATGTCTGGGAAGTTCTGTTAATTTCTGGTACAGAAGCATTGCTGATGTCTGTTGGGAAAGACTCAAGAGGCAGCACGGTGCCTGAGAACACTTTCTTGAACTTTTCCACCTCGGACTGATGGACATAGAGAATCACCTCGTCGTCCATACAATAGAATGTATCGTTACGCAGTGCCTCGGTGAAATAACCTCTTATGATAAGTGTCTTGATGGGACTCCAGCGGAAGACGCTTTCGCCAAAACTTGTCACGCTCTCTGGTATGTCGAGATAGGAAAGGCTCTCACAATTCTCGAAAGCATAGGCAGGAATATGACTGACGCTTTCAGACAGTCTGATGGACTGAAGGCTCTTGCAACCGGAAAAACAACCGCCATACAACTTAGTAACACAGTTTGGCACCGTCACAGTCTTCAACGACGCATTGTAAGAAAAGGCATCACCACCTATTTCCGTCACGCCGTCGGGTATGGCATACGACTCTCTCTTCGCTCCTGCCGGATAGGCGCAAAGCTTCTTCTTGTCCTTGGTAAACAGCACGCCGTCGACGGAACAGATCAGCGGAGAGCCTTCCTCTACCTCGATGCGCTCTAGCGCTGTGCAACGGTCAAAGGGATTCATGCAGGCTGCAGGGTCTACACTGACAGTATAAACCTCCCTGATGGTTGCGGGAAGAGTCACCTCCTTCAACGTCTCACAACCCCCAAAAGCCAGCCAGTGGATGCTGCTGACAGTATAGTTCTCACCGTTGTTAACAACCTGCGAGGGTATCGCCAGCTCGCCTGTCCACGAGTTACTGTGCGACACTACCGCCTCATGTGTCCTGTCGTTGAGCATATATTTCAGGCCTCCTATAGTACGTTGCTTGTACTGTAGGTATTGATTGTCGCAGATAGGGCTGTTGTTAACGTGACAGCCTAAAAGGGTGTGCTGGCCTTCGACAGCCTCAAAGTCGTATGTATTGAGGGGTCCCATCTCGCTGCCGATGCCTTCAAACCACCAGCCTGAGGTCATGTCACCATCACCGCTTGACCGGCATACCCGAAGACAGGTGCGGCTTGTACCATCATAAGACCTGGTGTCCGTTTCAATAACCTTCATATTGTGTGTCCGCTCCCCGGGATGCGCAAAGTCGTCGACGGTAAACGACTGCCCTTGCTCTATGCCAAAGTCGTACAGCAAATAGGCCTGTTCCTGACCTTTGGGGAAGAAATAGACTTTCTTGCCAGTCTCGTACATGGCGGCAAGATACTTTCTGGCACTATACCCCTCGTTGCCAAAGGTGAATAGTTTCTTGCAGGCCTGGCCTGCCACGACGGTATCTCCCTGCATCAGATAGAAATAGCCGTTGGACCACCCGTCGTCCTCATACGTCATGACCCAGACCTTCTCTTCCTCCACAAACGGGTGGTAGTCGTCCTGAGCAACTGCCGCAACGGGAACCAAAACCAATATAAGTATTATTACCCAGAAGGTATAGCTCTTTATTTGCAATTTCTGTTTCATAGTCGAATGCAGTTTTATTCGTTGTTTCTTTGCTATTATGAAACGAAAACATCAAAAAGTTGGGGCAGGAGGATTTTCCTGTGTGGATCTGAGCGGACTTTCGCATAAAAGTTGTACCTTTGCACCCGATATGGGTGAGAAAGAGAACGCATACGTACGCTTAGTACAATATATCCTGCCTCCCAACCTTGGGAAGAGTTTTGAGTTGGTAGACGTGTCTGATGGGAAGATCGGTGACGAGTTGGTTCTGCATCTGTACCTTGATGAGAGGGACTTGCCTCCGAAGAATCGTACAGATCTGAGTCCGAACGGTTTCTATGAGGAGTCTCGTATTGACGACTTCCCTATCCGTGAGTATCGCACGGTGCTTCATATCCGCCGTCGCAGGTGGAAGGATGCCGAGGGGCATACTGTTTCGAACAACTGGAACCTGACAGCCAAGGGCACACGCATCTCTGAAGAGTTTGCTCTTTTTTTAAAAGAAGGCCTTAGATAGCCGTCCGATAGCCGCAATGTCGCTGCAGAAGCCTTACCACATAAAGGGTAAGGACTTCGAGCGTGCCTACAAGGACCACCTGAGTGACTTCCGGACATGGAAGCATCTTGGCCATGCCAGCAAATACCTCATCTTCCCCCGCAACCTCGGGCCCAATGTGACCATCGATGAAACAGCTCTCTCTGACGGGGAACTATACACCATCATCTCCAACAAGGATGCCCATGGAGGCAAGGGAGCATTGATAGCCATCGTCAAGGGAACGAAGGTGGAGGATGTCGTAGAAGCCCTCAACAGGATATTCTGGTATGAGCGCAGCAAGGTGCTTGAGATAACGATGGACTTCTCTGCAAGCATGCATTCCATCGCCACCCAGTGCTTCCCCTATGCGATGATTACGCTCGACCGCTTCCATGTGCAGAAGGACTGCTACGATGCCATGCAGCAACTTCGCATATCGCACCTTAAAGAAGCCAAGAAAGCTGAGATTGAGGCCCGCGAGCAGCACCGCCTGCGCAATAAGCGCAACAAAGCTCATAGGAAGCAGGGAAAGAAAGACCCTCGTGGCAGGAAGCCAAACAGAGCCAACGAGAGGTATGAACCGCCAAGACTCTCCAATGGCGACACACTCCCTGAGCTGCTTGCAAGAAGCCGTTACCTGCTCATGGTGTCCGCTGAGAAATGGACACAAAGCCAGAAGACACGCGCCAAGATTCTCTTTGAACTCTATCCGGACATACAGACGGCATATTCGCTATGTCACTCGCTGAGGATGATATTCTCTAATCCGAAGGCCACCAAGGAATCTGCCAGGGAAAGCATGAAGAAATGGTACAACAAGATCGCTGAGTTTGAAAACGATGCCTTCAATACCGTAGCCGCTACCATCTACCAGAGAGAGGACGAGATTCTCAACTACTTTATCAACAGGGCTACCAATGCTGCCGCAGAATCACTCAATGCTAAGATCAAGAACTTCAGAGCACAACTACATGGTGTCGTGGACGTAGACTTCTTCCTTTACAGGCTGTCTATGATATTTGGGTAGACACAGGAAATCCCGCCTGCTCCAA
>JAEEVT010000081.1 GCA_016291005.1 Prevotella sp. | reverse complement strand
TTATATTATATTATATATATATTATAATATATATATAATATAAAATTTATCTTTCCCTTTTTTACCCACAGTATAGCAAATATCTAATGCAACTGTGTCACTGCGTCACAGTGTCACAGCGTGTCAGGCAAACGGGGGGAAGTTTTTCGCTCGTTGACTGTACGGACTCCGAGGGCTGCGTTCATTTTCACCAATCTCTCGATTATAACATTTGAAATATTTTGAAAATAAACGGGGGAAAGTATTGTTTCGAATTGTTTTTTTTCGTACCTTTGCAACATGGAAATTGAATTAAAAAGAGCTATGAAAAAAATTCTTTTATTGACCGCTATCCTCATGGCAAACATGTTAACAGTGAGCGCAGCAAAGCAGAAAGTCACCGTCGACCGCATCGACCCGACGGATTGGTTTGTGGGAATGAAGAATTCCTCAGTACAGTTGATGGTCTACGGACAGGGCATCCGTGACGCGGAAACGGTCACGACAGACTACCCCGGCGTCGTCATCGACAGCCTCGTACGGTTGGACTCGCCTAACTACCTCTTGATATACATGAACCTGAAGGAGGCCAAGAGTGGCACGATGACGCTGAACTTCAAAGTTCAGAAGAAGACCATCAAGAAGACCTTCGTGCTGAAAGACCGCGAGATGACGGGCGACAAGCGTCAGGGCTTTACCATTGCCGACGTCCTCTACCTGCTGATGCCCGACCGCTTTGCACAGGGGACAGCCTCCCCCAACCCCTCCAAAGGGAGGGGAGAGGTGAAGCACCAATATCGGGTTGACCGCAGTGCTCCCTCATTGCGACACGGAGGTAATATTCAGGGTATACGCGATCACCTCGACTACTTCTGCGACCTCGGCGTCACAGCACTCTGGTTTACGCCCATCCTGGAGAACGACTCGCCCGACATGATGGAGTGGTCAACCTATCACGGCTACGCATGTACCGATTACTATCGCGTAGATCCACGTTTCGGCACCAACGAGGACTACCGACAGCTCATCGACGCCTGCCATGCCAAAGGACTGAAGGTGGTTATGGACATGATATTCAACCACTGTGGCTTCGAGCATCCCTGGGTGGCCGACCTGCCCTCAAAGGACTGGCTCAACCTGTCGGACTGGCTGAAGCAGTCGGGAGGTACCAGTGACTCGCGTGGCACTGACTTCCTCCAGACCAGCTATAAGCTCACACCCGTCCTCGACCCCTATGCCTCGGAGGTTGACCTGCGCGAAACCACGGAGGGATGGTTCGTCTCGACCATGCCGGACCTGAACCAGAATAATCCGCACCTGATGCGCTACCTCATCCAGAACAGCATCTGGTGGATTGAGACCGCAGGCATCGACGGCATACGCATGGACACCTATCCGTATGCCTTCCGCAAGCCGATGGCTCAGTGGATGAAGGAGCTGGACGAGGAATATCCCAATTTCAATACCGTTGGCGAGACGTGGGTGACAGAACCCGCCTATACCGCCGCATGGCAGAAAGACTCGAAGCTCTCTGACATCAATTCCTATCTGAAGACCGTCATGGATTTCTCGTTCCAGGAGAAACTCGACTCTGCCAAGCACGAACAGACTGACGCCTGGTGGAGAGGCATGAACAGGCTCTACAACTCGTTCTGCTACGACTACCTCTATCCCAACCCCAGCAGCGTGATGGCCTTCCTCGACAACCACGATACCGACCGTTTCTTGGGCGACGGACAAGACTCGTTGGCCCTGAAGCAGGGACTGGCACTGCTGATGACCGTCAACCGCATACCGCAGCTGTATTACGGCACGGAGATCATGATGAACGGTACGAAGGCGAAGACTGACGGCCACGTGCGCAAGGACTTCCCAGGCGGCTTCCCCGGCGACACGCACAACTGCTTCACCGCTGAGGGGCGCACCAAGGGCGAGCAGCAGATGTTCTCGTGGCTCTCACGCCTGCTACACTGGCGCCAGAACAACGATGTCATCATCAAGGGTAAGATGAAGCAGTTCATTCCGATGAACGGCATCTATGTCATCGCACGCCAGTATCAGGGCAAGACCGCCCTCACCATCATCAACGGCACCACGAAGCCTGCAACGATGGAGGTGAAACGCTATAAGGAGGTCATCGGCTCCGCCGCCCGCGTCAAGGATGTCCCCACCGGACGCTACTACGACCTGTCGCAAGATCTCCAGCTCAAACCCCGCCAAACCCTGGTGCTGAGCTACTAACATTACACAGCGGATTGCAATGCCACACTTCGCACCTTTAGGTAGAAGAACCGTCCCTACTGTGTAATAATGTAACGGAATGCTGGACATGACGAGTTATTTCCCCATTACGAGCCCGACGCTGATATTCTTCGTCGTACTACTCATCGTCCTGTTTGCCCCTATCATCATGGGCAAGCTGCGCATTCCCCACATCATCGGGATGGTGTTGGCAGGCGTCGTCATCGGCGAGCACGGGCTGAACATCCTGGTGCGTGACTCCTCGTTCGAGCTGTTCGGCAAGGTGGGTTTGCTCTACATCATGTTCCTGGCCGGATTGGAGTTGGACTTGGAGAGCGTAAAGAAAAACTCGCGACGGTTCCTGCTGTTCGGACTACTGACGTGTCTGGTGCCCTTGCTGCTTACCTACTTCATGGCCAGCTGGCTGTTAGGCTATTCGAACACGGCATCGTTCCTGATGGGATGTATCATGGCGTCGAACACGCTCATCGCCTATCCCATCATTTCACGCTATGGTCTGGGAAGCGACTCCAGCGTCATGCTAAGTGTAGGGTCCAGCATGTTCTCGCTGTTTCTGGCTCTGCTCATGCTGGCGGCATTGGCAGCATCCTTCGGAGAAGATGCTGGCTTTGGCTTCTGGCTGCTCTTTACGGTGAAGTTCTTCGGGTTCTATGCTCTTAGCATTTGGCTGATCCCCAAACTGACGCGCTTCTTCCTGCGCCGCTATTCCGACCAGGTCATGCAGTTCATCTTCGTTCTTGCGGTGATGTTCCTGTCAGCGGCCCTGTCGGAGGCTGTCGGCGTCGAGGGTATTGTGGGAGCATTCCTGGCAGGACTGATATTAAATAGGTATATCCCTCATGTGTCGCCGCTGATGAACCGCATCGAGTTTATCGGCAATGCCATCTTCATTCCCTACTTCCTTATAGGTGTGGGCATGCTCATCAACGTAGGAACGCTGTTCGAAGGTCTTCACATGCTATGGATAGTAGGACTTATCGTCTTCTTTGGAACCTTTGGAAAAGCCGTTGCCGCCTACTTCTCGAGCTTGCTCTTCCGACTGCCCAAGTCGTCAGGTCACATGATGTTCGGACTGACCTGTGCCCATGCCGCTGGAGCCATTGCGATGGTGATGGTGGGCATGCGGTTGGAAGTGGGCGATGGGCAGTATCTGGTGACTGACGAGATGCTGAACGGTGTCATCATCATGATTCTGATTACCTGCATCATCTCAACCTTGATGACAGAGCATGCAGCTAAGCAGATCGTTCTTGCCAACAGTCAGCAGCCCACAGCCCACAGCCAGCAAGTCGACGAGAAGATACTGCTCTGCGTCAAGTATCCCGAGATTGCCCCACAGCTGTTGGAACTAGCCATCATGATGAGTTCGCCAGAAGGACGTTCGCACAACGAACAACAAAGGCAAAATCGCGGACTGGTGGCACTGAACGTGGTGTATGACGACAAACTGTCAGCCAAACACCGTGAACAGGGCCTCCGCCTGTTGGAACAGTTGCAGCAGAGAGCAGCATCGTCCGATATCTACATGCAGACGCAGGTGCGACTGGCTACTAACATTGCCAACGGCATCAAGCATGCTTTCCGTGAGTTTGGAGCTTCGGAAATCATTATGGGTATGCACGTACATACAGAAGTCAACCCGAAATTCTGGGGCGACTTCATACAAAGTCTCTACAACGGTCTGAACCGCCAGATTGTATTGACGCGCTTTGTCCAGCCGCTGAACACGCTGCGACGCATTCAGGTCGTTGTACCTTCAAGGGCTGAGTATGAGCCAGGCTTCCACAGATGGTTAGAACGTCTGGCACGCATGGCTTACAACCTGGACTGTCGCATACAGTTCCATGGGCGTAACGAGTCGATGGACCTGATTCGGGAATACATCAACAACCACCATCTCAACGTACGCGCTGAGTACACCTTCATGGCCCATTGGAACGAACTGCCGCGACTGGCCGCCACCATTAACGCCGACCACATGTTTGTTGTCATCAATGCCCGTAAGGGTACCATCTCCTATAAGACAGCGTTAGAGCGTCTGCCCAACGAGTTGATGCAGCATTTCAGCGGCAAGAACCTCATGATTATTTTCCCAGACCAGTACGGAAGTACTAAGGAGGAAAGCATGACCTTCACCGCTGCCCAGCACCAGGAGGAGAGCAGTATTTACGATACCATCCTGCGGTGGATTAATAAACACAGAAGAAGTTAGAAAGTACACAAAAGGATTGCAACGCCACACTCTCGCAGAGAGAACCGTCCCTTTTGTGTAAAAGTGAAGAAAACGATGATAGAAATCAAAGGCATTAAGAAGAGCTTCGGCTCGTTAGAAGTATTGAAAGGTATAGACCTGACCATTCAGAAGGGTGAGGTAGTCAGCATCGTCGGTCCCAGCGGAGCCGGCAAGACAACCCTGTTGCAAATCATAGGCACTTTGGACAAGCCTGACGCTGGTACAGTGTACGTCGATTCAGTCGACGTAACCTCCCTCTCCCAGAAGAAACTTAGCGACTTCCGCAACCGCCATATTGGCTTCGTGTTCCAGTTCCACCAGCTGTTGCCAGAATTTACGGCTCTCGAGAACATCATGATTCCCGCCTATATTGCAGGAACCTCGAAGAAGGCCGCTCATAAGCGTGCCGAGGAACTGCTGCAGTTTATGGGACTGAGTGAGCGTGCCAACCACAAGCCCAACGAACTGTCGGGAGGTGAGAAGCAGCGCGTCGCCGTAGCCCGGGCACTGGTCAACAATCCCGATGTCATCCTGGCCGATGAACCCAGCGGTTCGTTAGACAGTAAAAACAAAGAAGAGCTGCACCAGCTCTTCTTCGACCTTAGGGATAAGTTCGGCCAGACATTCGTCATAGTAACCCATGATGAACACCTGGCCGGAATAACAGACCGCACTATCCGGATGCGCGACGGACTCCTGGAAGCTGAAGCTCCTGTCGAAACCGCCACCACTAACGAAAAAGCCGAAGCTCCCGTAGCAGCCGCCACATCCGAAGATGCTTCCTTAGAACTCAGCGCTCTTGGGAGTGCGGGGGAAGGGGATGACGTCACGGATGTTCTGCATGCCAGTGACGAAGAGAATCAGACGCTCGAAGCCTAAGCCGAAGCCGGCATGTGGACAACTGCCCCAGCGGCGTGTGTCGATGTACCACCACAGGTGGGTCTTGTCCATCTGACGGCGCTCAATCTCTGCCATTAGCTTATCGTAGCTCTCCTCACGGACTGAGCCGCCGATAATCTCGCCAATTTGCGGGAACAGCACGTCGGTGCCTTGCATGGTAGGACCAGGAGCCACGGCGCCCTTATAGCCGACGCTGGCCTCCGTGTCCGTAGCGTCTCCTGTGGACTCATTCTGCTTCATGTAGAACGACTTGAAGGCACGGGGATAGTCAGTCATGATGACGGGCTTCTTGAAGTGCTCCTCGACAAGGTAGCGCTCGTGCTCAGAAGCCAGGTCATCGCCCCAGTTGCAGGGGAACTCGAACTTCTTACCGTTCTTGATGGCCTCCTGCAAGATATTGATACCCTCTGTATAGGGCAGACGTACAAAGGTCTCCTTCAGTACACCTTCCAAACGGGCTATCAGTGTCTTGTCAATCATCTGGTTCAAGAACTGTAGGTCGTCTTTACAGTTGTCAAGCGCCCACTTTACGCAATACTTGATGAAGTCTTCCTCCAAGTCCATCAGTCCTTCCTGGTCGAGGAAAGCCACCTCAGGCTCTACCATCCAGAACTCTGCCAGATGGCGTGGGGTGTTTGAATTCTCGGCGCGGAACGTCGGACCGAAGGTATAGACAGCACCTAAGGCTGTGGCACCTAACTCACCCTCTAACTGGCCGCTGACGGTCAGCGAAGTCTGTTCGCCGAAGAAATCGTCATCGTAGATAATCTTGCCTTGCTCGTCCTTCTTCAGGTCGTAGAGGTTCTTCGTGGTCACCTGGAACATGTTGCCAGCACCCTCACAGTCTGAAGCTGTGATGAGTGGCGTGTGGAAATAGAAGAAGCCATGCTCGTGGAAATAGGTGTGGATAGCCATCGCCATGTTGTGGCGGATGCGCATCACGGCACCAAAAGTGTTGGTGCGCAGGCGCATATGGGCATTTTTGCGCATCACCTCGAACGACTGTCCTTTCTTCTGCATGGGGTAGGTGTTGTCACACAGACCGTAAAGTTCCAGACGGGTGGCCTGAATCTCGCAAGCCTGACCAGCACCCTGACTCTCCACCAGCTTACCTTCAGCACAGATACAACTGCCTGTGGTGATGTCCTTCAGTAGCTGCTCATCGAACTTTGTTGGGTCGACAACCACCTGTACATTCTTAATCGTCGAACCATCGTTGAGGGCAATGAAGTCAACAGCCTTGGAACTGCGGTGCGTGCGCACCCAGCCCTTTACACAAATCTCTTTTCCGTATTCCGTACTCTGCAGTACGTCAACTATTCTTGTTCTTTTCATTTGTCTTCTTGTTTTGTTTGTCGCTATGCCATTTATCTTCTTGTTTTGTTTGTCGCTATGGCATAGCGACATACTGAAACTTTATTCATATGCTCCCATGCGCAGGCGGTCGACCTCTTCCTCAGTGAGGTAGCGCCAGTCGCCGCGACGGACGTTCTTCTTAGTAAGACCAGCAAACTGTACGCGGTCAAGCTTCGTAACCTTGTAGCCAAGGCTCTCGAAGATGCGGCGCACGATGCGGTTCTTACCAGAGTGGATCTCAATGCCCACCTGCTTCTTGTCAGTATCGCTGGCGTACTCGATAGCGTCAGCCTTAATCTCGCCGTCTTCCAACGTAATGCCCTCAGCAATCTGCTGCATATCATGAGCTGTAACGTTCTTGTCGAGGTGCACGTGGTAGATCTTCTTCTTCAGGAACTTCGGATGTGTCAGTTTCGAGGCCAAGTCTCCGTCGTTGGTGAGCAACAGCACGCCTGTGGTGTTGCGGTCCAAACGACCAACGGGATAAATGCGCTCAGGGCAGGCATTCTTTACCAGATCCATAACGGTCTTGCGCTGCTGAGGGTCATCGCTCGTGGTGACGTAGTCCTTGGGTTTATTCAGAAGAACATAAACCTTCTTCTCGGGTGTCACGGGCTGATCGTGGAACTTCACCTCATCTGTGCGCAACACTTTAGTACCCAGTTCTGTGACAACCTGTCCGTTGACGGTAACTACGCCAGCCTGGATGAACTCGTCTGCCTCGCGACGGCTGCAAACACCGGCATTGGCCAGGAACTTGTTCAGACGGATGGGCTCGTTGGGATCGTAGTTCTCCTCCTTATACTCTATACGCTTCTTCAGCGAGTACTTGGCATTGGGATCGTAACCGCCACGCTGTTGTTTCTTGAAACCGCCGCGCTGCTGATAACCGCCCTGCTGGTAGCCACCGCCACGCTGCTGATAACCACCCTGCTGGTAGCCTCCGCCGCGCTGCTGATAGCCTCCCTGACGCTGCTGATAGCCACCTTGACGAGGTTGATAACCGCCTTCACCATATTGCTGACGGGGACGCTGCTGGTAACCGCCTTCACCGTATTGCTGACGGGGACGAGGCTGGTAACCGCCTTCACCGTATTGCTGACGAGGACGAGGCTGGTAGCCATTTCGTGGCTGACCATACTCTCCTGACGCCTCACCATACTGCTGGCGAGGACGAGGCTGGTAGCCTTGCTGTTGGCCGTACTGCTGGCGAGGACGCTGCTGGTAGCCTCCTTCATTATAATTGTTTCGGGGACGATAGTTGCCACGCTGGTTGGTACCGCCTTGCAGGCCTGCACCAAAACCCTCGGGACGGAAACCGCCCTCCTCCTGATTGTTGCTACGATTGAAGCTTCCCTGGTTATTAAAGGGACGAGGTTGATGAATACGTGGACGTGGCGAACGTCCGGGCTTGTAACCTTGATAACCACCCTCCTGGGGGGCTGTGTTCTGCTGCTCGGCAGACTGCTCTTCATTTTTCTTCTCGTTTTCGAAATCCATAATATTACTGTGTTTTTAGCTGAGAGCCTCACGACCCTCTTTGTGTTGATAATTTAAATTCTTAACTTTTAACTCTAAATGTTTAATCGGCATAGCCGATAATTCTTAATACTTAATCTTTAATTTTTAATTTTTAATTTTCAATTTACTACATTCCTGTATATGTACTTGGCGTTATGGCCATTAATTCTTCTTTGATTGCGTCACTGACATCCAGCCCCTGGATGAACGTGTGGATGGTCTCCTCGGTCATCTTCTCGTTAGTACGTGTCAGCGCTTTCAATGCCTCGTAGGGGTTGGGATAAGCCTCGCGACGCAGAATGGTTTGGATGGCTTCTGCCACTACGGCCCAGGTATTGTCCAGATCAGCCTGTAGCTTCTCCTCATTGAGGATAAGTTTGCGCAAACCTTTCAACGTGCTCTGGATAGCGATGACGGCATGTCCCATGGGAACGCCGACATTTCGTAGTACGGTAGAGTCGGTGAGGTCGCGCTGCAGACGACTGACAGGCAATTTCTGTGCCAAAAATGTCAGCACGGCGTTGGCCATACCCATATTACCCTCCGAATTCTCGAAGTCAATGGGGTTTACCTTGTGAGGCATGGCACTGGAGCCTACTTCGCCAGCCTTAATCTTCTGCTTGAAATACTCCATCGAGATATACATCCAGAAGTCACGATCCAAGTCAATGATAATGGTATTGATGCGACGCATAGCATCAAAGATAGCACCCAACCAGTCGTAGTTCGAAATCTGGGTAGTCCACTGCTCACGCTCCAATCCCAGCTTCTCGCTGACAAACTGATTGCCGAACTCGCGCCAATCATACTGGGGATAAGCCACATGGTGAGCATTATAGTTACCCGTAGCACCACCAAACTTAGCGGTAATCGGCGTATCCTTCAGTCCGCGCAACTGCTCTTCCAGACGATAGACATAAACCATGATTTCCTTGCCCAGACGAGTAGGAGAAGCAGGCTGTCCGTGGGTCTTGGCCAACATGGGCACATTCTTCCACTGCTCAGCATAGTCATTCAACTGCTCTATCAATTCCTCCACCATAGGATAGTACACCTGCTCCAGTGCCTCCTTGATAGAAAGAGGTACGCTGGTGTTGTTGATGTCCTGCGAAGTCAAGCCAAAGTGAATGAACTCCTTGTATTTCTCAAAGTCGCCAATTTTATCCAGCTGTTCCTTGATGAAATACTCTACGGCCTTCACGTCGTGGTTGGTAGTTTTCTCTATCTCCTTCACACGGGCAGCATCCTGCTCCGTGAAGTTACGATAGATATCTCGAAGCGATTCAAACAGGTTATGGTCAAAATCCTCCAATTGAGGCAACGGGAGTTCACAAAGCGTGATGAAATACTCGATCTCCACACGTACTCGGTAGCGAATCAAAGCATACTCCGAAAAATATCCTGCCAATTCTTCTGTCTTGTTCCTGTAACGTCCGTCAATAGGCGATATGGCGGTCAGTGCGTCCAATTCCATTGTTTCCTTTTATACCTTATTATATTATATATAGCTATACATTCTCTCAAATGTGCTGCAAAGGTAGTGCAAATTGAGCAAAATGCAAAATAAATTAGGATTTATTTTCATTTCCGAGATACAGCCTACCTTCGAGACATAATCTCAGAGGTACGAATAAGTGAGCAAAATACAAAAGAAAAACTCGTTTTTATTTTTATTTTCGAACGAAAGTACCTTAGAGACGAAGTCTCAGAGGTAGTGCAAATTGAGCGAAATACAAAATTAATGCCGATTTATTTTCAATTGCTGGTACGTGTACTAACAATTTTTTCTACGTGTACTAACAATTTTTTCTACGTGTACTAGCAAATTTTGCCACGTGAATGGCTCCAGAGTATTAATATCAAATAAAAAAGGGACTACACGTGAAGTCCCTTTTCTATTTGTTTATTGCGTTTACGATTCGCGCTTCAGCAGGATGACGTTGGCACCCTTGCCTGCAACGTTAGGCATCTCCTCGCCCACATCGGCTCCAATGTAAGTGGGGTCACAAACGGTGAACTTACGTCCATTAAGCATATAGCCTGCGCCTTGAACGTTCTCCTTGAACTCGACGGCCATTGCCAAGTGACCAGGATAGTAGACCAGTACGACATCCAGTCCTACGAGGTCGCGAACCAAGTGGGACAGCAGGATAGCGCGGTCTTCACAGTCGCAATAGGGATAGAAGAAGGTCTCCTCGCCAAAGAAAGCACGGTCGCGCCCCCAAACATCATCATCGTAGGCATAGAGGAAACAGCCCTGATTAGGATTGGTCTTCTTGATATCGGTCTTACCCTCAACCCACCAAAGCAATTGCTGTACCTGCTCCAGGGGAGTCATTCCCTTCAGCTTGGCACGCATCTGGGGATAGAGTTGCTCTGTAATACCCTTCTCCAACGGCGTATTGGCATACAAGGCACAACGACTCATAAAGTTGCCACCGGTATAAGAAGCGGGATAGGTATCGAAGAAATCGATATAGTTCTTATTGGAATGAAGGGTGAAGCTGAAGTCTGGATTCTTCAACGAAGTGATGGTACGCTCGTTGACGGGTCTTTCTGCAAAGTCCTGACGTGCATTCATCTGCAGCGACATAGCACTCTCCTTGGGGAACTTGGCCTTGCAGATATTCAGTTTGTCGCCATCCTTAATATTCTCCAGCAGATAATACCACTCGCCATCTACATAGAAGTAGGACTTACCAAACATATTATACTGGCTGGCCACAATCATGTAGAGCGTCTTTCCATCGTGAGCCATACGCATCTTATAGCCTGACTGCGAATAGAGGAAAGCCAATGCAAGGGTAGCCTCGTTGGTATGGTTGCCATAGAACTTATTGGTCAGCGCAAGCAACATCTGATAGTAAGCCCAGTCTGAGAAGTTATGAGCCTTACGCTCCTCCAAGCAGTCGTAGAGCATATTGTCGAACTGAGGCTTGGTGAACTGATTGATGGCATCAGCTACCTCATCACCAGAAACACCAGGGAGGGTGAAACGGCAATTGTTGCCCATGCGGACCTTACACTCTGTGCCGAAGACATCGAACTTATAGTAAGGATTAGGATCGCTGGTCTGTTCAACCTTTGCCAAAGGCTGGGGTTGCTTAGTAGCTGGAGCGGGAGCGGGCACAACGGTTGCCACGGGAAGTATCTTATTCGACTTCTCACGCTTGGCCATCTTTTTCTTTTCCTTCTCCTGCTTCTCCTTTTCCTTCTGTGCCTTCTTATCCTTCTTGTCGCCACCACCAAACAGCTTGCTGAAGAAACCTGCCGTTTCTTCCTCATAGCCTGGAACTACCATCGGTTCTACCTTTTCTTCCTCAGGAATGGCAACGGGAGGCTCTGCGCCAAACTCCTCCCAAGCCTCGCGAACAAACTTGGTGTACTCAGCAAGAGCCTGTTTACGGAAGTCAGCATACTCCTTCTTGGCCTTCTTCTTGAAAGCCTCGAAGTCCTTACGGAAGTCTTTCTTCTGATTCTGAGCCTGTGCAGGAACCACCAGCACAAGCATCAGCAACTGGAAAATGACTATCAACTTTTTCATAGTTCTGATGTTTTAATGTTCTTTTTCACAAGGTACGGAATCAACCTCCACCTCCAACAACGTAGAGTCCTTGATAATAATCTCACGGGTAACAGTGGCAGGATCGCTGTGGCGACGCGACTTCACCGTCTTGTCTTTGCGCAACTGGGCAACAACAGACTTGACATAGTCCTTGGTCAGCGTCAACACGGTATTGCGCTTATCAGCCAGAAACGAATTCAACTTAGCCTTGCCAGGAGAATTGATGACATACTGCTTGTCGCCATCTTCAGCCAACAGGGTAATAGATCCAGTGAAAGACACATTCAGCGTAACATCGCCCGTAAGGACATCGCCCTTATCCACTTGGCGCTTTCCCTTGGCGTCAATCACCTCCACACGGCCACTTACCTTGGAAACCACATACTTGGCTGCCTCGCCCTTGGCCATTGCTAGCAAGGGCATAAGCAGGAGTATGCAAAACGCTAATAATTTCTTATGATTCATTTTTCTTCTCCTTATTAAATACACTTAAGGTCTTAATAACATCATACAGATTCTCTGCCATGTAAATAAGTGCAATAGACGACATGGCAAAGGCCAGACTGATGCTGTAGTTGTAACTGCAGAAGAGGATGAAGGTAATCCAAACAATCAGCGACAACCATCCTGCAATCAGCAGACCTCGTATCAGCGAGGCTCCGAAGATAACTCGGAACAGCGTCTTCTTCTTGGTAGTGAAGCTCTTATAGTAAGACAGCAGGATTACAGACAGGAATACGATGATGAACGAGGCCACCATTGTAACGCCTGTAGAGGCGTGCTTAATCTCAGACTGACGGAGCATCGTTTCTGCAGCATAGGCCAACAGCTCTACACCAGCAATCTTGCCCTGTGGGGTATAGTGCATGTCGCCTTCTTCTGTCATAGCACCAATAAGCACCAGATGATCCTCTATCCAATCGCGATTCTCGAGAATGGAATCGTAAGGCACAATGTGATACTCCTTTGGCGAAAAGTTGATATTAATATTCTTCTCAGACAAAGGCACTACCTCCTGTTCAGCATAGAGGTCGACTACTTTCTTGATGAACGATGGAACCACCTTGCCACCAAGTTCGCGTCCGACGCTGACCGCACGCTTCATGCCACCATAGAGTTGGCGAGGCATGTTGGTGAAGCCTTCGTTGACACTGTCGCTGGGCGTAAAGAACGAATGTACCGTCTCGCCCTCCATGCTCTCCGCATCAATAATCTTATAGGAGAACACGAAGTTATGAAGCTGCTTAACGGTATTTGCCAACAGCGTATCGCCCTCAAGGTCTTCTTCCTTATAGCCTTCGAACACCACATCGACACCCACTGCCTTGGGGTGGAGAGCATCCACCTCCATGAACAACTGGGCAAAATCGCGGCGCTTCCTCAGCTCCGTCATATCGACAATGGTCACGATACGACTGGTTTCCCGCTCGCCTGTGTCGAGCAACTTATAATAGAAGTCGGTAAACGAATAGTCCTCCAGAATTTCAGCCACAGGGTTGAAGACTTTCAGGTTGAAAGCCGCCAGCACGTAGATTCCCACGATACCAAACGCGAGACACGTAACAGCGAAGTATCTCCAGAGTTTATCCATTAATCCTTACCGAAATAAGCCTTTAACTCTTCACTCAGCTCCTTGCCTTCTTTCTCTAATTCAGCACGAACGGCCTCCTTGGCAATCTCCTTGATAGAAGATACTTTGGTTACCATGCGAACCATCACTTCCTTATTCTTATTCTTCAGTTCGCGAGTTACTGTCAAAGGAGTCTGCACACGACCCAGCTTCTGCGAGAAGATGCTCTTATTCTCAACCAGTGTCGTAGTGATAGAGGCAGCCTGATCGTCAGCCAGCATCTTGTTAGCAACCATGTTGTCAACGATACCCGTAGCTTCAGAACTAATCTTGCTGGCGATATTCATACGAGCCAGCTCAGTAGCCTGGATCTGGGCAGCAGCAAAGTTCTCAGCTATAGAACGACCCTCACCATCAACATAAACGGGTTCCATGTCGTCGTCATAGTCTTCCAAGAACATATAAAGACGGTCAACCTGCTTCTCCAAAGGAAGTCCACCAGGAGATACCGTCCAACCTTCCTTTTGCAAACGCTTTGCCTCCTTCTTTGCATCCTTAGAAGCTTTCTCCTTCAAGGCGGCCTTGTTTTCCTTTACCTTTTTCTGCAAAGCATTCTGAGCAGATACTCCCATTGACAAGGAGAGCATTACCAACACTGCTAAAAATTTCATTGTTTTCATAATTCTATCATTTTAATTAGTTATACTATTCACTGTTCACTATTCACTGTTCACTAGCGAAGCGCTTAAAAGTCGCCGGGTTCATAGAGTCCGAAATTCGGATCCTTCTCCGGTTGCCATGTTCTCAGTTTGATAAGCGGCTTCTTAGGTTCATTGATATCTACCAACAGCATCAGATAGCCTTTATCGCCGTAGGTTGACGAATAGTAGTCCTGCTGAATCTGGATACCATACGATTCGCCACCAGCACCCATCTTCTTGACATCATTGTCGGAGAAGCGGATGTTCACAAACTCGTTGCGCTCGAAACAGCGCTTCAGAGAGGCCAGATATTGATCCTTCGTCTGTCGGTTCATCTTGATAATATGATTACCCTCTTGACTAATAGACGATTGATTCTCCCTATTTGTTACACTATTGGCTTTACTAACTACCGAACCCGTGATGATAACAGCATCATCGTCGAAGATAGAGCGGATATAGTCCAAGCGTTTCAGGGCGTAGGCCGTCTTGTAGTTTTCGAGGAAATTCATGATGGCCAGACGTGACTTCTCGTCCCAAACACCCTTGTTCAGGATGTCGTCCTCAGCAGTCTTGCCCAGTCCAAAGGAGATGTTGTCAATCTTCTGTTCCTTATTAAAGGTCAGCACAATATCCTCGACAAACGTGGCACGACCACCAGAATTGAACGAGAATGACATGCGCAGTCCACGCTCAACAATACCATCTTCCGACTCCAGGAAACGGATGTTCTGTGAGTCGAGCACCTTAGCCTTACCATATTTCATCAGTTTGGTGAACATGCTCCAGCCTACCGATGTAAAGAGGTCGCGAGCGGAGTCGTAGTTCTTCTGCTTCACGGCTGCTACCATCTTCTCGATAGCATTCTTATAAGCATTGACATTCTTCTCGATGGGCTTGGGAGGAGCTATCGACACCTCATTGGTGGTGAACGACTGGCTCTGCATCATCTCCATACGGGCCTCACGCTCCTTCTTCTTCTCATTGCTCTTCAGCATGACGTTGGTGTAAGCCTTAGGCATGGGAGTACCTTTCACGGCATTGAGCACCATCTCGACTTCATTGTCAATCTTGGCCTCACCGGCATATTCGTACTCGTACTTCATCTGCACCTGTGAGCCATCAAAGCCAGGAGCCAGTTCCAAGACACCCCAGCCATCCTT
>JAEEVT010000189.1 GCA_016291005.1 Prevotella sp. | reverse complement strand
TGATTAAGAATGGTATGCGCATGAACAGCCGTGACTTCATCCGCACGGAGAACAAGGAGGGCAAGCATGTGCTCTGCACCGAACTGACCAACAAACTGGTTAAGGAAGCCTTTGCAACCTTCCAGAACAACAATACCAATGCCAGCAAGACCATCGCCGTAGTGCCTGGCTTCATTGCCCGCGACCGCGACAGCCACGAGACCACAAACCTCGGCCGTGGCGGTTCCGACTATACCGCAGCAATTATTGCTGCAGCACTCGATGCTGACATCCTTGAGATATGGACCGACGTTGACGGCTTCATGACTGCCGATCCAAAAGTCATCAAGAGTGCCTATACCATCAACGAGCTTTCTTACGTTGAGGCTATGGAGCTTTGTAACTTCGGCGCCAAGGTCATCTATCCTCCGACGATTTATCCCGTTTGTGTCAAGAATATACCTATTAAGGTTAAGAACACCTTCAATCCCGAACATCCGGGTACACTCATCAAGGCCACGATTGACAACGACCAAAAACCCATCAAGGGCATTTCCTCTATCAAGGGTACCTCTCTGATTACTGTCACCGGTCTGTCGATGGTGGGTGTCATCGGTGTCAACCGTCGCATCTTTACCACGCTGGCCAATAAGGGTATCTCGGTCTTCATGGTGTCTCAGGCTTCTTCTGAGAACTCTACCTCTA
The DNA here is from genome assembly GCA_016291005.1 of Prevotella sp. Classification (GTDB taxonomy): domain Bacteria; phylum Bacteroidota; class Bacteroidia; order Bacteroidales; family Bacteroidaceae; genus Prevotella. The sequence goes on along the minus strand of JAEEVT010000189.1, from coordinate 2,147 downwards.
TCGGTGTTCGCGACGAGGATGCCGCAGCAGCTGCCGAGGTGCTCAACGCCGAGTTTGCCAAGGAGATTGAAACCGGTGCCATGTTCCCCATGTTGGTGGAGAGCGGCTTAGCTACCATCGCCATCGTGGGTGAGAATATGAAGCAGACGCCGGGTATTGCCGGTAAGTTGTTCGGCACATTAGGACGCTCTGGTATCAGCGTGATTGCCTGTGCACAAGGCGCTTCTGAAACGAATATCTCGTTCGTCGTTGACGGACGTTTCCTGCGCAAGTCGCTCAACGTGCTACACGACTCGTTCTTCCTGTCAGAATACAAGGTGCTCAACCTCTTCATCTGTGGTATCGGCACTGTGGGTGGCATGCTCCTGGAGCAGATTCGCACCCAGCAGCAGTTCCTCATGCAGTCACGTCGCCTGAAGCTTAATGTGGTCGGCATTTCCGATGTCGATAACTTCGTGCTCGACCGCGATGGCATAGACCTCGACAACTACGAAAAGATTCTGCGTGCAGGTTTCAAGGCCGACACGGAGCACATGCGCGAGGAAATCATCAAGATGAACATCTTTAACAGCGTCTTCGTCGACTGTACCGCCAGCCGTCAGATCGCGACACTCTATCAGACATTCCTGGAGCACAACATTTCGGTCGTTGCTGCCAACAAGATTGCTGCGTCGAGCGACTACGCCAGCTACGTTAAGCTGCGCCAGACGGCTCGCGACCGCGGCGTGTGGTTCCGTTACGAAACCAACGTAGGCGCTGGTCTGCCTATCATCGGCACCATCAACGACCTCTGCAACTCAGGTGACAAGATCCTGAAGATTGAAGCAATCCTCTCGGGTACGCTCAACTTCATCTTCAACGAGATTGCTGCCGACGTGCCCTTCTCTGAGACCGTTCGCCGTGCCAAGGAGCAGCGCTACTCGGAGCCAGACCCGCGTATCGACCTCAGCGGTACGGATGTCATCCGCAAGCTGGTCATCCTGACCCGTGAGGCAGGCTATCAGGTGGAGCAGGACGATGTCGAGAAGCACCTCTTCGTACCCGATAGTTACTTCGAGGGCAGCATCGACGACTTCTGGAAACGTCTGCCCGAACTTGATGCCGACTTCGAGGCGCGCCGCAAGGTGCTCGAGGCCGAGAACAAGCGCTGGCGCTTCGTCGCTACGATGGAGGCCGACGAGAACGACACGACGAACTTCAAGACCAGCGTAGCATTGAAGGAGGTTCCTTACGGCCATCCGTTCTATGGACTGGAGGGGTCGAACAACATCGTGCTCTTGACCACCGAACGTTACAAGGAGTACCCCATGCTCATCCAGGGCTATGGTGCCGGCGCCGCTGTCACCGCCGCAGGTGTCTTCGCAAACATCATGTCAATCGCTAACATCTAAAGCCTACCCCAACCCCTCCCAAGGGGGAGGGGCTTTTTATTTCTACTATGAAGCATATCATTATTTTGGGTGACGGTATGGCCGACCTGCCCGTCGAGCGACTCGGTGGGAAGACCTTGCTGCAATATGCCCATAAGCCCATGATGGACCAGTTGGCTCGTGAAGGTCGCTGTGGTCGTTTGGTGACTGTTCCTGAGGGATTTCCTCCAGGCTCAGAGGTTGCCAACACCGCCATCCTTGGCTACGATTTAAATATGGTTTATGAAGGGCGCGGTCCTTTGGAAGCGGCCTCAATCGGCTACGAGATGGCTGACGATGACTTTGCCATCCGCTGTAATATCATCACGCTTGAGGACGGCAAAATTATCACCCACAACGGTGGCAATCTGGAAACGGAGGATGCCCGTGTACTGATAGACTATCTGAACGAACGACTCGCCAAGCCCATCAACGAACGAGAAGGCTGCGAACGCGTCAAGTTCATCTGTGGCATCCAGTACCGCCACCTGCTGGTCATCAAGGGCGGCAACAAACACATCGTCTGTGCCCCACCCCACGATCATCCCAACGAGCCCTGGCGCCCGCTGTTGGTGAAGGCGGAAAGTGTGGTCAGCGATTCAGTCGCTGACACCCATCGTCTCACTCCCCAGCAAACTGCGGACCTCATCAACGACCTGATTCTCCGTTCTCAGGACTTGCTGCCTAAGCACCCCTATAGCCTGGCAAAGGCTGCCAAAGGCGAACGCCAAGCCAACA
>JAEEVT010000080.1 GCA_016291005.1 Prevotella sp. | reverse complement strand
CGACATCGACAAGCGCAACGCCCTGTTGTTCCTCGTCCCCACGATGTACGTCATTGCCAAGGGCGACCGCAACTATGTCGGCGAGTCGTACTGCAAGGTCCAGTTCCGCGACAAGTACGACAACCGGATTTCGCGCCAGGTGGTCTGGGGCACCATTCCGCGCCAGCGTACGGCGATGGACTACATGGTGGAGTTCTCCACGCCCAGGTTCTACGACGTGACGCTCTACCGGGACTACATGCTGTCGCCGTTCCATCGGGATAACCGCCACTACTACCATTATAAGATGACGCCCAACGACGACGGTACCACGCTGCTGAGCTTCAAGCCGCGTACGGCCAACACCCAGCTGATTGAGGGCGAGGCCACCCTGGACTCCAAGACGGGACGGCTGATGAGCGTCGCTTTCGAGGGCGAGTACGACATGATTACATTCAACGTGACGGCGGACATGAACCAGAGCGACCCGCACATTGCACTCCCCAAGCAATGTTCTACCAACGCCCGCTTCAGCCTGTTGGGCAACAAGGTGACGGCCAACTACCTGTGCGTTTACGACTGTCCTCAGACCCTCCCCGACTCGTTGGACGAATTGGAGGACAAGGCGCTGATGGACTCGCTGAGACCCGTGCCGCTGAACGCCCACGAACAAGAGATCTACGACCGCTACGACCAGGAAATCCTCAAGAGTCAGGAGTTTGCCCACATCCCAAGTCCTGCCGTACCCCGCAAGAACTGGCTGAAGGACATCGGCTGGGACATCATCGGCTATAACCTCATCCGCGGCAACCGCACCCAGCTGGGCAACGTCTCCATGCGCGTCTCGCCCCTGTTGAACCCACTCTACTTCGGTTACAGCCAGAGCCGAGGCATCAGCTACAAGCTGAAGTTCGGTCTGCAATACAACTGGAACGCCCACCGATTCCTGACATTCAACCCGCAGATAGGTTACAACTTCAAGCAGAGCCAGTTCTACTACAAGGCCCCGCTGCGCATGAACTACAACCCCAAGCGCAACGGCTATGCAGAGCTGTCCTTCTCGAACGGCAACCGCATCTCCAACGCCTCGCTCGCCGAAGCCTTCCACAAGGCGATGGGTGACAGCGTCCAGATGCCCGATTACAAGGACGAATATGTTCAGGCCCTCAACAACGTCGTGGCCTTCGACTGGCTGGAAATTGCCACGGGACTGGTCTATCACCACCGCTATTCCACCAACCGCGCCCTGATGCGCGAGGCCGACATGCCAGACGTCTTCAGGAGTTTCGCGCCCATGATGACGCTCAGGCTGACGCCCTGGCACAAAGGCCCCGTGCTGACCGCCAACTACGAGATAGGCATCAAGGACATCCTGCACTCCAACCTGAAATACCAGCGCTGGGAGTTCGACGCCTCCATACTCCACCGCATGTCAAGTCTCAAGAGACTCAGTCTGCGCGGAGGACTTGGACTCTACACCGAGCGCAATTCGGAGTACTTCGTCGACTACCTGAACTTCCGCGACAACAACCTGCCTACCGGCTGGGAAGACGACTGGTCGGGACAGTTCCAACTGTTAGACAGCCGATGGTATAACGAGTCCGACTACTACGTCCGAGGCCACATGACGTACGACACACCCATGCTCGCCGTGGCCTATCTGCCCTTCATAGGACGATTCATCGAGGCCGAACGACTCTACCTCAGCGCCCTCTCCATAGAACACACGCGGCCTTACATCGAGGTGGGCTACGGATGCAGCAACCGCATATTCTCGGGGGGCATCTTCGCCAGTTTCCTCGGAGGCAAGTTCCAGGAACTGGAGTGCAAGATCACCATAGAACTGTTCAACAGGTGGTAAAGATGAAACCCCTTACCGTATATAAAGCCAGCGCAGGGTCTGGCAAGACTTTCACCCTGGCCGTAGAATATATCAAGCTGCTCATCGTCAATCCGATGAACTATCGCCATATCCTCGCTGTCACCTTCACCAACAAGGCCACTGAGGAAATGAAGATGCGCATCTTGAGCCAGCTCTACGGCATCTGGAAACAACTGCCCGACTCGCAGAGCTACATGAAGCGGATTGTCGATGAAACCGGCTTTTCCGAGGCCATCGTCAGCCAACGGGCTGGTACGGCGCTCCACCTGCTGCTCCACAACTACAACTACTTCCGCGTGGAAACCATCGACACCTTCTTCCAAAGTGTCTTGCGCAACCTGGCTCGCGAACTCGACCTCACCGCCAACCTTCGCATCAGCCTGAACGACGTCCAGGTGGAAGAACAGGCCGTCGACCAGCTTATCGACTCACTCTCCCACTCCGACGTACTGCTGCAATGGATCATGAAGTACATCATGGAGACCATCAGCGACGACCGTTCGTGGAACGTCATCGGACAAGTGAAACAGTTCGGGCGCACCATTTTCCGCGACTACTACAAGGAACACAGTTCGCAACTGACTGAGCGCGTCAACAAGAAAGGCTTCCTCGATGCCTACATGAAGCAGTTGCGCGAGATAAAAGGCAGCGCCGAGAAGCGCATGAAGGAGATTGCCGAGGAGTTCTTCAGCACCCTGGAGGCTGAGTCTCTGACCGCCGAAGACCTCAGCTACGGCAAAACGGGCGTCTATGCCTTCTTCGTTAAGTTAAGCAATAGTCAATTCGACGAAAGCATTATAGGAAAGCGAGTTACGGACTGCTTAGAAGACCCAGCTAAGTGGTATGCCAAGAAGAGCCGATGTCCTGAAACCGTACATGCTCTGGCCGACACGACACTCATCCCCCTGCTCCATCGGGCTTTGGAGGAACAGCCCAGGCAGTGGCGACTCTATCAGTCGGCAGAACTCACGCTACGCCATCTGAACCAGCTGCGACTGCTCGACAGCATCGAGCGCCGCGTACGCCAGATGAACGAAGATGCCAACCGGTTCCTGCTCAGCGACACCCAGCAACTGCTCCACGCACTCGTCAAGGACAGCGACTCGCCGTTCATCTTCGAGAAGATCGGCACCCAGCTGGAGCATGTCATGATAGACGAGTTCCAGGACACCAGCAACGTACAATGGCAGAACTTCAAGGTCTTGCTACAGGAGTGCATGAGCCACGTCGATACCCAGAACCTCATCGTGGGCGACGTCAAGCAGAGCATTTACCGCTGGCGCTCAGGCGACTGGCGACTGTTGAACGCCATCGACCGCGAATTTCCCCATTCCAACGACAACGTGGACATCAAGCCGTTGGACACCAACTACCGCTCAGATCGAAAAATCATCGATTTCAACAACGCTTTCTTCGTCGAAGCCGCCAAGCAGGCGTATCTCGAACAACAAGAGAACTATCCCCAGGGGGCCGAACAGCTAAAGAAAGCCTATGCCGACGTCAGACAGCAGGCTCCGAAGAATAGCAAATCCCACGGTTTCATCGGCATCACGCTTTTGCCCCAGAAAGACTACCAGGAGCGTGTGCTTGCCATATTGGTCGAACAAGTACGCGAACTCGTCGATAAAGGAAAGAGTCCGGCAGACATTGCCATCCTGGTGCGCGCCAACAGCCACATACCCCTGATAGCCGACTACTTTGCCGAACAACTGCCGGAGGTACCCATCGTCAGCGACGAAGCGTTCCGTCTGGACTCCTCGATAGCTGTGGGAATGCTTGTCCAGGCGCTGCATTTGGTAAGCCATCCGGAGGATATTCTGGCCAAGGCCACCCTCGCAAAGCTTTACCAGCGCGTGGTGTTGGGCAACCAAGAGGCCGAGAGCGACCTGCTCATCAAGGGACGACCGTTAGACAGCTTGCTCCCCGAAGGCTTCCTCGACAGCCACGATGAGATGCTTCGCATGCCACTTTACGAGCTCGCTGAGAAGATTTATCGTATCTTCCAGCTGGAACGTATTGACAATCAGAGTGCTTACGTTTGTGCATTCTATGACCAGTTGAACCAATTTGCGCTTGACAATAGCACCGATATCGACGATTTCATCGGCGAATGGGAGTCGTCCATCGGTAGTAAAACCATCCAGAGCACGGGGCTCAATGGCCTGCGCATCTTGTCTATTCATAAGAGCAAGGGCCTGGAGTTCGACAGCGTCCTCATACCCTTCTGCGACTGGCGCCTGGAACACGACGACATCCTATGGTGCAAACCCACGGAAGCGCCCTTCGACGCATTACCCATTGTGCCTGTCAACTACAGCGGCAAGCGCATGATGGGGACAGTTTACGAGCATGACTATTTGGACGAATACCTGCAGAATACGGTGGACAACCTGAATCTGCTCTACGTGGCCTTCACCCGTGCGGAGCGCAACCTTTATGTGATTGGTCGGCGAAATGCCAAAGGCACCCGTTCGGCACTCATCGAGACCGTGCTTCCTGCCCTCAAGCTTGACGGCAGCACATTTAACGGAAAGGACGATGCTGAAGCCCCGCTGACGTTTACCTACGGCAGCCTGACTCCCACCCCATCGTCAACGGCCGCAAAAAAGTCCGACAATGTCTTCCTCAAGCCTGTCACCCCGTTGTCGCTGAACATCGAGACCTTCGACATCAAGACCGAGTTCCGTCAAAGCAACAAAAGCCGCGATTTCATCGAAGGCGATGACGAGCAGGATACCGTCAGCTATGTGAAGGCTGGCAGCGTCCTCCACGAGATATTCTCGACTATCCGTACCACGGCCGACATCTCGCAGGCACTCCTCAGACTCCAGCACGACGGCATACTCTATGACGACGAGGTCACGCGTGAGAAGATTACCAGCATGTTGCGCAAGCGACTTGAAGACAAGCGCGTCAGAGAATGGTTCTCGGACCGTTGGACGCTGTTCAACGAGTGTTCCATCCTCTCGCTCGATGCTGACGGGAATATGAAGGAACGCCGTCCAGACCGCGTCATGACTGATGGTCAAGAAACGCACGTGGTGGACTTCAAGTTCGGCAGTCCCAAGGCTGAATATCATGAACAGGTGCGGGAGTACATGACGCTCCTTTCTTCTATGGGCATGCCCAACGTCAAGGGCTGGCTCTGGTATGTATATAATAATAAGGTGGAAGAGGTAAGAGGGAAGATGTAAGATGGAAGATGTAAGATGGAAGATGGAAGATGGAAGATGGAAGATGTAAGATGGAAGAAGTAAGAGGTAAGATAATATGAAGGACTTTTTAGCATACGTCGCAGAAGATATCATACAGAAGTACGGCACGGACTTGTCGCATATCGCTATTGTGTTTCCCAATAAGCGCGCTTCGTTGTTTCTGAACGAACACCTGGCACGCCTGGCAGGTAAACCGCTGTGGAGCCCGGCATACGTCACCATCAGCGACCTGTTCCGTCAGCAGTCACAACTTCTTGTGGCCGACCCCATCAAACTGGTATGCGATCTGCACCGCTCGTTCTGTCTGAAGACGGGCATCGACGAGTCGCTCGACAAGTTTTTCGGCTGGGGACAGCTGTTGCTTGCCGACTTCGATGACATCGACAAGAACATGGCCGATGCCGACCGTGTGTTTGCCAACCTGCGCGATATCCACGAGTTAGACGACATCTCCTACCTCACCGACGAGCAGCGCGAGATGATTCGTCGCTTCTTCAGCAACTTCTCAGAGACACACAACAGCGAACTGAAGGAGCGCTTCCTGCGTCTGTGGAGCCATTTTGCCGACATTTACCACGATTTCAACGAACGTCTTGCCGAGCAAGGGCTTGCCTACGAGGGCGCCCTTTATCGCCAGGTCGCCAGTTCAGCATGTTGCTGTGCCACAGCAACAAACACAACTACAACAAACACAACGCCAACCGACACCACAACAACCGCAACCGCCTTCCCCTACGACTGCTACCTTTTTGTTGGCTTCAACCTGATACAGAAGGTCGAGCAGCAGCTGTTCCGACAGCTGAAACAGGCAGGCAAGGCCCGTTTCTATTGGGACTTCGACCACTATTACATGGAGCGCAACGAGGCCGGGCAGTTCATCAGCCGCTATTTGGAGCTGTTTCCCAACGAGCTGGACAATCGCTCCGACGAGATCTACAACAACTTTGTCCGTCCCAAGCACATCAGCTACATATCGGCTACGACGGAAAACATCCAGGCGCGCTACGTCAGCAAGTGGCTTCGGGAGGTCAAGGAGCGCGAGTCGGCTTCCCCTCATCATGATGCCCGCCGTACCGCCATCGTACTCTGCAACGAGAAACTGCTGCCGGTGGTCATCCATTGTCTGCCGCCAGAGGTGGAGAAAGTCAACGTTACCACCGGTTATCCGTTGTCACAAACGCCTGTGGCCGCCTTCATACAACTCTATTTCAACCTGTTGCTCGGAGGTCGCAGTCCACGTCTGAAGCGTCTCTTCCTGCGCCATCCCTATGCCAAGTATCTGGAATCGGAAGACGCTCTCCTCTCCCAGCTCGACTCTCCGCTGCCCACTCTCCTGCAAATGCTGCGCACCATTGCCACCCACGGGAAAGACGATCTCCAAGACCCGCTGTTTCAGGAGTCGCTGTTCCGTGCCTATACTCTGGTGAACAGACTCGACGACCTCGTCGGAAGCGGCGACCTGGCTGTTGACGACCATACCCTGCAACGCCTCGTCACCCAACTCATCCAGCAAACCACCATCCCCTTCCACGGCGAACCAGCCGAGGGCATTCAGGTGATGGGCGTTCTGGAGACCCGCAACCTCGACTTCGACCACGTGTTGTTGCTCTCTTGCAACGAGGGCAACCTGCCACGAGGCGTCAACGACTCGTCGTTCATCCCCCACAACATTCGCCACGCCTACGAGCTGACTACGGTGGAAAACAAGGTCAGCATCTATGCCTACTACTTCCATCGCTTGCTGCAACGCGCCCAGGACGTCACCATTCTCTACAATAGTGCCACCGAGGACGGCCAGCGCGGTGAGATGAGCCGCTTCATGCTCCAGATGTTGGTGGAAAGTCCCCATTCCATCGAGCTGCACACCCTTCAGTCAGACCATGCTGTGCTACCCGCAAAGCCAGCCCCCATCGCCAAGACTAACCAGGTGATGCAGGTGTTGCTCGCTCCCTATACCTCATCAGAACCCAAGACGCTGTCGCCAACGGCCATCAACCGTTATATGCGTTGTCCGCTGCAGTTCTACTACCGTTATGTGGCTGACATCCAGGAGCCCGATGTACCCGACGACGAGCAGGAACTGGACAACCGCATCTTCGGCAACATCTTCCACGATGCCGCCGACATCATCTATAAGCAGCTGCCTCAGCAAGTCACCCGCGAAGTGCTTGACCACCTGTTGCGCAGCAAGGTAGAAATAGAACGCGCCGTCGATACGGCCTTTGCCACCCATTACTCCCCTCAGGCCCACCGTCCTTCGTCCGACATTGGCGGCCTGCACCTTATCAATCGCGAAGTCATCATTCACTATCTTCGCCAACTCATCCAGATAGACCGCCGTCTGGCTCCCTTCACCATCCTGGGATTAGAGTGCGATGTCGAGCGCCAACTTTCTATTTTTATTGCGACGCCACACTCTCATGGAGAGAATCATCCATTTTCAATGAAAATTGGTGGCCGAATAGACCGTCTCGACCAGCTCAGCGACGGAACCATCCGCGTGGTAGACTACAAGACTGGCGGTCGTCGCCTGAAGCCCTTGGCCGATGTTGACGCCATCTTCCTGCCTGAGAACATCCACGAGCATTCCGACTACTACCTCCAGACCTTTGTCTATGCGGACATCGTTAGCCGCCAGCAAAGTTATTCGACCGAGGCCGAAGCGAGCAAGCTTGAGGCAAAGTTTAAGGTCTCCCCCGCCCTGCTCTTCATCCAGCATGCCGGTGCCGACGACTACGACCCCGTGCTTTGTTTCGGCAAGGAGCGCATTACCGATATTGCGCCCTATAGTGCCCATTTCAACGAGCTCTTGGAACAGAAGGTCACAGAGATTTTCTCCACAGAGACGCCCTTCACTCCTACCTGTGACACGAAGATCTGCCGCAGCTGTCCCTACGCCCAACTCTGCCGTCAGACATAAAAAAAGGCCAAAATGTTTGCGGTCTCAGAAAAAAGTCTTATCTTTGCATACACAAATCACAATAATGACTATGGAAGTAAAAACTATCGGATTGGCAAGTGACCACGCTGGCTACCAATTGAAACAGTTTGTAAAGAAGTATCTCGATGAGAAGGGATACGAGTATAAGGACTACGGCACATACACGGAAGATTCGTGCGACTATAGCGACTTCGGTCATGCGCTGGCAGAAGGCATTGAGAAGGGGGAAGTCTTCCCTGGTATTGCCATCTGCGGCAGCGGCGAAGGCATCAACATGACGCTGAACAAGCACCAGAGCATCCGTGCCGGCCTGTGCTGGATACCGGAGATTGCACACCTCATCCGTCAGCACAACAACGCTAACGTGCTGGTAATGCCCGGCCGCTTTATCGACGAAGCTACGGCACGTGCCATCATGGACGAGTACTTCGCCACCGAATTCGAAGGTGGCCGCCACCAGAAACGTATTGACAAGATTCCTGTTCAGAAGTAATTTTTTCCGCATATAAGCAAGAAAAGAGCCTGCAAAAGCATTATTGCAGGTTCTTTTTTATTGTTTTTCTTTGCTTTTTGTTTAAACCTTTTCCTTCGGAGAAGGTACTCCCGTTCAAAAAAGCAAAGAAAAAACTTCGTTTTCTTTGCTTTTTGCTCACTTATTCGTACCTTTGCACCCCGTTATGAAAAGATTATTGTTTATACTGAGTATTCTATGCGCCTCATGCTGTCTTCAGGCAGCCGAGAAAGAGACTCCCAATGCCCAGCAGGCCAGGCGTATGTTTATGGAAACATACAACATGGTTTACGGCAAGCAGGGTTCCCAGCTACACTATAAAGTCAACATCATCGGCATCTATAAGACTGAGGGAACCATCTGGACAAAAGGCAAGAAAAGCAAGTTTATCGACGAGAAGTATATTGCTTGGAATGACGATGTTACGTACTATCGCTTAGAGCGAAAGAAGAACCGCATCGTTGTCTATGATGCCCATTCTGACGAGCGCGATAAGTACGCTACCAAGTTCAAGTTCGTCCCCGACAACTATACCTATAGCATCAAGGACACGAAGGAGGGCTATGCCATTACGCTGAAGGCTAAAAAAGGTGTGAAAGGCATCAAGGAAGCACGCTGTCTGTTAGACAAGCGCACACGCTACCCTATCAGCGTCCGCATCAAGGTGGGCATTTTCCATACCACCATCAAGATTAGCGACTTCAAGGTTGGCGGTCTCAGCGACGACTTTTTCAAATTCCCTCGCGAACAGTACAATGCCTCAAAGTACGAGTATGAGGACTTCCGCCACTAAAGACCGATGTCCTCAGACAAGGGCGACAATGTGTAACGGCATTGAAGGCCGAAGTGCAGACAACGGTTCCGATGTGTAAAAAAAGCAAAAATGTGCGGTTTTATTTTGCAATTTGGCATTTTTTTCATACTTTTGTAGGCTCTTAGGAAAGAGGCGAAAATGCGTCAGCGGGCTTGAAAATGGCCTTAAACGCGAAATCGTCCTTTTCTGACGCAGTTAAAATGTAAATAGTAAATTGTAAAATAGTAAATTAATTCGATGGATCAGACTTTTGACAACGACAGAATTATCAAAATCAACATTGAGGAGGAGATGAAGTCCTCCTACATCGACTATTCGATGTCAGTCATCGTGGCCCGTGCATTGCCCGATGTGCGCGATGGCTTCAAGCCCGTACACCGCCGTATCCTGTACGGTATGATGGGCATTAACAATGTATCGACACAACCTTATAAGAAATGTGCGCGCGTGGTGGGCGAGGTGTTAGGTAAGTACCATCCCCACGGCGACAGCTCGGTCTATGGCGCCTTGGTGCGTATGGCCCAGGAGTGGAACATGCGCTACACATTGGTTGACGGACAGGGTAACTTCGGCTCTGTTGACGGTGACTCACCGGCTGCCATGCGTTACACAGAGTGCCGCCTGTCGAAGATGGGTGAGCATATCATGGACGACTTGGAGAAGGATACCGTGGACATGGTGAACAACTTCGACGACTCGCTGGTGGAACCCAGCGTCATGCCGACGAAGATTCCCAACCTGCTGGTGAATGGCGGTAACGGTATTGCCGTAGGTATGGCAACCAACATGCCTACCCACAACCTGAGCGAGGTCATCGACGGCTGCTGCGCCTACATCGACAACCCCGACATCGATACCGACGGACTGATGCAGTATATCCCCGGTCCTGACTTCCCCACAGGCGCCTACATCTACGGTCTGCAGGGCGTTCGTGACGCTTATGAGACCGGTCGTGGCCGCATCGTGATGCGTGCCAAGGCAGAGATTGAGACCACCGAGACCCACGACAAGATTGTGGTGACGGAGATTCCGTACGGTGTGAACAAAGCCGACCTGGTGAAGTACATAGCCGACCTTGCCAACGAGCATAAGATTGAGGGCGTAGCCAATGTCAACGACGAGTCAGGCCGTCAGGGTATGCGTATCGTCGTCGACTGCAAGCGCGACGCCAATGCCAACGTGCTACTGAACAAGCTGTTCAAGATGACAGCCTTACAGAGTTCTTTCTCCGTCAACAACATCGCGCTGGTGAAGGGACGTCCCCGTCTCTTGACGCTCAAGGAGTGTGTGAAGTATTTCGTTGAGCACCGCCACGACGTCACTATCCGCCGCACCAAGTTCGACCTGAAGAAGGCTCAGGAGCGTGCCCACATCTTGGAGGGCTTGATCATCGCCGTCAACAACATCGACGAAGTGGTCCACATCATCAGAAACAGCAAGACCCCGAGCGATGCCCAGCGTAACCTGGAGAACCGCTTCGAGTTAGACGAGCTGCAGTCGAAGGCCATCGTCGATATGCGCCTGAGTCAGCTCACCGGCCTGCGCGTCGACCAGCTGCACCAGGAATACGACGACCTGATGAAGCTCATTGCCGACTTAGAGGAAATCCTGAACAACCCCGAGCGTTGCAAGGAGGTGATGAAGCAGGAACTGCAGGAAGTGAAGGAGAAGTATGGCGACGACCGCCGCACGGAGATTATCCCCTTCGACCACGAGTTCAACGCCGAGGACTTCTATCCCGACGATCCTGTGGTCATCACCATCTCGCACATGGGCTATATCAAGCGTACCCACCTCGACGAGTTCCACGAGCAGGGACGCGGCGGCATGGGTTCGAAGGCCGCACGCCATCGCGACAACGACTTCACGGAGTATATCTACCCCGCCACGATGCACAACACCTTATTATTCTTTACGCGTAAGGGACGCTGCTACTGGCAGAAGTGCTACGAGATTCCCGAGGGCGACAAGAACTCGAAGGGTCGCGCCATCCAGAACATGCTGAACATCGAGCCAGACGACGCCATCAACGCTGTGCTGCGCATTAAGAATTTCAACGACGAAGAGTTCCTGACCAGCCATTACGTCGTCTTTGCCACCAAGCAGGGCATCATCAAGAAGACCCGTCTTGATGCCTATAAGAACGTCCGTGCTGCCGGTGTCAAGGCCATTCTCATCAACGATGGCGACGAGGTGGTAGGCGTTCGTCTGACCAACGGCAAGAACGAACTGCTGCTTGCCAACCGCAACGGTCGTGCCGTCCGCTTCGACGAGAATGCTGTCCGAACCATGGGCCGCGTCTCAACAGGTGTCATCGGCATGCGTCTCGACGGTGGCGACGACGAGGTGGTAGGAATGGTCTGTGTCAACGATCCCAGCGTGGAAACCATTATGGTTGTTTCTGAGAACGGCTACGGCAAGCGCTCCGAGGTGGAGGACTACCGCATGACCAACCGTGGTGCCAAGGGTGTGAAGACCCTCAACATCACCGACAAGACTGGCCGTTTGGTAGCCATCAAGGTTGTGACCGACGAGAACGACCTCATGATTATCAATAAGTCGGGTGTCCTCATCCGCCTGAAAGTCGCCGACGTTCGCGTCATGGGCCGTGCCACACAGGGTGTACGCCTCATTAACCTCACGAAGAAGAACGACTCCATCGCCAGCGTCTGCAAGGTGATGTCCAACCAGGACGAGGACATTGAGGAAGCCGAGATTCCCGACAATCAGGAAACTCCTGAGGTTCCCGATGCTCCCGAGACGACCGATATCCCCGTCATCGACGTCGAATAACTGAAAACTAATCAATAAAATTGTAAATACTAAATTGTTAAATTGTTAATTACTTAAGGCTTATGAAAAAAGTAATGATGATGGCAATGATGCTGGTGGCTACGGCTACCGCTTTTGCCGGTGACAGCGACGCCCTGAAGGCCGTCATGAAGTCAAAGAGCTATGCAGAGGCAGCTCAGCTGTTGAAGACCAACCTCGGTCAGATGGCCGATGATGCTGAGAAGGCCAAAGCCTATAACCACCTCGTTGACCTCGCCATGCAGAAGGTCAGCAACGAGACAGGAACCATCGCCGAGAACCAGGCTGCCCTGCAGTTAGGTACCGGCAAGCAGAAGGAGTACGACACGATTGCCCTTGCCGACGGTGTCTGCGAGGCCATCGAGGCTGCCATTGAGTGCAACAAGTACGACCAGCTGCCCAACGCCAAGGGTAAGATTGCCCCGAAGTTCGCCGAGAAGAACGCCCAGCGCATCTGGCAGGTGCGTAGCCATCTCGTCAACGTTGGTCAGGAGGCTGCCAAGAACAGCAAGGCCGACCTCGTACTGAAGTACTGGGGAGCCTTCACCGACTCAGGTGCCGACCCCTTCTTCGCTGCTATGGACCACAACTCTGAGAAGGAGTATGCCGGACAGGTGGCTTACTTCGCAGGACGCTATGCCTTCGACGCCAAGGATATGCAGCGTGCCATGAAGTACCTCGACATCGCCATGCAGGACGAGACACAGAAAACCGACGCCCTCAACTTCAAGCTCTACGCCATGCGCAGCAGCCTGAAGAGCCGCGAGGACTCGCTGAACTGCATCAACCAGTTCAAGGAACTTTACGCCCAGGATCCCACCAACGAGGTAGTGCTCGACGGACTCTACAGCATGTATGACGGCTTGAAGATGAAGGAAGAGCAGAAAGCCCTCTTGGACAACCACCTGGCAAAGTATCCCGACAGCTTCACCGCAACCGCTGAGAAGGGCATGATGGCTATCTCCGAGAATAACGCTGAAGAGGGTGCCAACTGGCTCCGCAAGGCATGTGCCCTGAAGCCGGACAACGCCGTCGTACAGACCTATCTCGGTACCTGTCTGAACGTCATTGCCGGTAACACCGACGACGCCGCCAAGCGCAAGGCTGTCTTCGAGGAGGCCGTCCAGGCTCTCGACAAGGCCAAGGAGCTGGATCCCGACAAGGCTCAGGCTAACTGGGGCTACAACCGCTATCAGGCTTACTACGGACTGTATGGCGAGGAAGATCCTAAGACCAAGGCTGCCGAGGCTGACATACGCTAAACCGTAAGCCGACATACGCTTAACCGAAGGCCATGACGGCCAAACGTTTTATAGACTCATCAAAAAAAGGTATATAGTTGGCTATATACCTTTTTTATTGTTTTTTCTTCTTGCGGGAGGTGGTGAAGAGTTCGCGCCAGCCGTCGAAGTCTTTCTTCATGATGATACCGATGCCCTGGGTGTTGAGGGCTGAACGGGTGAAGTAGCGGTCGTTGGTCTGGTTGTACACCTTGAGGGCGAGGTTGCCGCTGGGGTATAACAGATAGCGAATGTCGAAGTCGCCGATGAAGGACGGAGTGGCTGTGGTGGCATTGTCGCGATAGCCGAACTGGCCGTTGATGAGCAAGCGGTTGTTGAGGAGGCGACCGTTGATGATGCCTTCGTACTCGGCGTTGTTCCAGCCCTCGTCGCCGGTAGAGATGTTGGCGCCGAAGTTCCAGTTGTTGCTGTTGACGACCTGCCCGAGCATGTTGTTGATTTGTCCGCTGAGGGTTCCGGAGAGGAGGCTCTGCATGGCTAACGAGGTGTTGTCGCGACCCGTCGCGGTCTGGCTGGCGTTGTTGGCGCCTTGTGGGTAGAAACGCCCTACGGCAAGGAGATAGACCACCTGCTGGTGCATCTCTTCCTGTCCGTTGATGGCGCTGCGGATGAGTTGTTCCTCCTCGCTGTTGACGTTGAGGACGTTGAGGTCAAAGTCCACCTGTGGTTCGCGGGGCTGTCCTGTGATGTTCATGAGGCAGTTGACGCGAACGGTGTTCGAGAAGGACTGTCCGACGTTGAGGTCTGAGAGGCTGACGCCATTGACGACGTGCTGAGCCTGGAGATCGAGCCGGGCGTCGTAGGGGTCGCCGCCAAAGACGATGGTGCCTCCCTCCTTGAAGGTGAAGTCTTTCTTGATGATGTTCTGGATGGTGACGTTGTATGTGCCGTCGGTCACCTCGTAGTTGCCGAACATGGTGAAGCTACCTTTATTATAATAGGTGGCGTGGAGGTCGCCGTTGCCGTGAAGGGTGATGTAGTCGCCGGTGTTGGCGTCCATCAGCAGGCGTATAGTGGCCTGAGGCGTGGCATTGACCTTCAGCCGCATGGTGAGGTCGGTACGGTAGTCTTGGGAAATGACTGGCATGGGGTCTTGGTCCAGCCGCTTCGAGGGCTGCTGCCATTGTATGAACTCGGTGTTCGTGATGGCATCGGGCGTTGCGGCGTTATAGACCAGGAACGACTTCTCCAAGGGCGTGACGTCGGCCTCTATCAGCACCTCATTGGCTAGTCCGTGGATGGCTGCGGTACCTTGCACGATGGCGGTACCATAGAACAGTTCGTCGCCGAAGTCGGGGAAGTCGTAGGCCATCAGGGTGTCGGCGTTGACGTAGATGTCATAGGTCAGGTTGGTGAGTTCCTGGTGATGGATGCCGCCAGTCATGATGCCGCGGTGGCCATGAATGTCGTAGATGGGACAGCGCACGAACTCTATCTCGTTGGGCACCATGCGGAGCGTGTCGTTGCGCATCTCGTAAGTACAGCCTAACGTCGAGACGTGGGCGCTGCCGTTAAGCACCAGTTCGCCCGTCATGTTGATGGCGTCCAAGGGACCGACGATGCGGACGTTGCCGCCAGCGTGGCCGTCGATGTGGCTAATGAAGCTTTTAGTGAAGGAGTGGGCGAAGTCGAGGTAGGTGCCCTCGGCGCGAATGCCCAGATCGATGTATCCGGGGTCGGGCCCTGGGGCAACATAGCCGTCGATGTATGTCATGGCCTCCTTGCCGTCGTCGGCGATGGCGTGGATGTCTATCTGCTTCTTCTCCGTGTTCCATTCGACGTCGGCGTTGAGCGTACCCATGCGGCCGTTCTCGAACTTGAACTCATCGACTTGCAACTTGCCGTTGGCCTGCATGTCGCCGAAGACGCCG
>JAEEVT010000079.1 GCA_016291005.1 Prevotella sp. | reverse complement strand
TACTATAGGTACGCGCCTCGTTCAGTCCCTTCTTCCGAGCAGGGCACCCAAACCACCCTGTCATAAGACAGCCTGTCATCAGAAAACATCTTTTTAGCATCATTGTGCTCTTATACCTTATTATATATATAGGCCGGGAACCGATGCCCCCGGCCTTTCAGTGGCGCATTACTTTGCGGGAATGTTCTTCAGGACGTCGACGAGGTGGTCCCAGACCATCTGTACGGTGGGGATGTGCAGACGTTCGTCGGGTGTATGGACGAAGCGCAGCGTGGGTCCGAACGACACCATGTCGAGGTTGGGATAGCGTTCTGAGAAGAGTCCGCACTCCAGACCGGCATGGATGCCACGCACGATGGGATCCTTATGGAACAGTTTCTTGTACGACTCTATCACGATGTGCTGCAGTTCGCTGTTGGAGCGCATTTTCCAGGCAGGATAGCCGTCGGAGTGTTTCACCTCGGCACCGGCCAGGAGGAAGCAGGCTCCGATGGTGGCACACATATTGTCGAGGTTCGACATGACGTTAGAACGCTGCGACGAGACAA
Organism: Prevotella sp.; assembly: GCA_016291005.1. Lineage (GTDB taxonomy): Bacteria > Bacteroidota > Bacteroidia > Bacteroidales > Bacteroidaceae > Prevotella. Next base: position 14,979 of record JAEEVT010000079.1, on the reverse strand, counting down.
TGATAATCTCCGTGTCCTTGGTCTCGATGCTGGCGATGTTGCTTGACGTTTCCACCATACCGTTCAGGGCAGGATCCTGACAAATGGCGTAGATGCCGTTGTCGACAGCCTGCAGGGCGAAGATGAAGTTGCGGGCAGCACTCTCCTCGATAACAGGTTCGGCATCGGTGCTCTCCATCGTCCATACCATCTGTGTGTCGGTGACGTGGAATTCTTCTTCCACCTCGGAGGCAAAGACGTTCCAGTCGGCCTTGACGTTCTCCTTCACGTCGTGGGGTACGGCAATGACGAACATGCCGTCGCGGGGGATGGCGTTGTGCATCTTGCCACTGTTGAACTGTGCCAGACGGACACCCTCGTAGCGGTTGATGGTCTGATAGAGGAAGCGTCCCAACAGCTTGATGGCATTGGCACGCTGCTTGTTGATGTCGTCGCCGGAGTGACCGCCGACAAGGCCCTTCAGCTGGGCACGCAGGAAGAACATGCCTGCCGGGGCTTCCGCCTTTTGGAAAGTGAACTTCGCCGTGGTGTTACGGCCACCGGCACACGAGACGAAAATCTCGCCCTCGTCCTCAGAGTCGAGGTTGATCAGGTAGTCGCCCGTCATGAAACCGGCCTTCATGCCCTCGGCCCCCGTCAGACCAGTCTCCTCGTCGCGGGTGAAAACACACTCTATCGGACCGTGCTCCACGTCGTCGGAGTCGAGCAAAGCCAGTTCTATGGCGCAGCCGATGCCGTCGTCGGCACCAAGGGTCGTGCCCTCAGCAGTAAGCCACTCACCGTCGATATAAGTCTTGATGGGGTCGGTGTCGAAGTTAATCTCATAATCTACCAACTTGTCACACACCATATCCATGTGACTCTGCAGGACGACTGTCTTGCGGTCTTCCATACCCTTGGTGGCAGGCTTACGGATGATGACGTTGCCCGTCTCGTCAACCTTCGTATCTAAACCGTGGCTCTCGCCCCAGTCCTTGAGGTAGGCAATCATCTTCTCTTCGCGCTTCGAAGGACGCGGAATCTGGTTAATCTTAGCAAACTGCTCGAACACACAAGCCGGTTTTAACTCACTTTTATTCATATTTAAAGATTATTTTAATGTTTAATATTTAATGTTTAATAATTATTTTGTACCTTTGCACGCGCAAAGTTAGTGCAAACTGAACGAATAACCAAATTTTTTTGCGTTTTTCTGAGGTAAAGCCTATCATAAGCAAGGTTTAAAAGTAATCATGTATGCTGAAAATACTGCTCTTGACAACGGTTATCATTGCTATAGGCATGGCTTTTTTCTGTGTCAAGCTGATATTCCGCAAGAACGGGAGCTTCACCTCACAGCATATTCACGACAGCGAGGCAATGCGTGAGCGGGGCATTCACTGCGTGATGGACCAAGACCGCGAACTGCGCCGCAAGAGTCGCTTCGCAGTCAGCGAGCGAACTAAATCGTAAAACAGGAAAATTGAACATTAAATTGTAAATTGTAAATTGTCAAATTGTAAATAACAAAGATGAAAAAGTACATGATGATGGCCGCAGCTGCCGTACTGGCACTGGCCTCGTGCAACAACGCCGCTCCCAAGATGGACGAGCAGCCCGCAACAGCCGAAAAAGCTTCTACCGACGGTCTGAAGATTGCCTACGTCGAGGTGGACTCGCTGATGTCTCAGTATGAGTTCTGCAAAGACTTTACCCTGACACTTCAGAAGAAGAGCAACAACGCCCGTAACACGCTGACGCAGAAGGGACAGCAGTTACAGAGCGCTGCTGAAAACTTCCAGCAGAAGCTTCAGAACAACGGTTTCTCCAGCCGCGAACAGGCTGAGAGCCAGCAGGCCGCCATCCAGCGCCAGCAGCAGGGACTTCAGGAACTCCAGGCCCGTCTTGAGAACGAACTGGCCAGCGAGACCGAGAAGTACAACAAGGCTCTGCGCGACTCGCTGATGCACTTCCTGAACGCCTATAATGCCGATAAGCACTACGACCTCATCCTGACCAAGCAGGGCGACAACATCCTGTATGCTGCCCAGCGCTTCGATATTACGAAGGACGTCATCAACGGCCTGAACAAGCGTTACAAACCTGCTGTCAAGAAGGACGAGAAGAAAGCGGAAAAGAAGTGATTCCAATTGATAATAGAAAATTGATAATAGGAAATTGAAAATTGGATATTGAGAAGATACTGAGTAAGCTGGGTATTGCCGAGCTGAACGAGATGCAACATCACGCCGTCGAAGCCATCACAGGCACCGACGGTGATGTTGTTTTGTTGTCTCCCACAGGAACAGGCAAGACATTAGCCTACCTCTTACCTCTCGTACAACTTATATCCAATAGCCAAGACCCGTCGGCCCTCAACCCTTCTGCACTTGTCATCACTCCCGGCCGAGAACTGGCCCTGCAGTCTGACCAAGTGTTGAAAAGCATGGGCTGTGGGCTGCGCTCAACGGCCTGCTATGGCGGTAGGGCAGCGATGGACGAGCATAAGGTACTCAAGGAGGTCTGTCCGCAGATTGTCTTTGGAACACCAGGACGCCTGAACGACCACTTGGATAAAGGGAACATCCAGCGCTACGGCATCCGCTACTTAGTCATCGACGAGTTTGATAAATGCTTGGAGATGGGCTTTCAGGGTGAGATGCAGAAACTCATCAAGAGCTTGCCGGGTCTTCAGCGCCGCATCCTGCTGTCGGCAACCAATGCTGAGCAGATTCCACAGTTTGTCAATATGTCCAAGAAGGGCACGCTGATAGACTTCCTGCCTGACGACGAGCAGACTTCGGAGCGGGTCACACTTTATCAAGTCCTCAGCCCGCAGAAGGATAAGCTACAGACGCTCAAGGAGTTGTTGCTAAACTTTGGTGACGAGAGCACCATCGTATTCCTCAACTACCGCGATGCTGTAGAGCGCGTCGGCGGTTTTCTGCAACAGCAGGGCTTTGTCGTCAGCACCTTCCACGGTGGACTGGAACAGCGCCAGCGGGAGGACGCCCTGTATAAGTTCAGCAATGGCTCGGCAAACGTCCTCGTGGCTACCGACCTCGCTTCCCGTGGTCTTGACATCCCAGACATTCAGAACATCGTACACTATCACCTGCCGGAGAGTCAGGAGGGCTATATCCACCGTGTGGGCCGTACTGCCCGATGGGATGCTACAGGTCGCACCTTCTTTATACTGAACAGCGAGGAGCACATCCCCGACTATGTGGAAGGCGACATAGAAGACTACCAACTCCAATCTCTGTCAGGAGCGGGGATGGAAGTAAGCCTTCCTAAAAACGCCACCCTCTACATCGGCAAGGGCAAAAAGGACAAGATTTCCAAAGGCGACATCGTCGGTTTCCTGTGCAAGAACGGCGGTCTGACAGCTGATGACATCGGCCGCATCGACGTCAAAGACCGCTACGCCTACGTTGCCGTCCGTCGCGAAACAGTCCAGCAGGTGCTGAAGTTGACCAAAGGACAGAAGATAAAAGGCGTCAAGACTGTTGTTGAACCAGTCCGGTGAGCTTATTATTTAAACTGGTTTAAGAAGTTAAAGTTCAGAATACAAGATTCTTGAAACTGTTTAGAATTTAAAGTACAGAATACAAGATTCCTAAAAACTGGTTCGGTGAACCAAAACTTAGAAGCAATATGGCAAGAAAAAGATGGCGCTGCAAGCCTGGCGAACAGCCTACTGAGTTTGACAAGCGCATCATGTATTTAGAGAACAAAGGGGCATTGGTTCCGACACGTGAACTGGTTAAAAGCCCTGAACAGATAGAAGGCATCCGTCGCGCCGGAGTAGTTAATACGGGTGTGCTGGATGCCGTCGGCGCAGCGATACATGCTGGCATGTCGACATTAGAGATCGATCAGATTTGCCGTGACTACTGTGACAAACACGGAGCCATTCCCGCTTGCCTGAACTATGGTGGCGACGAAGAGACGCCGCCATTCCCGATGAGTGTTTGCACAAGCATCAACGAGGTGGTGTGTCACGGCATCCCCAAGGCTGAGGACATCTTGGAGGAGGGCGACATCATCAACGTCGACTTCACCACCATCCTTGACGGCTACTATGCCGATGCCTCGCGTATGTTCATTATCGGTAAGACGACGCCTGAGAAGGAACAGTTAGTGCGTGTTACCAAGGAATGTCTTGAGATTGGCATGGAGGCTGCCAAACCCTGGCATGGCGTCAATGAGATAGGTCGCGCCATCCAGAAGCACGCCGACAAATACCACTATGGCATCGTGCGTGATCTCTGCGGCCATGGGGTGGGATGCCACTTCCACGAAGATCCCGAAGTGGCCCACTTCAAGCAACGCGGCGACGGCATGCTACTCGTTCCCGGCATGGTCTTTACCATCGAGCCAATGATTAATATGGGTACATGGAAAGTCTTCATCGATTCTGAAGACCCCTATGGATGGGAAGTCATTTCCGATGACGAACAGCCTTCCGCCCAATGGGAACATACCCTCCTGATGACCGAACACGGAGTCGAAGTGCTGACTTATTAATCCCAAATAGCTCTTTTGTTGTTAGTTATTATGTAACAAAATAGCAAAAGAGTATATTTTGGGAAAATTCGGACATGCTTTTTCGGATATTATTTGCGAACTTTGCACCCGAAAAAGAAAAAACGAACAGCATGGAGATAAAAGATCTAATACCTCGAAGAGGTGTTGACGCCTTGCGGATAGACGACAGCGACGAATTGGTTGTTATGGAGAACTACGGAGCGTTACCCAATGGTAAACTCCGCCTCAACAACCATGGTCTCATTGTGATTTGCACCGATGGTATGGCACAGTTCGACTACGACGGACAGCAGATTCGACTCCGCAAGGATGACCTTTTCTTATATATGGCGCATAGCGTGGTCAGCAATTTCATGTCATCGTCGAATTTTAACTGCCGTCAGATTTGGTTTTCCAGAAGCGAACTATGGAACATCAACATGTATGGTGAGGTGAGCCTGGCGGATTTAGCTTATCTTAAGACCCGTCCGTTGGTGCATCTTACTGATGACGACGTTAAACTGCTTGATGATTACTTTAAGTTGCTATGTCGCCGGATGAGAGACCATTCGCCATTACTTTATACTGATATTGTGAGATCGCTCGTCAGTACCATGATGTTGGAAATGCTTTGCATCATGCGTCGCGACATCAAACAACAAGAAACGTCTAAAAATAAAGATTGCACAAATCCAGGCTTTCACAAACGACTGCTGGCCGACAAGTTTTTACAGTTGGTAGAGCAGAGCGATGGACGTATCCGCAAGGTAGAGACCTTTGCCAGCAAGTTGAACGTCACACCAAAATACCTGTCGACCGTCTTGAAGGAAACTATCAATCGCCGACCAAGCTTAATGATAGAGCACTTCACGATGGGCGCCATCGAGCGCCGGCTGCGATTCACCGACATGACGATGCAGGAGATTGCCAACGACCTGAATTTCGCCAATGCGTCGTTCTTTGGCAAGTACTTCAAGGAGCATACAGGCATGACGCCGCTGGAATATCGGAAAAAATATCTCGGTGGGAAGTGAAAAGAAGACATGAATTCTTAATAATATATTATAAATAGGTATAACATGAACAACTCAAAAAAGAAACTAACTGAAATGGTGCGGGCGGTGATGCTTGGACTATTCGTGCTGTTGCCGTCAGTGACGGGAGCCCAGCGGCTACTCTCCCTCGATAGTTGCAGGGCGATGGCGCTGAGGAACAACAAACAGATGAGTGTGGCGAAGATGAAGCTGGATGTGAACGCCAACCTGCGGAAATCGGCACGCACACAGTACTTGCCCAAAGTGAATGCTGTGGGCGGGTACATGTGGATGAGTAGAGAAATGTCCATCCTTAACGATGACCAGAAGGAGGCGCTGAGCAACATGGGCACCGGTGCCGCAACGAAGTTGCAGAACGCGCTGGAACCGGTGACGTCGAAGTTGCCGGCAGCAGCACAGGCAAAGATGGCTGGCGACTTGGAGGCTTTCGGCGGAGTGCTGAATCAAGTAGGCGCAGGCATCGTGGACGGCTTCCGGACTGACACGCGGAATATGTTCGGCGGAGCGGTGACTGTGACGCAGCCCGTCTTCATGGGTGGCGCAATAGTGGCGGCAAACAAGATAGCCGACATCAATGAGCAGATGGCGGCGAACTCGTTAGAGATGAAACGGCAGAATACCTTATATAATATAGACCAGGTGTACTGGCAGGTGGTGTCGCTGCGTCATAAGCAGACACTGGCCGAGAGCTACGTGGAGCTGGTGAAGAAGCTGAAGGGCGACGTTCAGAAGATGATTGACCAGGGTGTTGCCACGAAGGGCGACGGACTGAGTGTCGGCGTACGTGTCAACGAGGCCGAGATGGCTCTGACCCAGGTGCAGGACGGCCTGGCACTATCGAAGATGCTGCTGTGTCAGTTGATTGGGCTGGACGAGGACGAGGCGATTACGCTGGCGGACGAGGAAAGTGAAGAGTTAAAAGTGAAAAGTGAGGAATTTGCTGCCGCTGTACCAGACGCAGCGTTCGCGAACAGACCAGAACTGAAGGTGTTGCAGAACACGGTGGACATCAGTAAACAGACGACGAATGTGCTGAAAGCAGGAAACTTGCCGACGGTACTGCTGACTGGCGGATACATGGTGTCGAACCCGAACACATTCAACGGCTTTGAGAAGAAGTTTGGCGGCGTGTGGAACGTGGGCGTCTTGGTACGCGTTCCGGTGTGGAACTGGGGCGACGTAAAGTATAAGGTACGCGCCTCGAAGGGAGCTACCGCGATGGCGAACCTTGAACTTGACGACGCGCGAGAGATGATCAGCCTGCAGGTGAGACAAAGCAACTTCAAGGTGAATGAGGCTCAGAAGAAATTGACGATGGCGCAGTCGAACGTGGCGAATGCCGATGAGAACCTGCGCATGGCGAACCTGGCTTTCAAGGAGGGCACGGCATCGTTCACGACGGTGATGGAGGCGCAGACGGCGTGGAATGCGGCGCAGTCGCAGCTCATCGACGCAGAGATTGGCGTGAAGCTATCGGAAGTAGAACTGCAGAAGGCGTTGGGAACGCTCCAATAAACACCCCAACTGTGATAACGAACCAATGAAATAACGACAATAGCGAAATAAATATTATGGCAGACAAAGCAAAAGAACAGCATAACAATATCCTGCTGGCTGTGGCAGGTTTTTCGGCAGTAGTAGTAATTGTAGCGCTCATAGGTTTCCTGGCCTTGGGACGCGACCCGGAAGTGATACAGGGCGAGATGGAAGTAGAGGAATACCGTGTGTCGGGTAAGGTGCCCGGACGCATTTTGGAACTCCGTGTGAAAGAGGGTGACATCGTGCAGGCTGGCGATACGCTGGCTATCATCGAGGCTCCCGAGGTAGAGGCTAAGATGGTGCAGGCACGTAGTGCCGTAGATGCTGCCGCTGCTATGGAGCAGATGGCTCAGAACGGTGCACGAAAGGAGATGGTACAGTCGGCCATGCAACTTTTGGAGCAGGCGAAGGCCGGCCTCGAGATAGCCGAGAAGTCATACAACCGCATGAAGGTGCTCTTCAACGAGGAGGTCATCTCAGCCCAGAAGTTCGACGAGGCTGAGGCCATGTACAAGTCAGCCCAGGCACAAGTGAAGGCCGCCCAGAGCCAGTACGACATGGCCGTGAACGGTGCTCGTGCCGAGGAGAAGCGCGCTGCATCGGCCACAGTAGGTCAGGCTCGTGGCGCCGTCCAGGAAGTAGAAGGCTACGTCCGCGAGACCGTCCAGACAGCCCAGATGGCGGGTGAGGTCACCGATGTCTACCCGAAGGTGGGCGAGCTTGTCGGCACGGGTACGCCAATCATGAGCATTGCTGTGATGGACGACCAGTGGGCCACGTTCAACATCCGCGAGGACCAGCTGAAAGACATCAAGGTTGGCGCCGAGCTGACGGTTTGCATCCCCGCCCTCGACAAGGATGCCAAGATGAAGGTCACGTCGATGAAGGACAAGGGTTCGTTTGCCGTTTGGAAGGCTACGAAGGCCAGTGGCCAGTACGACCAGAAGACTTTCGAGGTGAAGGCTCGCCCGTCTGAGAAGATTGCTGACGTAAGACCGGGAATGTCCGTGATACTCAAGAAGTGAAGAGTGAAGAGTGAAAAAGTGAATAATTTGCTTCCGCTATAATGAAATATTTCACAAACATCGGTCACATTGCATTGCGCGAGCTCGACATTCTGTGTAGGAACCGCATCTACGGCTTCTGCATGATTGTGTTCCCGCTGCTGCTGGTCATCTTCTTCACCACGATGCTCGACGACGGCGTGGCACTTGACCTGCCCGTCGGAGTGGTCGACCAAGACAACTCAGCCACCTCGCGCGGCCTCGTCCGCAACCTCGACGCCATGCAGTCTTCGCGCGTGGTCTATCGGTTCGCCAATGTCACGGAGGCCCGTAATGCCATGCAGGAGGGCAAGGTCTATGCCTACCTGCTCATCCCCGAGGGCACGTCGGCCAAGTTGTTGGCTGGCCGTCAGCCGAAGATATCGTACTACTATACGATGACGTGCATGACGGCAGGCTCGATGGCCATGAAGGACATGAAGACCATTGGTACGCTCGGTTCTGCAGCAGTCGGAGGGGCGACGCTCTCGGCCAAAGGCGCGTCGAAGCAGCAGATTCAGGCCGCGCTGCAGCCCGTCACCGTGGATGCCCACATGATAGCCAACCCCGAAGGCTCTTACAACTACTCTCTGACGACGGTCTTCGTGCCAGGCATCCTGATGCTCTTTATGGCGCTGCTCTCGGCCTACGCCGTGGGTATGGAAATGAAGTTCGACACAGGCAAGGAGTGGCTGGGCATGGCCGACAACAACATTGTCGTGGCCATCGTCGGCAAGTATCTTGTTCACGCGCTGGTGTTCCTGCTCGTGATATTCCTCTATCAGTTTTACATCTTCAACGTGCTCCACTTCCCGCATCTCGGCGGCGTATGGAGCATCGTGCGGCTTACGCTCCTGCAGGTGTCGGCCGGCCTGGGCTTTGGCATCTTCGCCTTCGGACTGATGCCGTCCCTGCGCATGTCGATGAGCATCTCGTCCCTGTGGTCGGTTCTCTCCATTTCCATGTGCGGCTCGGCGTTCCCCGTGGCGGGCATGGACGCCCCGCTGCAGGCCATGTCGTGGCTGTTTCCCCTGCGCCACTACTGGATGATTTACCAGGCGACGGTGCTCAACGGCTTCCACGTAGTCGACGTCTGGTTTAACCTCGTGGCGCTGGTGGCATTCACGCTGCTGCCCTGGTTCGTTCTAAGTAAAGTCAAACACGCAATGCTGAATTATGTCTACATTCCTTAATAGATTACGCGAGCACTTCACCGACGTGCTCCATATCTTCCGCAACGAGCTGGTGAAGGTCGTCAAGGACGAAGGCGTGCTGATGTTCCTTGTCGTAGTGCCCTTGGGCTACCCGCTGCTCTACTCGTGGATTTACAACAACGAGACGTTGCACGAGACGCCGGTGGTGGTGGTGGACCAGTCTCACTCGGCCCTTTCGCGCCAGTTTATCAACGACTGCGATGCCTCGCCCGATGTCTGCATCAAATATCATGCCCAAGACCTCGACGAGGCCCGCTCGCTGGTCAGTCGTCAGCTGGTGCGTGGCATATACCTCATTCCGTCGGACTTCTCTGATTGTGTGAATCGCGGCGAGCAAGCTCATGTCAGCGTCTACTGTGACATGTCGCTGATGCTCGCCTATAAGGCCGTCTACCAGACTGCCATGGTCGAAGCAGGTCGCCTCGGTGCAGGCATGAACATCAAGCGTGCCGGTAATTACACCAAGCGCGAGGACGCCATCACTGCGCAGCCCCTGTCCGTCGACGCCGTGGCGATGTTCAACCCCTCGGGTGGCTATGGCTCGTGCGTGCTGCCCGCTGTGCTCATGCTCATCCTGCAGCAGGCCATCGCTCTCGGCATCGGCATGGCAGCCGGTACAGCCCGCGAACGTCACCGCAATGGCCAACTCATCCCTGACGATGACCCGCACTACCGCGGCGCATACCGTATCGTATGGGGTAAGGCGCTGTGCTACGGCATGATTGGCGCCGTTGCTGCAGCCTATCTCTCGATGGCCGTCCCCGCCATGTTCTCGTTCCCGCAGTTAGGCACGGGTTGGACGCTGTTCTGGATGCTACTGCCCTACACCTTGGCGTGCGTCTTCTTTGGCCTGACCGTATCGTGCCTGGTGCGCTACCGTGAGAATGTCATGCTGCTCATGGTCTTCGTCTCGGTGCCGTTGCTCTTCATGACCGGTGTGTCGTGGCCTCAGTCCAGCATCCCCGGCTATTGGCAGGGCGTTTCCTGGTTATTCCCCAGCACGTTCGGTGTGCGCGCCTTCATCCGTGTCAACTCGATGGGCGCCTCTATCAGCCAGGTGCTGCCCGAGATTCGTATTCTCTGGCTCCAGGCCGCCGTTTACCTCGGCATGGCCTGCCTGGTCTATCGTCATCAGTTCAGGCTGATGAAGAAATGGACTCAGCCGAGTACGACCGAATAAACTTATAATAAAAAATATAGAACAATGAAAAAACAAAATTACCTGTTGCTTTTAGCATCGTCGATGCTGTTAGCCATGAACCTTGCCTCGTGCAAGATGAGTAACAAACCCGCCCCTGAGGCTGGTGTCTACGACACTATTCTGGAGAAATAATAGAGAATGATGAGAAAAATACTTTTTGCCGCAGTCGCCATGATGGCTGCAATAAACGTACAAGCGCAGAACTTCCCTGTGGGTGTTGTCAGCGTGCAGGACACAATGAAGAGTGTACAGGTAGGCATTATCTCGTCTGTGGCTCCTGAAGGCGGTAACGGTGTGCAGCTCTCGACTGTGTCCAACACGTCGGGCAAGAACTTCAACGGTCTGCAGCTGGGTGCTATCAGCAACATCACGAACGGCATGGAGGGTGGCTTGCAGTTGTCGGGTATCCTGAACGTCTCGTCATCGCTGATGGGTGGTATGCAGTTGGGCGCCATGAACTATGCCGACTCGCTGAAGGGTCTGCAGCTTGGTGTCATCAACGATGCCCGTCGTCGTAGTCGAGGCGGTTGGCAGGTAGGTCTTGTCAACATCTCTGGAGACACCCTCAGTCATAAGTTGGGTTTGGTGAACATCAATCCCAATACTGTCATTGACTGGATGCTGTATGGCGGTTCTTCGACGAAGGTGAACTTTGCCATTCGCTACCGTAACAAGAGCACGTATAGCCTGTGGGGTGTTGGAACGCACTTTATGGGACTTGACTCGAAGTTCTCGGGTGCCCTGTTCTACCGTGTGGGTAAATACGTGCAGCTGTCGCCGAAGTTGAGCCTGAGCGGTGACTTGGGTTACTACCATGTGGAGACGTTCGAGCAGCACAGCAACGACAAGCCCGAGCGCCTGTACTCGCTCCAGGCACGCATCAATGCCGACTACCAGTTCAGCAAGAAGTTCGGTGCCTTCGCCTCCGTGGGCTGGGGAGTGACACGCTACTACGACCGTAACGAGACTTACCGCAACCGTCCGCTGTTTGAGATGGGTCTGACCTACCGTCGTCCCAAGAATCAGCATGACACCTGGAAGCGGGCATGGGAAGAGAAACGCAAGCAAATTCTGTATGGCGACTCCACGATGGCACTGCCCGTGAAGAAGCGCTACTGGCAGGCTCTTGCCGAGGTGACGGCTATCAACGTCGGTGTGCAGCTCTTCGACCGCTATGTCACCAGCGAGGAGTTCGCTCAGACCACCCTGAACACGCTGAAACACAACTTCACCGATGGCATGGTGTGGGACAACGACTTCTTCGTCACCAACATGTTCATGCACCCCTATCACGGCAACCTCTATTTCAATGCCGCACGCACCAACGGTCTGACCTTCTGGGAGTCGGCGCCTTACTCACTGATAGGTTCGGCGATGTGGGAGTTCTTGGGCGAGACGGAGCCGCCAGCCATCAACGACATTATTGCTACGACGTGTGGCGGTATGGCGCTTGGTGAAATGACGCACCGCCTGAGCCGGACCATCCTTGACGACCGCGACCGCGGTTGGAGACGCTTCTGGCGTGAGGCTGCTGCCACCATCGTCAACCCCATCCAGGGAATACACCGTCTCATCAGCGGTGATGCCTGGCGCATCAAGAGCACCAACTACCGCTACCATAACTTCAACGAGATTCCCGTTGACGTTGCGTTCTCGTTCGGTTGGCGCTATCTGGCTGACGACGGCGCACTCTTCCGCGGTGTCCACGCACCATATCTCAATTTCTATCTGAACTATGGTACGTCTGTCGATGGTGACCGCCACACCAAGCCCTACGACTTCTTCGACCTCGATGCCACCTTAAGCTTTGGCGGCGGTCAGAAGACGGTCAACAACATCAGTATCGTAGGACGACTCTGGAGTACGCCAGTCATCGACAAGAAGGATATGGTAGCCGAGTTTGGTGTCTATCAGCACTATAACTACTACGACTCCAATCCTATCGAGGATGGCTCCGACCTGATTCCCTATCGCATCAGCGAGGCTGCCGGTTTCGGTCCTGGCTTCATCCTGTCGATGCCTCAGGCAGGTAGCCTGCTTTCCGGAATGGAACAGCGCTTCTTCGTGAGCGGCATCCTGTTAGGTGGTACTAAGAGTGACTACTTCAACGTCATCGAGCGCGACTACAACATGGGCAGCGGATTCAGCATCAAGTCAAAGACTCAGCTCGACTTCGGCAAGTTCGGACGCCTCATGCTCAACGCCAAGTACTTCCGCCTCTATACCTGGAAGGGCTACGAGGACAAAGACCTGCAGTCTTACGTTGATGGCACCAGCGACCTGCACTACCTGAACGTTCAGGGCGACAATAGTAATGCAGCCCTCTTGGTAATCAATCCTATCATTGAGTTCCACCTTGCCAGACAGTGGTCGGTCAATCTCTCAGCAACTTACTATTGGCGTCGCACGCACTACAACTACTATTATGACAAGGACTTGATCCTGCGTCAGAACAGTACTGTACGCGCTAAGACCTTCGAAACAAAGGTTGGTCTGACATGCAGACTGTAAGCGGCCTGCGACCTAATGAATAATGAAAAGTGAATAATGAATAAAACGATTCTGTTATTCCTAACAGCTGTCGTGATGTGTGGCACTGCGAGTGCCCACACCGACAGTATGGAGGGCGATACCATTGTCCATAGAGATGGCCTGGGAAAGCGGCTGAACAAGAAACTCAGCAAGATGTACTACAACTCGAAGTACGACACCAACTACGTCGTACGACCCAAGGAGAAGTGGTTGCTGAGGCCGATGGTCAACATGACTGGCAACCACATCATTGCCAAGGGTACTGTCAACGAGGTCTGGTCCAAGTACGACCTGCGCACCAAGCGCAACACCACCCTCAGCCTTGAGGTGAACTACTGCGACATAGGCGCTGCCATATCCTTCAAGCCCAACAAGAACGATGACGACTATGAGTTCAACTTCGAGTATCATGGCAACCAGGTGAGCTTCAACCTCAGCTATCTGAAGGCAAATTCGCTGTCGGGTGACATAGAGTTAGGCAACATCAAGCATCTCGACGAGGACGGACTGAACATGAAGGAATTCAACCTCTCCGCCTTCTACACCTTCAACCACAGGAAGTTCTCCTTCCCTGCCGCCCTCTATCAAAACTACTATCAGCGCCGATCGGCAGGCTCGTTCCTCGCTGGAGCCAGTTTCCAGAGCGGAAGCATCAGGACTACCGCTGAACTGAAACGCCGCAGTCCACTTGCGCCAGAGGTACACCTCACCTTCCTTAACTTCGCTGTTGGCGGAGGCTACGGCTACAACCTCGTGCTCGGCAAGCACTCTCAGTGGCTATTCCACCTCTCGGCGATGCCCACCTTTGTGCTCTACCAGCACAACAAGCTTACGGTGAACGACGATGAGAAGAAAGACGGCCGCGCAAGTCTCAACATGATCTTCAACGAGCGCGCCGCCATCGTCTATCACTTCACCCACCGTTTCCACGCCGGAGCATCCATCATGATGAGCAACTCCGTCTTCGACAACGACAACATCAACGTCCGCCAGAACAGGTGGCTCGCCCGCGCCTTCCTTGGTGTCAGACTGTAATTTCAAATCCCGAGGCGAAACGACATCGCTCTCGGGATTTTTAAGTTGTTTTTTATTCTTTTATTTTTTTTATTGTTCTTTTATTCTTTACCTGTGTTTATCTGACCCATCTGACCCCTAACGCTGTAAACCAATAGGTTACGCAAAATTTATCTCAACCCCGAACTGACCCCTGAACTGACCCCTTGTTGCAAATCACGCAGAAAAGTAGCAAAAATAACGTAGAAAAGTTGCAGAAACCCAGTACTTTTCCGTCAGTTATCCTTAGGATTTCCTTCAGTTATCCTAAGGATAAGTTGCAGAAATCACCTAGAAAAGTTGCGGAAATCACGGCAACTTCTTGAGGAAATCACGGCAACTTCTTGCGGAAATCACGGCAACTTCTTGAGGAAATCACGTGGAAAAGTTCAACCTTTCTGCGTGATTTTGCATTCAGGGGTTAGTTAAGGGGTCACTTAGGGGTCAGTTGAGGGGTCAGTTATTTCTGGCGTAACTTGCTGATTATCAGAGATAGGGGTTAGATGGTCGAGTTTTTCTTATTTTTTTGTTTAGAGACGTTAGATTTTTTCGTAACTTCCAAAGAGAAACGGTCACGGTCACAGCTGTGACCATGTGACCGCAGGGGTTAACCGCATCAAGAACGGCAATCATAACCAATTGATATTCATTTAATTAATTGTTGCTTGGAATCCTCCAGCCTGCCTTGTTGGTCACATGGTCACAGCTGTGACCGTGACCGTTCAATCATATTCAGGGTTTGAGGTGTACTGTATTGCACAATGAACAAATTTCCCAAGAATCCTTTGGTGTCTTTCTTTCCATGATTGACAAGCAGTTGCAGCACTGCATGC
>JAEEVT010000078.1 GCA_016291005.1 Prevotella sp. | reverse complement strand
GCCTGCAGGGCAGCGATATGGCCAAGTTGACGAAGATGTCTACCTCGAAGAAGCGCGACATCATCGACTCCCTGGTCTGCACCGTTCCCGAAATCGTCCCCACCCAGCAGATGCGCCAGGAGCGTTTCGACAACTGGGAACTGACTGACGACCACGGCATGCACATCTACGGCGTCGCCAAGGACCAGAATGGCAAGGAATACTATATGGTGAAGAACTCGTGGGGCGAGACCGGCGACTACAAGGGTACCTGGTACATGACCAAGGCTTTTATCGCTGCCAACACTATGGACTTCCTCATCAACAAGAAGGCCATTCCAGCCGAAATCCGCAAGAAACTCGGCATCTAAAAACCTCCAAAGCAACAAAAAACGAGAATTTCTGTTAATTTTTTAGCAGAAATTTTCGTTTTTTTTAATTTTATTCGTATCTTTGGCGCGTATTATGGACTTATGGCATCTTTATGCCAACCTCTTGGCGTGTCCATGACGCTAACGAGTCGGACAGCCACCAAGCCCTCACGGGCTACCAAAGCGAAAGAACAAAAATATAAATATAAATGCAATTTAAATGGAATTACGAACCACCTACACCAGAGAAACAGCAAGCGGCTAAGGAGCTGGCCGAGAAGATCGGGATGAGCCCGACGCTCGCCATGCTACTCATTCAGCGCGGCATCAAGACGGAGAGTGCGGCCAAGCGCTTCTTCCGACCTATGCTCAACGAGCTGATAGACCCGTTCCTGATGAACGACATGGACGTAGCTGTAGACCGCCTGAACGATGCCATGGGCCGCAAAGAGCGCATCATGGTGTATGGCGACTACGATGTGGATGGTTGTACGGCAGTAGCTTTGGTATACAAGTTTCTGCAACAGTTCTATTCCAACATGGAGTATTATATCCCCGACCGCTATGACGAGGGATATGGTGTCAGCATGAAAGGTATAGACTATGCGGCAGAGACGGGTGTGAAACTCATTATCGTGCTCGACTGCGGCATCAAGGCTATCGATGAAATAGCCTACGCCAAGTCATTAGGCATCGACTTTATCATCTGCGACCACCACGTGCCGGACGAGGTGATGCCTCCGGCGGTGGCCATTCTCAATCCTAAACGCGACGACTCTACCTACCCCTTCAAGCATCTCTCCGGATGCGGTGTAGGTTTCAAACTGATGCAGGCCTTTGCCAAAAACAACGGCATTCCTTTCTCGCGACTTATTCCCCTGCTCGACTTCTGCGCCCTGAGCATCGCTGCAGACCTCGTCCCCATTGAGGGCGAGAACCGCACGCTGGCATTCCACGGGCTGAAACAGCTGAACCAGTCGCCGTCGGTAGGTCTGAAGGCCATCATCGAGATTTGCGGACTGACTAACCGCGACCTCACCATGAGCGACATCATGTTTAAGATAGGTCCGCGCATCAACGCCTCCGGCCGCATGCAGAACGGAACGGAAACGGTGGAACTGCTGGTGGAGAAGGACTTCAAGAGAGCCCTCACAGAGGCTATCCGCATCAACGAATACAACGACCAGCGTCGCGACGTGGATAAACAAATGACGGAAGAGGCCAACGAAATCGTCGCGCGCCTGGAGAGTCAGCAGCACCACAAGTCCATCGTACTCTATGACGAAGGCTGGAAGAAAGGCGTGGTGGGCATCGTCGCCTCACGTCTGACGGAACTCTACTTCAGGCCTACCGTCGTCCTGACCATCATCAACGGTATGGCTTCCGGCTCGGCACGCTCTGTGGCTGGCTTCGACATCTACGAGGCCATCAAGTCGTGCCGCGACCTCTTGGAGAACTTTGGCGGACACACCTACGCCGTCGGTCTGACGCTGAAACAGGAGAACATCCCTGAGTTCCGCCGCCGCTTCCAACAGTATGTCGCCGGCCACATCATGCCCGAACAGACTCAGCAGACGTTAGACATCGACATGGAACTCGACTTCCATAACATCAACAAGCGCTTGCTCAACGAACTGAAGAAACTCGCCCCCCACGGGCCAGGCAACGAGAAGCCGCTCTTCCTCACCCGCAACGTCTATGACTACGGCACCTCGAAGGTTGTTGGCCGCCACCAAGAGCACATCAAGCTCGAACTCGTAGACTCCAAGTCGGCTGTCGTGATGAACGGCATCGCCTTCGGCCAGAGTGCCGCCGCCCGCTACATCAAGTCGAAGCGTTCCTTCGACATCGTCTATACCATCGAAGAGAACACCTACAAGCGTGGCGAGGTACAACTGCAGATAGAGGACATACAGCCTTCCGAAATTGAAAATTGAAAATTTAAAATTACTATTAAAGCAGTATTGGGGCTACGATGATTTCCGCGGCATACAACGGGAGATCATCGAGTCCATCTGTAATGGCCACGACACCTTGGGACTGATGCCTACGGGTGGCGGCAAGAGCATCACCTTCCAAGTGCCGGCACTGGCCATGAAAGGTGTCTGCATCGTCATCACTCCGCTCATCGCACTTATGAAAGACCAGGTGCACCACCTGCGCCAGATAGGTATTTCCGCCGCGGCCATCTACAGCGGCATGAAGCAAGACGACATCCTGCGGACCTTAGAGAACGCCATTCTCGGCAACACCAAACTGCTCTATGTCTCGCCAGAACGACTGGGCAGCGGACTCTTCCAGACCAAGCTTGCTCACATGCACGTCTCGTTCATTACCGTCGACGAGGCACATTGCATCTCACAATGGGGCTACGACTTCCGACCCTCCTATTTGGAGATTGCCAACATCCGTCGCATCCACCCCAACGTCCCCGTCTTAGCCCTTACGGCAACGGCTACACCAAGAGTAGTTGAGGACATCTGCGACAAACTATCTACTCCACTCCCTCACAGGGAGGGGCCGGGGGAGAGTCCCTTCTGCGTTTTCCGCATGTCTTTCGAGCGCAAGAACCTCTCTTACCTCGTGCACTATGCCCCAGACAAATACTACGAACTCATCAATCTCCTCTCTTCTTACGCCACCCACCACGCTGGGATGGCCACTTCTGGCGACGGCTCAGCCATCGTCTATGTCCGCAGTCGGCGCCACGCAAGGGAGATTGCCGAACACCTGACTGAGGCTGGCCTCAGCGCCACCTTCTACCACGCTGGTCTGGAACATGCCGACAAGGATCGCCGCCAGCGCGACTGGCAGCACGATCGGGTGCGCATCATGGTGGCTACCAATGCCTTCGGCATGGGCATCGACAAGCCCGACGTCCGCATCGTCATCCATTACGAGTGTCCTGACTCCTTGGAAGCCTACTTCCAGGAGGCGGGTCGTGCAGGTCGCGACGGCAAGCCCGCCAAGGCCATCCTGCTCTTCAACGGCAGCGATGCGGGCAAGTTGCAGAAGCGCATCGAGGACACCTTCCCCCCGCGCGCATATATAAAAGAGGTGTACGAACACTTGGCCTACTACTACCAGATAGCCACCGGCGACGGCTTTGGTGTCTCTCGCGAGTTCCATATAGAAGAGTTCTGCCAGCGTTTCCACCACTTCCCCATCCGTGTCCACTCCGCCTTGCAGATTCTGCAGCGTGCCGGCTACATCGACTACGACGAGGAGGCCGACAACCAGGCTCGCGTCCGCTTCTTGGTGAGTCGCGAAGAACTCTACTACCTGCAGCACGTCAGTCCCGACGAGGACCGCGTCATCGTTGCCCTGCTGCGCAACTACGGTGGACTGTTTGCCGACTATGCCTACATCGACGAGACGCTGGTGGCCCAGCAGGCCGGACTCAACCAGATTCAGGTCCACGAGGTGCTGAAGACGCTCTCGCAGCGACACCTCATCAGCTTTATTCCTCGCCGACAAGTGCCTAACATCCGCTACCTCCAGCGTAGGGAAGATACGGAATATGTGCAGCTACCGCGTACCATTTACGAAGACCGGTTGGAACAATACAAGGAGCGCATCCAAGCCATGCTACACTATGCCCAGAGCGACTCGCCGTGCCGTTCGCGCCAGCTGTTGGAATACTTCGGCGAGCACACCACCCACGACTGTGGCCAATGCGACGTCTGTCTGCGCGAGGGCGGCGAACTGGTCACCGCCGAGGGTCAGCAGGACGCCCGCCAGAAGATTCTCGCCCTGCTCTCAGACCACAAGCGCCATCACGCCACAGAACTGTTGCGCCTGCAAATACCACGCGAAGAACTTGACGCCGCCCTGACCTACCTCATCCAGGAAGAGACCATCAGTCAGGACGACGGTTTTTTGATATTAAACATTCAAAATTAAAGATTTATCAAATCAGCGAGAAGGCGACGTCCATCATTTTCGTAAACGTCAACTGGCGCTCCTCTGCCGTCGTAGCCTCGCCAGTCAGGATATGGTCTGAAATGGTGCAGATGCCCAGCGCCTTATTGCCCGAACGGGCAGCATTCATATACAGGGCGGCAATCTCCATCTCCTTGGCCAGCACACCCATCTTGATCCACTTGTCAGTCTGCGGACAGTCGGCATAGAACACATCCGACGACACCACGTTGCCCACCTGGTAGCGATAGCCCAACTGCTCGCAGGTCTCCACAGCCTTGCGCAGCAGTCCGAAGTCGGCAATAGGCGCATACATGCCAGGCAACTGGTACTGGTCGGCAAACGACGACTCTGTACAGGCACCCATAGCAATGGCCAGGTCGCCCACGTGCAGGTCTTCGCGGATAGAACCTGCCGAACCCACACGGATAATGGTCTTCACGCCGTAGAAATTGTACAACTCGTAAGTATAAATGGCAATCGACGGAATGCCCATGCCGTGGCCCATCACGCTGACGCGCTTACCCTTATAAGTGCCGGTGAAGCCCAGCATCCCACGTACATTATTAAACTGCACGACGTCGTCGAGGTATGTCTCTGCCATAAATTTTACACGCAGCGGATCGCCCGCCATAATCACCGTCTCGGCAATCTCGCCATACTGGGCCCCAATGTGGGGAGTTGGAGTGTTACTCATAGTCCTTGCTTTGTTAGTTAGTAATATCCTGCAAATTTAGATAAAATATTCCAAACAACAAAAAAAATACTCAAATAAATGTTTTGACAGATATTACAGCCATACTGCCACCAGCCAAGCTTTTATCTTCCATCTTACATAGAATTAGTCCCATCCCTCTACTATCAGCCTTCTTCCATCAGACATCGTAATTGCCTGCCACCTGACACGTTTGTTTGTCGTTTTTTAGCATTATTATTTGTATGTTTCTTTTTTTTGTCGTATATTTGCAGCGAAAATAAAATTGTACACGGCTTATGACAGCATTTGCATTAAATAATTTGTGGACTTATCTGCAGGGACTCTCGCTCTCGCAGACCGACCGTGAGTGGCTGGCCAGCAAATTGATTATGCCCAAAGAAAAGACAATAGATCTTTCTGCAGAAGAACGTAAGGCAGAGTTCCTAAAGATGGCTGGTATTTGGTCGGAAACAGAAGAGGGAGAGGAGTACTACCAGATGATGAAGCATCGCAACGATGGGCGTCCTCTTAACCGTGAAATCAACCTTGATGATTAATGGCTTATGAAAGGTTTCATTCTTGACACCGACACATGGATTGAATTTTTCCGCCATCGCGGTGGTGTAGATAAGCATATTGCTGTAACACCTGCTGAACAAATCTTTGCATCTGAGGTAAGCATTGCCGAACTTACATACGGTGCTCTTCATAGCAATGCGGTAGAAAAGCATTTGCAAGAGCCTAAAGAGATAGAATCGACGTTTACAGTCTTGCCACTTGGAGATTGGATGCGTGATTATGCGGAAATCCGTCAGAGTCTTGCCAGTAAGGGACTGAGAGTGGGTGACTTTGACATTCTCATTGCTGTTATCGCCCGTCATTATGGTCTGACGGTTGTCACGCATAACACCAAGCACTTTGGCCAAATGCCTGGCATACAATGTGTGGACTGGGTAGAAAGATAACTTCTGCCGCTTACTCATCATCTTCATCTTCTTCGCCGTCATGCTTTCAAACGACAAAGAAATTACTCAAAAATTGTAAAATGTTACGTTTTATACAAAAGGGTTTATCTTCCATCTTACATAGAATTAGTCCCATCCCTAGCAGAGAGTTCCCAGACTTGTTGCTTTAGGGTTTCTGCGCACAAAGATACAACTTTTTTCTAAGATTCATATCATTTTGGAAGAGTAATTCCCTTCACCTCCTTCGAGAAAACATTATAGAAAATGATGGTCTGCTGAACAAGCCAGCCCAAAGCCTCTTCCGTCTTTTGCTGGTCTGACAGATCTGTATCATAAGAAAGAGCGATGGTCTTGTCTTTTGCCTCTGGGTTTGCATCCCACATTGGTTCAGAACCTAATGCTTTATTAATTTCCTCTTTCTTTGCCTTCAAAGCAGGGTAATAAATCTCTACGACATTACTTCTGATGTAAAGACGAACACCTACAATGTTCTTCTGTGGACTACAGATGTTTGACAAAAGGATGTTCGAACGTCCTATTCTAACGTCATACCAATAACGAGGTTTAGGAGTCTGTAACGTAGGAATCTTCTTAGTACTCTGCAACTTGTCTCTAAATCTGGTCCAGAATTCCAGCTGAATATTCCTTGATTCACTTTCGCTGTTGGTCTTACTCTTGATGGTTTTGACATTTGTACTAGGTCTGCTAACGATATTCAACCGCATTGATGCAGTCTCTTCCGATATCTGCCACAATTCCAGTTGAACACCCCAGAAAGCCAAGTCCTCGTTAGTATTGTCATTCAACCAATCAAGCGCTTTCTTATGTTCCTCAGTAAAATCAGTGGCTATCCACACGATGGTCTTAGCCCCCAATGCAGAAGCGTAAGTAATGCTTTTACCCAGATGGTCATGATTGGTTTTCTCCAACTGATTCTCTATTACAACATAAGCATCAGTATCAATATCTTTTGCAAGGATGTCTGCTGAATATGGGCCAACAGATACCTCCTGCCCTACTACTTCCAGTTCCATCCCAATCTTCTCGCCCAACTCTGCAATATTCTCTGCCAACCAGGGTGTAAAGTTTTGTGCCTCGTTGGGCCACATCTTTCGTGGATTAATTTGCTTCTGTTTTATTAGCTTCATAATTATTTTGAGTTTTTTACGATTTCTCGTTCTTCTGGTGTCAGGCCATAGAGGTCAAACACTCGTTGATCTATCTCGTTGTCTGTAGTGTTTATCTGTTCTGAGAGTTCTTGGCAGGCTTGACGATATTGGTTGAAGTAGTCTTCCCACTCGTCTTGCTGAACCAATGAAAGTTTTATCTTCTGTTTCTTTAGTTCTGAAACAAAGCCTTTGAAGTCCAACAGGTCAAACGTCTGCAAAGCTGTGGTTATCTTTATGCCATCAAAGTTCTCACTCAAACGACGGAGAAAACGGCCACGTTTTTCCTGAAGTTGGGAATTGAGGGAGAGCATTCTATCAGCTAGTGTGATGAAGGGCTGTTGGGCATCCATATCTACTATGGGGATTGGAATCTGTTCCAATTGATTTGTTTTTATATGAAGGCCTGCTGGGAATATTTTCTTAAACCAAACATTGACCAACTTTGAATTTAATATGCTCAGGATGTACTCAAAAGAATAATCGGCATTTAACGAATATATAATATTCAGAGTATCATTACACAAATACTTTTCACTATCAATAGTGGCAGTAATTTGGGTTGCTATGTCTTGGATAACAATCTTTCTGTCTACTGTGAAGTTTTCAAGAATCCTTGGTCTTCCACCAGGTTTCTCACAGATTAACGCGGGCTGATACCATATCCATTCATCATTATAAGGATGAGACCATCTTGAGATGTTGCGTCCGCGAATGAATTTATAGCAAGTATCATCGATTGGGTTGTCAAATACAAATCTGGCATCATCGCTTGTCTTTATTCCTAAAGAAAAGGAAGCAATTGCTGATAGTTTCTTACAAGGAACGTTTTCCAGCGAGATGGTCTTTTCAAAAGCAAACGATGAGTTGGGATTTTTGAGTATCTGTTCGTAAGAAAGCACAAAGTCCTTCTTTATAAACTCCTTGCCAATACAGGAGAATACCTCTACATTATTACTTGCTTTTGGCAATACATTTTGATAAAAGCATAAAACAGTTGTAACAATTGCGTCTTCAAAAACGCCAGGGGGTAATTCGGCAAGCTGATAGACATTCACCTCTTTTGATAAGAAGTCTCTAAACTTGGAGAAACTTTCCGTGCCCATCCAACTATTAGGGAATATAAATCCTAACAAGCCATTGTCTTTCAGTAGGAACTTTGCTTTTTCTGTAAAAATTGAATACAGATCACATTTATTCTTTACCGTTGAATAGTTGTTTTGATAGAATCTTCTTTCTTGCTCATTCTGGATGTTGGCCATATTCACATACGGCGGATTACCAATCACCACATCAAAGCCACCCTTCTCAAACACCGTTGGGAATTGTTCTTGCCAATTGAATGCTTTTACACCAGCAATAGTTGGGTCGCTAATCAGCGAGTTTCCACATTTGATATTCTCATTGAGTGAATTCAGCTTTCGATGTGGTTTTGCAGTACGCAGCCATAGGGCTAACTGAGCAATCTCTACACTTTCTTCGTTGATGTCAACACCAAAGAGGTTATGCTCTAAGATGCTGTTTTCTACATCTTGGAATACAATAGCAGAACCAGCCACCTTTGCCTCCATCTCATCTATTAACTTATGCTCAGCCATCAAGAACTGCAAAGCAGCATTCAGAAAGGCGCCACTACCACAAGCTGGATCGAGAATCGTAATTTGTAGCAACCAATCGCGATACTTCTGTAGTTGATCCATCAGCCGTTTCTTGGTTTGCATCTGACGGCGTTGGTCTGAGAAATATTCGTCCTCAACGATATTCAGCTCTTGCTTCTTCTCTGCACAAAGGCGGCCAACGGTATTCTCTACAATGTATTTTGTGATATACTGAGGCGTATAGAACACACCATCCTGCTTACGCTTCGATGTTAGCGGCGCTGCACCATTATTGATTTGCTGTGTAACCTCTTCTGTCTCTGACAACGAATTCTCAAAGATATGACCCAAGATGTTTACATCCACATCACTCTCAAAGTCGTAATCAGACAACTTGCGTGTGTGCTCAACCAATAGGTCATCGCTAATCCTGATATTATCCAGTACCTCGTCTGGTTTAAAAAGTCCACCATTATAGGCAAATATCTCATACTTCTTGCCCTGAAAGCCTGTGTTCATATATCCGAAGTACTTCTTCACTCTGTCATAGAATGGACGGTATTCGTCCATCTCCTTCAGACTCTCCCACTGGTCGATAATCTGCACCATCGAATTTGGTGGTAAAAGACCACAGTCCTCAGCAAAGAAGATAAACAGAAGACGGTCAAGCAACTTCTGAGTCTTCTTAAAAAGAAGCAATTGCCACTCTTTTTCATCCTTGTCTTCAGGAGTCGGATTCTGTTTTAGAATGTCAGCAAAGAGTATGCGCTTGAACTGTGAATAGTCTTTATAGAGTTCTTTCGTAATCTGATCTTCACTCGAAACAGACTCCTGCTTTATCTGTAAAGCTACACCTCGCTCAACCTGCTTCCAAGCGAGGCAAAGATACAGTTCGCGGAAGTCTTCTTCCGTCAGATGAAACAGGTTCCATTCGCGATACTCTACAGCATTGTCTATATAAAGACGAAGCTTCTCAAAATTGGAGATAACAACATAGCGTGCATCAGGATGCTGACTCTTGTAGTTGAATGCCTGATACTCTACTTTCGAGAGGTCTGTTGTCTTATGGTCTTTCAGCTCTATAACACCAATCACTTTGCCGTCTTTCTGTATAGCGCCATCAGCTTTCTTCGAGTTTGTTTCGTTCTTTTTCTCAGTAATAAGATTGTAGTCGGGGGATGGGTTCAGCGTATAGCCCAACACCTTAACAAACAACTCACGAAGAAAACCTTCTTGAAATTGTTCCTCTTTAGATTGCTGGATATTGGCTTGTATCTGTGCATCAAGAAAATAAGCCTGAAACTGTTTCCAAGCCACACTGACAACTTCTTCATCTATCAGACCCAAATACTTCTTGAGAATAGTCTTCTGAAATAGCATAGTAATATTCGGTTATTGACACTCGCTGACTTATCGGGCTTTGTAAACGGACAAAACCAACGAGACCTCAGAACATAGAAAAGGCGTGAACCGCCTTATCTACATCTTGAGGCCGTGAGAATTGCCCATGTAACCAGATAAGTCATGTCCACACCCTTAGGTGCAGAACTAGAGACTATTTACGGTTACATTATCTTAGAAATTTCTCACGTTTCAAGATGTACCGAATAATCAGCTAATGCTGTTATTGTTTTACCCTCAATGTCATACCGCCACCCTGCGCTCAGGGATTCAGGCCCGTAGACCAGCGCCGTTCTAACGACGTATCGGCAATACTTGTCTGCAAAGATACGAAAAAAACTTAAGACACCAAAGGATTCTTGGGAAATTTGTTCATTGTGCTATACAGTACACCTCAAACCCTGAATATGATTGAACGGTCACGGTCACAGCTGTGACCATGTAACCAATAAGGCAGGGGATAATTCTCTTCCATTATATAATTGAATGAATATCAGTCGGTTATGATTGAATTCCCTAATATGGTTCCCCTCGCGGTTACATGGTTACAGCTGTAACCGTAACCGTTTCTCGTTGGAATTGAAGATATAGAATTTACCCTAACACCCTAACGTCTGAGGGTGCAAATGCCGATGTACAAAGGGATTCTAAGAAAACACACGTTAGGGTGTTAGGGTGTTTTGCGAATTTATTATATTATTGAAAAGTTCCATGGGATGGAGCAGTCGGAAATCATGTGGAAAAGTTCCAGAAGTTGCGGTGATTTCTGCAAGAAGTTGCCGTGATTTCCGCAAGAAGTTGCCGTGATTTCCTCAACTTATCCTAAGGATAACTGACGGAAAAGTACTGGATTTCTGCAACTTTTCCTATGGTTTTCTCTTTTGACGTTGAGCAAGGTTGTTGAGAAAGGTTGAGAAAGGGACAAAAAAATTCGATAATTTATTTTGTACTTTGCTGACTAATTCGTATCTTTGCAAACAGATTAACGTTAACTACAAACACAAAGTGCTTATGAAAAAGACTTTACTTGCCTTGACAATTGCTGCATTAGCATGCAGTTTGGGTGCTTCGGCACAGAACAGAGTGAAGAACGTCTACACCGAAAGCAAGACGCTGAAGGTGGAGCAAGTGGCTAACTTGGACCAGCCGGTACAGCTGAACCGTTACCTGTTTGCTGGTTATAATACGCTTTGTCTGCCCATGACGGTGAGTGCCGAGCAGTTGGCAACATACAACGTGCGAGCCGAACGTCTGGCAGCCATCCGCCAGGAGGGTTCGACGCTGTGCCTCTACTTTGTGGAATGCACCAACGAGGGTTTGGAGGCTGGCATGCCTTACCTCATCTTCTCGCCGACGAAGCAGTATCTGCGTCTGAAGAATACCGACGCCATGCGTAGCAGCCAGGAGCTGAAGACGGTTCGCATGAGTGACGGCCAGGGTAACCA
Source organism: Prevotella sp. (assembly GCA_016291005.1). GTDB lineage: Bacteria > Bacteroidota > Bacteroidia > Bacteroidales > Bacteroidaceae > Prevotella. The sequence goes on along the minus strand of JAEEVT010000078.1, from coordinate 4,512 downwards.
GGTGGCCTTCAGCAGCAGCTGGGAGCTGAAGCAGAAGGAGGGTCTCTATGGCATTCCCGCCAAGCAGAACGTGGAAATCCTGGAGAGCGTGCTGATGCGCACCACCAAGGAGCAGTCGTTCCTGCCGACCCGTTGCGGTTTCAACTGGGAGCAGCAGGCTAATGGTGCCGAGACGCTGGAGATTCGCCACGCCACACAGGCTGAGGTGACGGCAATAAGTGAAAAGTTGAATAGTGATGGGTTTGCTACCTCACCGGCTTACGACCTGAACGGCCGTCAGGTGACGACACAGCGCGGAATCATTATCCAGAACGGCAAGAAGATCGTCAAGTAAAATTGGTGACTTCGAGAAGGAGGGGGCGTTCGCTGGGAGAATTAATGAGCCAGCGGACGCCTTCTTGCATCTCTGCCATATTCTCCGCCTTGCGATAGCCGACGGCATTCTGCTGGCAGATGCCCTCTGCCGACGTATGGTGCTGGGCAGCAACGAACTTGTCACGGGCTGGACTTTGTTCCAAACCAGGCAGTTGGGCGAAGATGCCCCCACCGCCGTTGTTCAGCAGGAGGATGCGGAAGTTGCCGCTCAGTTGCTGGTTCCACAAGGCGTTCTGGTCGTAGAAGAAACTAAGGTCGCCAATGACACAGAATACGAGTCCTAACGAAGAATCGGCTCCGTTTGTTCTTTGGGCAAAGTCCGCATCGTCTTTGGCTGCGACGAGGGAGAAACCTGCAGCGGTGGACAACGAACCCTCGATGCCGTTGACACCGCGGTTGCAATAGACATAGCTGGTGGAATAGAGACAGGCCAGGCGCACCGCCGTAGAGTTGGCATAGTGCAGCCAGGACACGATGTCCGATGCAGTCAACTGCTGTTCGAAGTGCTTTACCACAGCCTTTGGCGAATAGGGTGGCTCCGTAGCCTCGACTACCATCTCCGCATGGTTGAGTTCCTGTTTCCAGCGGGAAACAAAGTCAGACGTATCAGTCAACTCGCCAAACGACTTCTCCAAATGTTCCTCCATGGTAGCCGTGTCTGCCAGAAACTCCTCTAACCACAACAGCACTGGGGCGAAACGACCCTCTATCACGCCTTTTGTACGCTTGTAAGTATCGTGCAACTGGCCGTCGGGCGAAATCTCCCAGAAGTCGGCATTAGTGGCTTTGCGCAAGAACTGTTTCAGCCGCTTGCTGACCATCATGCCACCATAAAGCACAAAGTCGGGAAGCAGGTCATCGTCGTCAGCATGGTTTCTGAGCACCTCGTCGAAAAGCGTCGTACCCAGGTCACTGCCCAACGGTTCGTAGAGCACCACGGCATGCTTCTTCAATTGTTCGAGTTCGTGGTCTCCCAATAGCGCCTCCCTGTTCTGGCCAATGACAATCATCGGACGCTGGGCATTCCAGAAATCGGCAAGCAGTCCACTGGCCTCGATGTCATAAGAGTCAATCACCCCGCCATAGCGCCCTATACAACACTCACGGGGAAGTTCCTCCACGTTGAACTGGAACAACGGCTCGCTGATGGGAACATTAATATGTACAGGACCGCCGCCACGGTTGGTCGCTTCCATCAGCGCCTCGCAGACAAGACGGTTACAATACCAATGCTGTTCTTCGACGTCATCCTCTATTTCTGGCAGGTTGACGGCTTTGCGCACAAAGCGACCCAGGGCATCGGGCTGCGGCAGCGTCTGACCGTCAAGCTGGTCTATCCATTCCAGCGGACGGTCGGCAGAAATGACGACTAAGGGAACGTGCTGGTAGTAGGCTTCGGCTACGGCGGGGGCGAGGTTGAGCAGGGCTGTGCCGCTGGTAACACAGACGGCGACAGGGTCTCCCGTGTACAAAGCCATACCCAGCGCATAGAACCCTGCCGAACGCTCATCGGTGACTGGCCAGCATTGGATGTCTGGACATTCGTTCAGGTTGTGGACGATGGGAGCATTGCGCGAACCAGGACAGCAGACGGCATGTCGGATGCCGTAAGCCACCAGCAGGGCGGTGAGGATATTGACGTTGGCTTTATCGCAGTACATTTCTTAATTCATAATTCTTAATTGCCCATAGGGCAACAACTTCTTTGACCTAAAGGTGCAAAGTGTGGCGTTGCAATCTTAATTCAAAATTCATCATTCAACACTATTCTCCGCATGGTGTCGAGCTTGGTTTCCGTCTCTAACCACTCCTGTTCCTCGACGCTGTCCTTCAACAGTCCGCCGCCAGCATAGAGGCGGTAGGCATTTCGGAAAATCTGCATACAGCGCAAGGTGACGAAGAGGTGAGTAGATTGGTCGATAGCCAAAGGTCCCATGAAGCCGCTGTAGTAAGAGCGGTGATGGTGCTCGTACTGCTGGATAAACTCGAAGGCAGCCTCCTTGGGCAGGCCACAGACGGCAGGAGTCGGGTGAAGAGCCTGGAGCAATTCTCCCACGCGCGTATTATTATATAAGGTGAATCGGAAGTCGCTGCGCAGGTGGGCCAGATGTCCGGCACGAACCGTATAAGGTCCTTCTTCCGTGAAGTCACTGGTGAAGCGCTCCAACTGTTTGACAATATAGGTGGCCACATAGCGCTGCTCCTGGATGTTCTTGTCGCTCCAACGCAGGTCGTCCTTGTAGGCCAACGTACCCGCCAACGCCATCGTCTGCCATTGTCCGTCGCCACCAGCCAGCAAGACCTCGGGCGTAGCAGTCAGCCACAAGCCGCTCTGAGGTGTAAAGACCAGTGCCACCATCACACGGGGGTAGCTTTCACAGGCTTTCTCGAAGAGGGCGATGGGGTTTCCCATCGAGGATGCCGTTAGTCCCGACGACGGAATCGTCGGGCACTCTGAAGGCGGGCACTCGGAAGGCGGGCACTCGGAAGGCGGACACTTTGAAGGCGGACACTCGGAAGGCGGACACGGAATGTCGATGCTGCGCGAGAGTACCAGCTTGCGGAAGTCGCCATTCTGCAGATGGGCGTGGAAATTGGTGAAGTCAATGTGGTAGTCGGCACGACTATGGGCAAAGGATTCAGGGTTCAGGGTTAAGGGTTCAAGGTTCAAGGTTAATGGTTCAAGGTTAATGGTTAACTGTTTCTCGAGCTTAGCCAAAGAATCATTTACCATGATGCACTCACCCTGAATCAGCAGGATGGGCTCTTTCGCTGACGGGGCGAAAGGCGCCATGATAAAGCCTTGCCGGCCGTCCAAATCGGCACACGAGGTAAGTTCAGAGACCTCACCTAAGATAAACCTGCACTCCTTGGCGTAGGGCATACGAAAAAGTGCAAATCCCTCCATCACCCTTTATGTTGCTTGATAATATAATTGGTGACGCGAACCGTAGAAATCAGTTCGTCGGCAGAGTTACGGATGTCGACATGCCAGACGTGCAACGTCGTTCCCTTCGACACTAACTGGGCGTAAGCCGTTACGGTATCGCCCTCGCTGACGGCTTTCACATGGCTACCGCTGACCTCAATGCCCACACAGGCACAGCCTGGACAGAGTGCCGACGACCCCACACCGGCCACATTCTCTGCCAGCGCTAACGAGGCACCTCCACTCAGGAATCCAAAAGGTTGCCGGTTGCGCTCGTCGACCTGCATGCGAGCCATACACGTATCTTCCTCGGGAGTGGAAATAAACTCCATCCCGAGGGCGGTACTTAAATTAGGTCTCTCGTAAATCAGCTTATTGATGCTTTCTACATCCATTAGTTCTTACCTCTTCCGTCTTACATCTTCCGTCTTACCTCTTTACTTAAACAACGAGTACTCAGGAATCACCCAAGCCAAGGCTCCGGCACCCAGCACCTCGCGCTCCTTGTCATTGAGATGCAACCTCAAAATCTTAATCTGGCCGCGCAGATTGGGGAAGACATGCTCGTCGAACGACTTACGGAGAGGATCGAGCAGCCACTTGCCTGCCTTGGAGATACCACCCGTCAGGATGATGGCCTGCGGGTCGAGGACGGAGGCATAGTTGGCCAGCCCGACACCCAGGAGATAGCCTGTACGACGGAACACCTCGATGGCCATCTCGTCACCCTTGTCGCAGCATTCGCTAATGACACGTGGCGTCAGGTTCTCGATGTCCCGCATCAGCGACGGTTCAGAAGGACGCTCTTCCATGACCTCCCGTGCCGTCATAACAATGCCACGTGCTGCACAATATGCTTCCAGACAGCCCTCCTTGCCACAGTTACACTTGCGACCATGGTCTACAACACAGGTATGGCCGAGCTCTCCGGCAAAACCGGAGTAGCCCCGATGTCCACGTCCACGTGAGAAGAAGCAACTGCCCAGTCCGATGCCCAAGGTTACCACGATAAAGTCTTTCATTCCATGGGCAGCACCATAGGTAAACTCGCCTAAGGCAGAGACATGTGCGTCGTTAGCCACAGCCACAGCCATACCGAGACGGTCACGCATCATGGCAGCCAAAGGAACGACACCCTTCCAAGAGAGGTTAGTAGCATTGTTCACACAACCAGTAAGGAAGGTGGCGCTTGGGCAGCTAATGCCTAC
>JAEEVT010000077.1 GCA_016291005.1 Prevotella sp. | reverse complement strand
GATGTCGATACTCCAGTTCGTATTCTTAAACGGTTTGTAGAAGGCATAGCAGTCGATTCCATAGATGTTGACTTCCATATAACCGCTGTCGCCGTCGAGCATGGCCTTAGCCAACTCGGCCGACTTGGCATCGAGCATCCTTAATTGTCTGAACATAGCACCAGGATTGAGCATGGCTGTATCGGGATGGATGATGAAATTACCGCTTTTACCTAACAGCGCACAGAAGGTGTTGGGATAAGGACGGGTCTCTTGGGCTATACGCGAGAGGTCGTTAAGAGTGATATCGACTGCCAGAATGCCGACGAGCTTGCCTTTCTGGTGGATGGGGGTACTATAAGTGATGATTGGGCAACCATAGGTTGTATCTTTCGGTATCGGTTCTGCCCAACATGGACTGTCGGTTGTCTTAGGGCGTGAATACCACTCTTGTTGGAGATAAGAGGTGCTACCGAAATGGTCGGAACATAGAATCTTGTTGCCACGACGAAAATGATAGGCCATAAAGAGATGACCCTTCTGGGGGTAGAAGTCGGGCTCGAAACAGATGGCACAACCGATGATGTCAGGATTGGTTTCTACCAACTGCTTACTGATTAACAGGATGTCATCAGGGTTGGCGAGACGATTCTCTACATACTCCCGCATATTGATGGCTGCCACCTCGGTCTTGTGTAGAATATTGTCGATGTTCAGTGCTGCCGTCTGGAGGGCTTGTTCCGAACGGGCAATAGCTTCTTCTTTGACGGCCTGACGCGCGTAATGGGACATGATAACCAAAGCGGCCACAAACAAGGCTGCTACGATTGCAATGACCCAGAAGCTAAGTCTAGCAGATAGCGATTTTTGAAAATAGCTGATTAATCTCGGCATAGTCGGTGCAAAGATAGGAAAAAGCTTGGATTTTTCCAAGCTTTTTCTTGAAAATCTTTGCTTTCATCTCAGCTATAAGACCATTATGGTAATGTAACTGAGATTATTTTCAGATCTTTGTCTTGTGAGCTGTTGCCATAGAAGATTTCATAATGGCCGGGTTTCGTACGCATCGTGTTTGTCTCGGCATCCCAGAATTCGAAACTCTTCTGGTCGAGTTTGATGGTAGCGGTTGCTGTCTGTCCGGCCTTCACGTCAACACGCTGGAAACCGCGCAATGACTTCAGCGGTCCCTCTGTATCGGCTGTGTTACGGATGTAAAGCTGTACAATTTCAGTACCATTACGCTGCCCTTTGTTAGTGACGGGGATGCTGACCGCGAAATGGCCGTTCTCGCCCTCGATGGTAGCTTCGCCAATCTCAAAGTTGGTATAGCTCAGTCCATAACCGAAAGCGAAGAGGGGATCAGAGAAGTAACGATAGGTTCTACCTTTCATGGAGTAGTCTTCGTAGTCAGGTAACTGACTATCGTTCTTATAGAAGGTGACTGAAAGTTTACCAGAGGGATTGTAGTCACCGAAGAGCACATCGGCTACTGCCGTTCCGCCTTCCTGTCCTGGGTACCATGCTTGTACGATGGCATCGCAACTTTCTGTTTCCGGCTGCAGAGCAATAGCAGAACCAGAACAATTGACGAACACGATTTGTTTGCCGGCAGCCTTTAGCGCCTTTAAGAAGTCGCGTTGCACCTTCGGCAGTTCGATACTAGTACGGTCGCCGCCCTTGAAACCTTCAATGTTCACTGGCATCTCCTCGCCTTCAAGGCTAGGGGCTATACCACCGCAGAAAATCACCTTGTCGATGCCTTTCAGTTGAGCGATGGTTTCCTGATAGTTGATAGGGAGTTCCTTGGCTATATCTATCTTCATGGAGGCACCCCAGGTCTTCACGGTCTGGAAGCGAACTTCGATGTGGAACTGTTGGCCCTTTTCGGCCTGAAGGACAGTACGAGTGGGTGTGGCGCGCCAGATATGGTGGGTGAATTTCTTCTCACCATTGACGTAGAGTTCGAAATGACCGGTACTCTCCACGTTGATGACATATTCACCTCCCTCCTTTGGGGTAAAGGTGGTCTCGTATTTGGCTGAGAAATCTTCGATAGGTAGGTTGGCTGCGAAGACATGCATGCCCGAGGTGGTTACATTGACGGGTTTCGTATAGTATTCGGTTGTAAAGGCCTTTCCTTCCATCTTGGTGTTTGTCCAGAATGTGCCTCTCAGGCCTTTCTTGCCATCGGGTGACTGACAGTCGGTAGCGAGGTGACTCTCCATCTCCTTGTCGTAAGTCAGGTCGCAGCCTGGAATATAAATCAGTTTCTTTTGCTTGGCCTTAATACCGTCGAGGATGGTCACGGTATGATTGGGTGTTCCATTGTAATTTCCCCACATCATCGGCTCGTTGTTGGCGTTGGGCCCGATGACGGCAATTTTCTCTGCATTTTTCTTGAAAGGCAGGATTCCATCTTTATTCTGGAGTAAGACGATCGTCTGTCTGGCCATGTCGAGAGCAATCTGTGCTGACGCCTTAGTTGACATGGCGGAATAGGGAATCTTTGACCATTCCACAAGTGATGGATCGTCCATCTCACCAAGATCGAACCGCCCTTCGAGGAGACGGATGACATGCTTATCAACTTCTGCCTCTGAGATCAGACCGCGATGCACTGCTTCTGGGATGCTCTTGTAGGCATAACCATAACCGCATTCTACATCAGTTCCCGCCAAGGTGGCCTTAGCAGAGGCATGAACTGGACTGGACGATGACTTGTGGGAATCGTAAAAGTCACTGATGGCACCACAATCGCTGACGACAAGATATTTAAATCCCCATTCGTCGCGCAGAATCTGCTGGAGCAAGCGGTTGGAACCACAACAAGGGTCATCGTCGAGACGCTGGTAGGCACACATTACCTCACGAACCTTGGCATCCTGAACAAGTGTTTTGAAGGCGGGCATATAGGTCTCCCAGAAATCGCGTACGGGCACATTAGTGAGATTTGCAGAATGACGAGTATATTCCGGTCCGCTGTGGACGGCATAATGCTTGGCACAGGCCCAAAGTTTACGGTATTTCGCATCTTCGGGGCCTTGTAACCCGCGAACCACCTGCACGCCCATTACACTCGTCAGATAGGGGTCCTCACCATAAGTCTCCTGACCACGTCCCCAACGGGGGTCGCGGAAGATATTCACGTTAGGTGTCCATACCGACAAACTGCGCATCTTCATATCTTCGCCTTTGAGATCGTACATACGGTGATTATACTGGGCTCGGAACTCAGTTGAGGCTACATCGAAGACCTTATATAATAAATCGGGGTTGAACGAGGAAGCCATACCCACAGGCTCAGGGAAGTTTGTAACGTTACCCATGTTGGCTGCGCCATGTAGTGCTTCGCTCCACCAGAAGAACTTTTTGATACCAAGCCGAGGAATGGCAGGACTTTCGTCAAGCATCAGCATTGCCTTCTCTTCCAATGTGAGCCGACTGCACAGATCTACGGCGCGCTCTCTGGCACTCAGATTGGGGTTCTGGTAACTAAAAGTCTGTGCCGACGATGTCAGGCCGGCACAGAACATGAATAATACGGTTGATAATAAAGTTAGGTAATGTCTTTTATTAGAATGTTGATCACTCATATTGTTGTTCGAGAGAATTGATTTCGGTTGCAAAGATATGAAAAAAATGAGACACGGGCATTCGCTCATGTCTCATATACTTTGTCTGGTGTAACATTGGTCAAATAAAGGTCACTTTGTCAGATGATAAATACCGCCAGGCAATGTTTCGATGTCGTATTCATAGACTTTCCTTACAGGCAGCAGTTCGAAGGAGGTGAGTTCCGACGACTTGAGGGGCTCACGGATACTGGCAGGAGCTAGAAGTGGATTGGGGCATTCGCCAGAGGCCGGTTTCAGTCCGCTGCCTTGAAGGGGTACGTAGGAACGCAGGCGCAGTGTACCTCCAATCTTAGACTTGATGGTAGTCTCCTGTAAGCAGCCTTCCTTCCATTTCATGTCTATCGTAAAGGCACCGCGAGTCTGTAAACCTTTGACCTCACCGTCAGACCAACTGTCGGGCAGGGCAGGTAACAGGTGGACGGCTCCATCATGACTCTGTAAGAGCATCTCGCAGATACCTGCGGCACAGCCGAAGTTGCCGTCGATCTGGAATGGCGGATGGGCATCGAAGAGGTTGGGGTAAGTGCCGCCCCGGGGCCCCCATTCAGTGGTGGCAGGTATCGTTGTCAACAGGTTCTTGATAATCTGGAATGCATGATTGCCATCGAGCATACGTGCCCAGAAGTTGATTTTCCATCCGAGGCTCCAGCCTGTGGCCATGTCACCGCGCTGTTTCAGTGTATTGGCAGCAGCCGTGAACAGTTCAGGGTGGGTGTATGGCGATATCTGATTAGAGGGATACAGACCATAGAGGTGCGAGATATGACGGTGTTCGTCAGTAGGATCGTCGGCATCGATCAACCATTCTTGAAGCTGACCGTAACGACCTATCTGCATGGGCGGCAGCTTTTGGATTGAGGATTGAAGATCGGAGATTGAAGAGTTTTCTTTGCCGAGAATCTTGGCGGCGGCGATGACTTGACTCAGCACGTCGAACACAATCTGGTTGTCCATTGTCGAGCCGGCAGTGACATTTGTGTCCTTGCCCTGTGGACCATGTTCTGGTGATACGGTAGGAACGGTCATCAGCCAGCCTGCGGCATTCTTCAGTTCTCCGTCGGCGGGGTATATCTGCATATAGTCCATCAGGAAATCGGCTGCTCCCTTCATTACGTCATAGTTATTGGCCAGGAATTGCTTATCGCCCGTATACAGGTAGTGTTGCCAGAGATGGGTCGTCAACCAGGCACCTCCTGTGGGGAACATACCCCATGGCGTACCGTCTACAGGTCCGGCTATGCGCCAGAGATCAGTGTTATGATGGGCCACCCACCCACGGCAGCCATACATCTCCTGGGCTGTCTTTGCTCCCGTTACACTCAAGTCGCGAATCATTGAGAACAGGGGCTGCTGGGTTTCGGCAAGGTTGCCTATCAGGGCTGGCCAGTAGTTCATCTCAGCATTGATATTGATGGTGTATTTCGAATCCCAGGCTGCATTGACTTTGTCGTTCCATACGCCCTGCAGGTTGGCTGGCTGACCACCTGGCTGCGATGAAGAAATGAGCAGATAGCGTCCGTACTGCATCATGAGGGAAACCATGTCGAGGTCGGTGCCGTCGAAAGCAGCGAGACGCTTGTCGGTCTCTAGTCCTGAAGTTTCTGTCTTTGGCAGGGTGAGCGTGACGCGGTCATACTGTCTGCGGTATTTTTCCACGTGATCGTTAACGAGCCGCAGATAGTTCTTGCGCTTTGCTCCGGCAATACACTGAATGTTCTTTTGGGTGGGTGTGCCGCTGACATCATGGTAATTGACGAAGTTGGTGGCTGCGGTTATGTAGAGTGTGGCCGTAGTAGCGTTCATGACACTCAGTCCCTCTGTATCTTCAACAATGCTGCCGTCGGTTGTGACCTCCGTGCGGCACTCTGCATGCAGACTGGCAGGAACGCCCTCCTGCTCCACGTTCTGTACAACGGCTATCAACTGGTGCCCCTCCACGCTACGTTTGGTTTCCAACTGACTATCGAACCTGACATTGAAGCGCAATGCCCCTTTTCGGCTCGCTTCGATGCGCATGACAATGACGTTGTCTGCCTGTGAGGCGAAGCAGGTACGCAGGAAGGTGACTCCGTCGACGGTATAGCGGGTAGTCGCGATGGCATTACCAAGGTTCAGCTGACGACGATAGTCGCTGGCTTTGTCCTGCCCCTGAAAATTGAGCATGATGCTGCCCAAAGGCAGATAGCGCATGCCGTGGGGACCCTTGATAAAATGCCTCTCGATGAGGTCGTGGGCATCCTTCTCCTTGCCGGCGAAGATCAGCTGGCGCACCTCTTGCAGATGCTCCTTCGACTCCATACTATTATTTGAATAAGGTGAGCCGCTCCAGAAAGTCTCTTCATTGACCTGGATTTCTTCAGTCTCTACGCCCCCATAGATCATAGCCCCCAACTGGGAATTGCCAATGGGCAGGGCCTCCAACCAGTGGGCGGCGGGTTTGCTGTACCAGAGCGTATGCTGCTGGGCTGTGGCAGTCAGTACGCCCATGGCGCAGGCCACCATTAATGTTACGATTCGTTTCATTTCGTTATGGTTTTAAGTCGGTGCAAAGATACACATTTTTTCGGAAAATAAAAAACCTCGGGACAAGAATCGCTATTCTTGAGTCCCGAGGAAGGAAAAACTACTAACTACTAATATAACTAAAACAATTTTAACCTATTTAATTTCTTTTCTGCTGCAAAGATATAACAAATTTCTGAAAGTCTTTTATTTTTATGTTACATATACTTTTTCATTTGTTTCATACCTAAAAAAAGTGCATTTTTTCTTCACTTTTTCTTATTTAAACAGGCTCTGAGCCATCTTTTCGAGACAGCGGCGCCACGTAAGGAACTCATGTGCAGTACCTTCCGAAACCAGACCTTCGGCATTGAAGCCGGCAGCCTTCAGGGCCTCGACGCTCTTGTTGATGCCGTCGGGGTTCTCCTTGTCACCGCAGCCAACGAAGATGTATTTCACGCACTTGGGATCCTTGATTTCCTCAGGCATATAGGTACCGCCAGAGAGAAGACCCCAGTAGCCGAACACCTCAGGACGACGCAGAGTGATGAGCTTCGTCTCCATGCCACCCATCGAGAGACCGGCCATCGCACGGTTCCACTTGTCGGGCTTGGTGAGGAACTGCTTGTCGATAACGGGGATGAGCTCGTCGATGAGCAGCTTCTCGAACTCCTCGGCGGTGAACTTTCCAATGGTACCGAACTTGAAGTCGTTGGTCAGACCATACGCCATCACCACAATGAAGGGCTTGATCTTGCCGTCGGCAATCAGGTTATCCATGATGATGCCGGCCTTACCTTGTACGGGCCAGCTGGTCTCGTTCTCACCCCAGCCGTGCTGCAGGTAGAGTACAGGGTAGCGCTCCTGAGTGAGTTTGCCGTTCTTCCCTTTTACGAGTTTGCCGTAACCGTCGGGCAGATATACGTTGGCGGTCTGCATCTTGCCGGTGCTCTCAGACCAGAAGTTCACCTGCTGGATGTTGCCATGAGGAATGTCCTTGCGCCAGGCGTAGAAATCCTGATCGGGAGCGGGAATCTCGATACCGCTCTCCCAACGGCAGGAGCCGAAGTAGTTGTGGGTGCCGGGATCGTTGACCACGCCACCGTCGATAGTCAGGTGATAGTAGTGGAAGCCGGGATCCATCGGACCCTCGGTGGTTCCTACCCATACACCTTCCTTATTCTTGCGCAGCACCGTACCGCCACGGCCACCAAGACCGAGGCTGACAATCACTGACTTGGCATCGGGAGCCTCTACACGGAAGCGTGCGAAGCCCTCGCTGTTCACCTGCGGATACTCCTGTCCGGGCTGGTTCATGGGGTTGGGCACCCAGTCGTCCTTCGGAACGCGCTTGTCGGCAGCGGCATCGAAGTCGCGGATGATCTGGAGCGAGCGCTTAGCCTTGAAGTTCTCGTCGAAGGGCAGCGGATGGTTGTTCACACCCAGCCAGGAGTCCTTGTCGCTGAGATTCCAGAAGGTCACGTTCTTGATGACGTCGGCATGCTTGCGGAAGATCTTGAACAGACGTGCGTACTGGTCTTCCTGCAGGGTGCCGATATAGCCTGCCTGGGGCTTTGCCTCACCACGGGAGAACATCAGCTGGCCACCAGTCTCGGTGTTGGTACGGAGGTCGAGCTCAGTGATGTGGATGATTTTGACAATCTCTTTGAAACGGTTGATGGCCTTCTCAAGTTGCTCCTCATCGGGGAAGTAGATGTTGTAGTGGCCCTGCATGCCGATACCGTCGATGGGCACACCAGCCTCCTTCATCTTCTTGACCATCTCGTAGATACGCTCGCGCTTGCCGTTGTCCACACAGCTGTAGTCGTTGTAGATGAGCACACCGGTGGGATCGGCCTCACGGGCAAATTCGAAAGCCTTGGCAATGAACTCATCGCCGCAGAGCTTGAAATGGCGACTCTGACGATAAGGACTGGCCTTGACCAACTTACCGTCAACAAATTCGAACGGACGGCCGTCGTCGGCCATGGCCTCGTTCACCACGTCCCAGGCATAGACCACGTCCTTATAACGGTTCACCACCGTATGGATATGGTCGCGCAGACGCTCATAGAATACTTCCTTCTTGACGGGCTTTCCCTTCTTGTCAGTAAACATCCAGTCGGCAAACTGGCTGTGCCAGCAGAGGCAGTGTCCGCGCATCTTGATACCATTCTCACGACAGAAATTAGCTATGCTGTCTGCTAAGCCGAAGTTCCATACACCCTCCTTCGGGTGAATCTCGCCTGGCTTCCAAGCATTCTCAGCGGTCACGCTGTTAAACTGCTTCTTGATGATCTCCATCTGAGCAGGATCAGACACGTTGGCCTTGTTCACGGCCACGCCGATGGTAAAGTAATCTTTGTAGGCATCCTTCAGTCCAGGTCCTGCCGAATAGTCAATGGGTCGTCCCCACTGTGCCGAAGCAGTCAGACTGCCTACGGCGATAAGCGTTAGCGCAAAAAGTAATTTTTTCATTTTCTAAAATTTATAAGTCTATTATACAATTATTTGGATGGTGCTTACAAGCTTCTTATTTAAAAAGGTAAGGGAGGAACTGCTTGAAGCCACGGCGCCAGGTGAGCCACTCATGGTCGGTGCCCTGCGACTCGTAGTAGTGGGCATTGATGCCTAGTGCGTTGAGATCGTCGACGAGTTTCTTTGTTCCGAACATCTTGTCCATGCCCTCTGTGCCAATCATCATGAAGAGGCAGCGGATATTCTTATTGAACTCATCGGGACGGGTGAAAATACCGTTGTAGGCCGTTTTCAAGTCAAGGCCGAAGATGGCACCGCTGAAGGTTCCCATATACGAGAACTTATCCATGTTGTTCAATACGACATCGAAGGTCTGGTGGCCTCCCCATGAGAGTCCTGCCATGGCGCGATGGTTGCGGTCGGAGAGGGTACGGAACTCACGGTCGATGGTGGGAATAAGGTCTTGAATCATGACCTTGTAGAACGAATTGCCATAGGTGCTCATTCCCTGGCGGTTGTCTCCGCCATGGAAAGGAGCCTTGACATCACCACTCTCCATGACGACAATCATAGGTACTGCCTCGCCCTTGGCAATGGCATTGTCCAGGATGTGCTGCATGTGGCCCTGCTTGCTCCAGCCTGTCTCGTCCTCGCCCATGCCGTGCTGCAGGTAGAGCACGGGATAGCGCTTCTTGGCATTAGCCTTCAGTTCATATTCGGCAGGGGTATAGACCATGGCATGGCGCCACTCCTGGGTAGATTCAGCAAAATAGTAGATGGAGCGAACTTGTCCGTGAGCGATGCCCTGCTGAGGACGGTAATAGTCGCCCTCTGGCCCCTCAGGAATCTCGATACCGCCTGATTCGCGGTTGCAGCCGAAGAAGGTCTCCGTAGCCGGGTCGATGAACTTCACGCCACCGATATTCATGAAATAGTAGTGGAATCCGGCTACGAGAGGATCGGTGACGGCGCACCAGATGCCTTTCTCGTCGCGGCGCATGTCATACTTCTTACCACAAATGTCAACAATAGCACTGGTAGCCTCAGGGGCATCCAGACGGAAATAGGCACGACCTTCCTTGTCGACCTTCGGGAAGTCATTGCCGGGGATGGTGGTCTCGGCGATGAAAGCATCCTCAGGCACGTCGAATGGTTTCTTCACCTGATAACCCAGCAGTTCGAGCATTCGCTCACCGTATCGGGTTCCGAGTTCACGATAACCCGCAGCATCGAAATGCAATTTGTCGGGACCGTTGGTGCAGCCCGTAGAAGAAATGACCTGAGCGGTGTGGAGGGTCTTTGGCAGGTCGTTGATCTGCTTGTTACAGCCAATGCATACACCTTCGCCATTGGCCTGAACCACCTCACCCACGAGGATGGGCACCTCCTCAGGCTTCAGCTGCAGGTCGCCGAGCATGTTGTCGTACACCTGCTGTACCATGCCGGCCCACTTGGGATCGCCGGTGTTCGTCTCACCCTGATGCATCAGCACGCCCTTGATGACACCGTCTTTCTGAGCCTTCTTGGCCAAAGTGATGAGGCGCTCGTAGGGGTTGTTGTCATACGCAGCAAGCATGGGAATCATCCAGCCTGGGGCCTTCTTGATATAGCTCGAGATGCTGTCAGGGAGGAATCCCTTGATGTCGATGCCACCAATAGCCACGTGGATTACACCTACACGGATATTCTCGGGCAACGTCTTGATCATGGTGCGTCCGAACCAGTCGGCTGGCGTCAGACCAGTGTTGGGACGACAGAGGGGAGCGGAGGCCTCGCACCACTCACCCATCTTACGGCCGCGCTGCGGATCGTCGACGGCAGGCATCAACAGGAACCTTGGTCCTGGACTGGCGATGTCCTGTGCTTCAGGACGGGCAGCGCCCTCCATGTTTGATTGTCCGAAGCAGAGGAAAATGTAGAAATTGGGGTCAGGATTCTGAGCGTTCACCGTCAGGGCGAGCACACTCAGCAGAATAGTTGAAATAAGTTTCTTCATATCTCTTGTCTTTAATTATACACAAATAGCAGCAGAAACCAGCTGTCAGACTGATTTCTGCTGCAAAGGTACGCAGTTTCCGTGAAAACGTTTTTTTTCTGCGTTACATATACTTTGTGAATCGTATCATGGGATGATGCTTTGATGTTAACCTTTCCTAAAAGTCCTGATTTCGTAGGATTCACTCAGACATATTCTTAATATAGGGCAATTCCATCGGATTTTTTATACCATAGAACCGGCAGGCATTTTCGCCGAGGAACAGCTGCTTCTCTGTCCCTGAAAGTTCCTTGCTCTTGAGTATGAAGTCGTAGCTCATGCGGTAGGTGATAGCCGTGATGGTACGTGGATAGTCACTGCCCCACATCAGTTTCTCCATGCCCACCAGCCCGGCAGCCTCGCGTACGGCACGGACAGCGGAGGGGAAAGGATAGAATTCAGAGTTGTAGAGCCATGTGATGCCTCCCGACTCCACCATTACATGGTCATGCTGAGCCAGACGTATCTGTTCCTGCCAGCTTCTGTTCTTCCAAATGGGTGACTGCGGAGGATTGGCCATGCCTAAATGACCGATGGCGATACGTAAGTTTGGACATTCGCTGATCACTTCCTTCATTTCTCCCACCTGAACGTCGCCATCGGCGAGTGTGATGGAGAGGAAGGCATTGCGCTCTTCCATCAGTTTGAACATCTTGATCATCTCAGGGGAGTTGAGTGCCAGATGTTGTTCGTCGGTTATGAGACGATGACCAGGAATGGCCAGCCCTTGAAAGTCGCTGTCGAGAAGTACTTGTGACTGCAGACGGAGGTTGGGCTGGAAGAAGTTCACCATGCCGCAGACAATAAAACGGTCAGGGTATTTCTCACCCACTTTCTGGAGATAACGGTTCTGACAGCCGTCAATCAGTTCCTGTACGACGACGGCAGCAGACACTTGGGCATAGTCCATGTTCGACAGAAAGACTTCAGCCGTGTTCCTTCCGTCAATCATGAATGGCGGTATCATCTGTACTTCTTCACCAAGAAAGATCGAACGACCGTTCTTTTTGGATTTGATGACCTTACCATTCCATGTTGTATTCTGTTTTAGCCACAGGTGGCTATGTGCATCAACAATTATCATAACATTACTTTTCTATATCATTTAACTTCTCATAATTCTTGGGCGACTCCTTTCCAAACAGATACTGGCGCTGATAACCACCAAAGTCGATGACGATCTTCTCAAACACAATACCGGGATCCTGAGGATGCAACGTCAGGATATGGGTGTCGAGACTATCGTCAAGCGGCAACTCCACTGTCTTTTCCACCACACGACGGGCTACGGTGGGGTAGTAGATACTGTAGATGTTCTCTGGCTTCTCGTTCAAGTTGCTGTTGAAGTTGACGTTTACAGGCTGCCCCTTGTCGATAGACACATCATAGACAAGACCGCCCTTGTCGAGGAAATCAAGGGTAGACTTGGTAACGATATGAACCTTGGCAGTCTTCTGGCCTTTGGCTTTGAATCGGTAGATGAGCTTTGCATCGCCAGTATCGGTGGTGTAAGGCATCAGGGCGATACCGCTCAGCGTACGGCCCATATAGGGGATGACAGTCCATTCCGCACCGTCCATAGAGACTTTTTGGAAGGCATGTTCGGCCTCCATGCTGATATAGCCGTCGCGAGGACTGAAAGTCGGACCCACTTCGGGTTCAGGCACGGTCTTCAGATCGGGACAGACATCGGCCTTGAACCAGTCGTTCCAGTCCTTATAGCTGATGTGCTTTTGCGTCATCATACCGTCCCATTTGCCCCCGGCAATCTCCTTGTTGTATTGCAAACAGAGCAGAGAGTCGCGCAGGAATGCCTGACGACAGCGTTCTGCCCAGCAGTTGGCATCAGGATCACCCTGAGCTGCCAGCGCATGGTTCATGGCCTGTGCATAGTACATCTCATAGATGTTGCCCATGGCCTGTACGGGAAAGAGGATGATCTGACGATAAGCGTCACGCTGGTCTTCACGCAAGGTGATGAACTGCCGCAAGGCGCGAGTCTCCAGAGCCTGATACTCACTGACCACCTGTGCAAACTCCTCTGTCGTATACGTTCTCGCATCTAGCATCTCTGCCGTAATACGGCCATTGTACTTACAGACAAGATTCAAGATCGATGCAGCTTCCTCTGCCTGTTCTTTGCCAAAGTTCTCGGCACAGAAGTCACGAGTGTGATCAAGCAGATTATCCACCTGATATTTCGAGGGATTCCACGCCATGTCCATGAACAGCTGGATGGGATATTCCATAGGTTTTAAGTCGCCTACGTTCAGAATCCAAAGTTTCTGGATACCACCGTTATAGGCAAGCTGAAGCTGTTCCCACATGTTCTGGATAGGTGTGACATTAATCCATTTCGAGTTTCGGGGAGCTCCCACGTAGTCAACATGGTAGTATAGTCCCCAACCGCCCTTGCGCAGTTTCTCCTGTGCTGTCGGAAGGCGTCGCACATTGCCCCAGTTATCGTCGCAGAGTAGCACCGTCACGTCATCGGGTACCCGCAGTCCTGCATCGTAGTAGTCCTGTACCTCTTTATACAATGCCCATATCTGCGGTGTCTCCTTGGCCGGACGTTTCGTCACTTCCTTGATGATACGGCGCTGGTTGTCGATGATATTCTCCAGCAGTTTGGTGTCCGTGCCGTTGCCCATGGCCTCGTCACCATCGCCGCGCATACCGATGGTGACGATGTCATCGGTACCCTTCATTCGCTCAATGCCCTCACGGAAGAAACGGTCGAGGTTCTCTTTGTTCGTGGAATAGTTCCATGCACCCCATCCCTTGCGGTCGCGGGCATATTCCTGATGGTTGCGGGCCATCGGTTCATGGTGCGACGTGCCCATCATCACCCCCATGGCATCAGCCGTCTTCAGGTTCTCAGGGTCGTCGGCGTAAAAAGCCCAGCCCCACATGGCAGGCCATAGGTAGTTGCCCTTCAGACGAAGAATCAGCTCAAACACTTTCTCGTAGAATCGATGGTCGCCGTAGTCCGTGCCGAAAGTGTTCTTCACCCATGAGGTCAGACATGGGGCCTCGTCATTGAGGAACAGTCCGCGATAACGTATGGCAGGCTCTCCATCCGTATATTCGCCCTCTTTGATAAAGAGCTCAGGATGTTTTTCAATAGGGACGTCAGCCCAATAGTGCCAAGGAGAGACACCGATCTGTCTCGACAGCTCATAGATACCATAGACAGTGCCTCGCTTGTCGCTGCCTGCAATGACAAGCTGTCTGCCAATGGTCTTAATGATATACTTCTCTGTCTTGCCTTTCAGGTCATGGAGCAAGCCTTGCTTGACCCACATGTCGATCTGTGCATTCTGGCCGACGGTGCCGATCACTATTTTTGCATCGCTTTCGCTATGCTGGGGCCACACACCTGTCACTTTCTGGAAGTCGGTCTGAAGACTGAACACGGCTTTTTGTACACAACTATGCTCCTTGTCGGCAAAACCGATGGTAACATCTTTCAGCGGCCACGTACCCGTTGCCGACTGGAACACGACAAACTCTTCGGCGGCCATGCACCCTAACGGAAGGGCGGCAGACAACAAAATGGCTAAACATACTTTTAGTCCTTGGTATTTTGCTTGTATCATGTAGTTATTATTTTGATTTTGGGTGCAAAGTTAGCTATTATTTTGCATAAAAACATCAATATATGTCTCATGAACTTTATTTTTTGTCGCATTTTTTTTTTATAATCGCAAAAAAGTATTAACTTTGCCCCGGAATTAAGCGTTACTCAAAACATGTGGCCTAGGTCATTACTAACTATTATAACTATTTTTCTGTCTATAAGCACCCATGCGCAGACAGGAAAATTCTTCAATCCTGACAAACAACTTTCTAGTAGTTTTGTCACTCAAGTCTATATCGACCGCGAAGGATTCCTATGGGCGTCCACCCGTGACGGTATCAACCGTTACGATGGTTATCAGTTCCGTGTCATCCGTCGGGAGAATGCCAGTGACAAGTCGCTTGCCAGTAACTATGTAAATACCATCATGCAGGATCGTAACGGTCTGTTCTATTTCGGTATGTACGGTTCCCTGCAGACCTGGGACGGCAGGGTGTTCAACAATGTGACGATGACTGACCTCAAGGGGCAGAAAGGTAATTGTTATGCCAATTGCTTCTTGGAGCGTAAGAACGGAGAAGTACTCGCCGGCACATCCGGACTCGGTGTGTTGAAGTTCTCCGACAAGTCGCATGCCACCCAGCTCGGTGGCCCGCTTGCCGGATTCCATACCATCAACTCCATGATTGAGGACAAGAAGGGGCGTCTCTGGCTCGTGGCTGACAGTAGAGGTGTTGTCTGTTATGACGGTCAGAGTGTCAAGCATTATCTCACGGACCGCAATGACCTGATATTCTACAGCCTCTGTGAAGACCCTCAAGGCGTCATCTACGTGGGCACTACCAATTCCGGTGTCTTCCGCCTAAGTGGTAATGACTTCGTGCATATCGAAGGAACCGACGGGCATTCTGTATCCTCACTATATTGTGACCATTTCGGAAATATCATCATCGGATATGACGGTCAGGGCATTGCCATTTACGAATCGCAGAATGATCAGGTCATCGACAATCCCTTCTTCAGTATGGAGGTTGACTTGGCCAAAAGCAAGGTCTATTCCATTACCGAGGACAAGAGCGGTAATCTTTGGTTCGGCCTTCTGCAGAAAGGCATTTACATGCAGCCCATCTCGTTTGCCGGCTTCAATTATATGGGTTACAAACTGGGTGCCCGAAATCTCATCGGCAATGCGTGTGTCATCAGTACCCTCATCGACAGTCAGGGACGCATCTGGATAGGTACTGACAAGGATGGCCTCTATAGCTTTGACAAACAGATGCGACCATTAAAACACTATCTGAGTGGTATTCCCTCAACGGTGATGTCGCTCGAAGAAGACGGCAATGGACATATCTGGGTGGGATCATATGGCGATGGCATAGGATGGATTGATCCTGCCTCCCAGCAGTATCACCCAGTGGTATTTCCTGACGACCAGCATCTCATAGTGATGGATATAGACTGTGACAAGCAAGGTCATCTATGGCTCGCCACCTTGAAATACGGTCTGCTCTGTATGGACAGCAAGGGCAACTTCCTGAAACGCTATATGATGAAGGAGGGCGCTGAGACCAACCGTCAGTTGAACAGTCTTACGAACAACTATGTGTCGCAGATATGTGTTTCTCCCGACGGCAAGCGTATCTATGTCTCCACATCGATGGGACTCTGTTGTCTGGACCTTGAACGCGACAGCTGGATCAGCTCATTTGGCACTAATAGTCCCAATTACAGTACTCCAGTTAGAATCGCCCGTGAATATGACGGCCGCATCTGGGTGGGAACTAACAATGGTCTCTATTGCTACACTCTCAATGGAAAGGTGGATAAGCACTATACACGTGAAAACG
>JAEEVT010000188.1 GCA_016291005.1 Prevotella sp. | reverse complement strand
CATTTTGATTTAAACTTTTTGAATTTTGTTAGTTAACAATAGTTACTACTCCTTCTCAACCTGATTGTAGCCGAGCTCAAGAGGAGTCTTGCGACCGAAGATCTTGACCGTAACCTTCAATTTCTTCTTCTCGTCGTTCACCTCTTCCACAATGCCGGCAAAACTGCTGAACGGACCGTCGATAACCTTGACGTTCTCGCCCACCAAGAATGTGTCGCCATTGCCCTCAATAGCATCTAACTGGTCGTCCATCTTGCCCAGAATGCGGTTGATTTCGGCCTGACGCATGGGGATGGGACTGCCACCGCCCGACTCACGCAGAAAATCCAACACATTGGGCACATTCTGGATGACAGGAATGATTTCGTCACGCAAGTCGGCCTCAATCAACACGTAGCCGGGAAGATAATTGCGGTCCTTGACCACCTTTTTCCCGTTACGGATCGAAACGACCTTTTCGGTAGGAACAAGAACTTGGGGCACATCTTCGCTCCAGCCACGCTTGGCCATTTCGCTCTCTATGTACTCCTTAGCCTTCTTCTCTTTGCCGCTAATTGCTCTGACGACATACCATTTTTTAGACTGCTGCTCCATGTTGTTGCTTAAAGAATAGTGATTTTATACTCATTTGTCTCGCGACAACTGCCGGGACAAACGCGCATTGATTGGACAAGCAAGACAGATGCCAAGTCTCAAAAAAATTTGGGAAGCAAGACTTCGCTGTCTGTCAGGCCTTATCCAATTAAAGCATAAAAGTATCCAAGTAAACCCTTCCAACCCATGTTCTGGGCTCCGAACACGAAGTCCATCAAGAACACGACCAGGGCCAAAATAAGAGCTGCCACGGCAACGACCACTGCGCTGCTCTGCAACTCCTTAAACGACGGCCACGACACCTTGTGCACCAATTCGTCGTAGCTCTCTTTCACGTAATTACCTAACTTAGACATTTGATATCAATTATTTTTTGCAGGGGCAGAGAGAATCGAACTCCCAACATCGGTTTTGGAGACCGGCATTATACCATTTAACTATGCCCCTATGCAAGGCGCGACTGGCGTCGCGCCTTTATTGTGGGTTAGATCTTATTCAATGATCTTGGTCACCTGACCAGAACCAACGGTGCGGCCACCCTCGCGGATAGCGAAACGCAGGTTCTCGTTCAGAGCGATGTCGGAGATAAGGTTGACATGGATAGTCAAGTTATCGCCAGGCATAACCATCTCGCGGCCCTCGGGGAGAGTGATCTCACCGGTGACATCGGTGGTGCGGAAATAGAACTGAGGACGATATTTGTTGTGGAAAGGAGTGTGACGGCCACCCTCTTCCTTCTTCAGGATATAGACAGCAGCCTCGAACTCGTGGTGAGGATGAACCGAACCGGGGGCGGCGATAACCATACCACGACGGATTTCGTCCTTGTCGATACCACGGAGCAGCAGACCCACATTGTCACCAGCCTCACCTTCGTCAAGGATCTTGCGGAACATCTCAACACCGGTAACGGTGCTCTTCAGCTTCTCGGCACCCATACCAATGATGTCGACGGGGTCGCCAGTGTGGATAACGCCAGTCTCGATACGGCCAGTACCTACGGTACCACGACCAGTGATGGAGAAGACGTCCTCGATGGGCATCAGGAAGGGTTTGTCAACTGCACGTGCGGGCAGAGGAATCCAAGTGTCAACAGCATTCATCAGTTCCTCGACAGCCTTCACACCTTCGGGTTCGCCATTCAGAGCGGCCAAAGCGGAGCCACGGATAACGGGAATATTGTCGCCATCGAAATCATAAGAGCTCAGGAGCTCGCGGATTTCCATCTCAACGAGGTCGAGCAGCTCGGGGTCGTCAACCAAGTCGCACTTGTTCATGAAAACAACCAACTGGGGAACACCCACCTGACGAGCGAGCAGGATGTGCTCACGAGTCTGGGGCATAGGACCGTCGGTAGCAGCAACAACCAGGATAGCACCATCCATCTGGGCAGCACCGGTAACCATGTTCTTCACATAGTCAGCGTGGCCGGGGCAGTCAACGTGTGCATAGTGACGGGTCTCGGTCTGATACTCAACGTGAGCGGTGTTGATAGTGATACCACGCTCTTTCTCTTCGGGAGCGGAGTCAATGGAGTCGAAAGACTTAACTTCGGAGAGACCTTTTTCAGCCAACACCTTGGTGATAGCAGCGGTCAGAGTGGTTTTGCCGTGGTCAACGTGTCCGATGGTACCAATGTTGACGTGCGGTTTAGAACGATCAAATTTTTCTTTTGCCATGTTTAATACGTATTAAATGTTAACAATTATTACTCTTTCACATTCAACGAGGGCGAAAATCCTCTCGTCCTCGATAATTTTTTGCATAAAAAAGAGCTACAGACCGGATTTGAACCGGTGACCTCATCCTTACCAAGGATGCGCTCTACCAGCTGAGCTACTGCAGCTTTTTACTTTGAAGCGTAGGCGTTACTCTTGCCTGTCTCCGCTAAATGTCGAGCGGAAGACGGGGCTCGAACCCGCCACCTATAGCTTGGAAGGCTATCGCTCTACCAAATGAGCTACTTCCGCTTCTTTGTAGGTTCGTGGGGAAGAGTGGACTCGAACCACTGAACTCCGAAGAGGACAGATTTACAGTCTGTTGCAATTGCCACTATGCGACTTCCCCATGTTTCTTGCCGAATTCCCTCTTGGTGTAGAATTCGAGCCGATGAAGGGACTCGAACCCCCGACAGGCTGATTACAAATCAGCTACTCTACCAACTGAGTTACATCGGCTTTTACAGCTTGTCAAACAACTCTCGTTCTCTTGATTTGAGGTTGCAAAAATACTACTTTTTTCCCAACAGACCAAATTATTTTTGCATTTTTCTTTAAAAAATTTCTCAATCCACTGAAAATCAAAATAAATCAAACCAAACTTTTTTGCACCACCCCACCAAAAAACGCAGCAAAAATCCCCATTGTCCCCCTTTTTTCTCTCCCAATTCAATGCCTCAGCAA
>JAEEVT010000187.1 GCA_016291005.1 Prevotella sp. | reverse complement strand
CATACTCATCAATACTGTTCTTTTCATTGTTTCAACATAATTTTTCTGCAAAGGTACAAAATAATTGAGAATTGAGAATTGAGAATTGAGAATTATTTTGTAATTTTGTGGCGTAAAACTTAAAACACGATGAAAGATATCAAGCGAATCGTATTGACGGGCGGTCCCTGCGCAGGCAAGACAACAGCGCTGGTGCGCATTATTGAGCACTTTTCTAATCTGGGCTTCAAGGTGTTTTGTGTCCCAGAAGTCCCCACGTTGTACAGTCAGGGCGGCTGGAGCTACCTGACACCCAACCGCGACCTCTACTACGAGGGCGAGTTGGCTATTCTGCGCACGCAGTTGGCGCTGGAAAACTCGTTTATGCGACTGGCCGAGACCTGCACAAAACCCACCTTTGTGGTCTGCGACCGAGGCACAATGGACATCTCTGCCTATATCGACAAATCCATGTGGGAAGATTTGTGCCAGAAGTGCGGTACCGATTCCAACGAACTGCGTCAGCGCTATGATGCCGTGCTCCACTTGGTAAGTGCTGCCGACGGTGCCGAGCAATACTATACCACCGCCACCAACTCTACTCGCTACGAACAGGCTAACGAAGAGGGTCTTCGCATTGCCCGCGACTTGGATAAGAAGGTGAACAAGGCGTGGACGGGTCATCCGCATCTGCGCGTCATCAACAATCACGACAACTTCGACACGAAGATTAACCGTGTGTTGAAGGAAATATCTAACGTTCTCGAGATTCCACAACCCATCGAGGACGAGCGTACCTATATTGTCGAACTGACGGGTCAGCTGCCTGAGAGCATCGAGAGCGAAATAACGCAGACCTACCTCGTTGCCGATCCCGATTGCGAGATACGCCTGCGTCGTCGCGACTGGGGTGGGGAAGTGGTCAACGTCCACAAGACCAAGAAACGTATTTCTGCCACCGAAGTGCTGGAAACGGAACGTCAGGTCAGCAATGCCCTCTACGAGTCGTTGCTGCAACAGGCCGACCCCTATCGTGCCACCATTCGTAAGACGCGCCGCAGCTTCATCTGGCGAGGACAGTTCTTCCAGATTGACACCTTCCACGAACCTATTAATAACCTCGTTCTCTTGGAAACAAAGGGTGTAGCTCAGCAAGAATGCGTCAACTTCCCACCGTTCATCCGCGTCATCGAGGACGTCACGGGCAATTCCCAGTACTACAACTACAATATTGCGTTGAGAAGGTAAGATGTATGATGTTTGATGGCTGATGTATGATGTTTGATGGCTGATGGCTGACGTTTGAGGGACGTTGGCTGATTAAAAATAACCGTTCACTGAAATTTTTCGGTGGACGGTTAAACTTTTTATAGCCTCGTTGCGTCAAAGATAACGAAAACAGAAACACAAGAACTTTTAAATAATAACAATTCAAAAACTAAAAGATTATGAAAAAGATTGTAATGACAATGGTAGCCCTGCTGACAATGACAGCAGCCTTCGCACAAGACAACAACAGTGAGAACCGTCAGCGCCCCGAGTTCAAGAAACCCACACCCGAGGAGATGACCAACCGTATGGCGGAAAGTCTGAAGCTGGACGACAAGCAGCAGAAGAAAGTGCTCGAGTTGAACAAGGAGTACGAGAGCGTGTTAGGCGGCCCAGGCATGGGCAGAGGTTTCGGCAGAGGTCCTCGCGGTCCCCGTCCCGATGGACAGACAGGTGCTACGCAGAACAATAATAATCAGCAGCAGCGTCCTGAGCGTCCTCAGATGACCGAAGAGCAGCGCGCCCAGTTCCGGCAGATGATGGAAAAGCGTCAGGAGTACGACAAGAAGCTGAAGGAGATCCTGACCGACGACCAGTATAAGACCTATCAGGAGCAACACCAGCGTCGTGGTGGACGCGGCGGTCGTGGCGGCTTCGGAGGCCCACGTGGTCAGCGCGGTCAGCGTCCGGACATGAACTAAAGATATTAAAAATGGTTTTCAGGTTAACTAAATGAAAGGGCAGAGGAGATTATTTCCTCTGCCTCTTGTTTTTCCTGTAAACTGGCAGCCCGTTTCCTGTAAACACACAAGGGTGAAACGCAGTCCCTTGTATAAAAAAAGTGTCGTTGAATTTGGCTATAGGCACACGTTCTTTTGCCTGTAGGCGCGCGTTCTTTTGCCTATAGGCACGCATTATTTTGGCTATAGGCAAATCCTTTTCCACCCCGTGCTCTGCCCCGTTCCCCTACGGACTGAACGGCGGAGAACTACGGGCTTCGTTCTTTGGAGGAGATAGCGGCATCTAGGAAAAACTCAAATTAATTTGACAGATTGTCGAATTATGTCGCTCAGCAGAGATAATGCAAGCATTTCTCTACATTCGCTGCTCCAAAATTTGGTTTTTCGCTCGATTTGCACTATCTTTTCGCTGTGCGAGAAGATTCTCTAACCTGAAGGTATAGAGTGTGGCGTTGCAATCTTCCGCTCGAAATCATACACAAAAAGAACCGTTCCTCTTGTGTACTATTCAAAAATTATTCGTATCTTTGCCCTCAGTTATGAAAGTTATAGTATCAAAGGAAATAGAAACGGTGTGTCCTCGCTTTGTGGGGGCATGCGTGGAAGCGCGGGTGGTGAATACGCCGTATTGCCGGGAATTGTGGCAGGAGATAGAGGCGCTGGGCGAGAAGTATCGTCGGGAGCTGACTACGGAGTCGCTGAAGGAGATGACGAGTATTGCCGCTACGCGAAGTGTGTATAGGGCGTGTGGCAAGGATCCTTCGCGCTATCGGCCTGCTTCTGAGGCATTGATAAGGCGGATGCTGCAGGGTAAGACGTTGTATCAGCGCGATACGTTGGTGGACTTGGTGAATCTGGCCTCGATAGCTTACGGTTATAGCATTGGCGGTTTTGACGCTGACAGGTTTGTGGGCGATACGCTGACGTTGGGTGTCGGACGTGCGGGTGAACCTTACGAGGGCATTGGGCGTGGGGTGTTGAACATAGAAGGCCTGCCGGTGTATCGTGATGCCGAAGGTGGGGTGGGAACTCCGACCAGCGACCATGAGCGTACGAAGATGACG
>JAEEVT010000076.1 GCA_016291005.1 Prevotella sp. | reverse complement strand
TGACAACCTGTATAGGAATAAAAACAATGAAGTGTAAACCAAGTTAGGAATAACAAACAATACTGTCAACCAAATTCAGTACACTACAGGGACATTAGGACATTAGGATAACCGAAGGAAATCCTAAGGATAAACGCCAGTTATCCTAAGGATAAGTTGAGGAAATCCTAAGGATAAGTTGAGGATTTCCTTAGGCTAAGTTGAAGAAATCCTGCCAAGAAGTTTGGTCTTATGCCAAAATGTTTGTACCTTTGTACGCTCAAACAAGTACGACAACTCCATGAAACTATACTCAGACCAGGCTCTGGCCAAGATATTAGACCGAGACATTTTTCACCTCATTGGCGACGTGGCCGACCAGATGGGAGTGGAATGCTACGTCGTCGGCGGCTATGTACGCGACATCTTTTTAGAGCGACCCAGCAACGACATTGATGTCGTCGTGGTTGGTAGCGGCATAGACGTGGCTACGGCAGTCAAGAAACGATTAGGCCGCAAGGCCCATCTCAGCGTGTTTAAGAACTTTGGCACAGCACAGGTAAAGATGGGAGATGAAGAACTTGAGTTCGTTGGAGCGCGACGGGAGAGCTACAGCCACGATTCGCGAAAACCCATCGTAGAGGACGGCACTTTAGAGGACGACCAGAATCGCCGAGATTTTACCATAAACGCAATGGCTATCTGTCTGAACAGCAAACGTTTCGGAGAGTTAGTAGACCCCTTCAACGGCATTGCCGACTTAGAGGATGGCATCATCGCCACACCACTGGACCCCGAAGTAACGTTTAGCGACGATCCGTTGCGCATGATGCGCTGCATCCGCTTCGCCACACAGCTGAACTTCCAAATAGAGGACGAGACCTTCGATGCTCTTAGCCGTATGGCAGACCGCATCAAAATTGTCAGCGGCGAGCGTATCGAGGTGGAACTGAACAAAATTATCATGTCACCCCACCCCAGTATTGGCTTTGAATACCTTCAGCGCAGTGGTTTGCTCCAGATTATCCTCCCCGAGCTCGCCGCCCTCGACATCGTGGAAAAACGTGACGGCCGCGCCCACAAGAACAACTTCTACCACACACTTGAAGTGCTGGAGAACGTGGTTAAGAATGAAGGTGCGACGACAGAAAATTCATCACTTTCCACCTTTCCTTTATACCTTAGGTGGGCAGCCTTGCTACACGATATCGGCAAGACGAAGTCGAAGCGCTGGGAACCTGGCGCAGGTTGGACATTCCACAACCATAATTTAATAGGTGCTAAGATGATTCCCGGTATCTTCAGAAGGCTCAAGCTGCCAATGGGTGCTGAGATGAAGTATGTCCAGAAGATGGTTGACCTGCACATGCGACCTCAGGTGATTGCTGACAACGAGGTTACCGACTCTGCCGTGCGCCGTCTGCTCAACGATGCTGGCGATGACATCGACGACCTGATGCTACTCTGCGAGGCCGACATCACCTCGAAAAACGAAGTCAAGAAGAAAATGTTTCTCGAAAACTTCCGCATGGTACGCGAAAAGCTGGCCGACCTAAAAGTCAAGGACTATAAGCGCCTGTTACAGCCCGTCATCGATGGCAACGAAATTATGGAGCTATTCCACCTGAAACCTTCGCGCGAAGTGGGCGAGCTGAAACAGTATCTGAAGGACGCCGTACTCGACAATCGCGTAGAGAACGAACGCGAACCGCTGATGCAGCTACTCATGGAGAAAGCCCGCCAGATGGGACTGAGGGAATGACAGAAATGAAAGGAATGAAGGAAATGTTTTAGCAAATTCTCAGAAAGTGCAATAAACTTTGTTAAAATGTGGCGTACCTATTATATAGGTATGCCGCTTTTTTTGTATCTTTGCGGCTTGAAAACCGAAGAATAACGTTCGGTTTTTCACAAGAAGATTATTCGAATAATAAATTTAATAGGTAAAAGAACATGAAGAAAGTATTGCTGTTTGCAGCAACAGCTGCAACACTTGTCGCTTGTGGCGGAGGCGGTGGCCGCCCCACGTTTGGCGACAACGAGTATCCCGTGGCTACGGTAGGCACGTCGACAGCCGACATGCAGACCACATACCCTGCAACCATTAAGGGTGTGCAGGACGTGGAAATTCGTCCAAAGATACAGGGATTCCTTACACAGATTAACGTTAAAGAAGGTCAGACGGTAAGCGCTGGACAAGTATTGTTTGTCATCGACAACGAAACCTATCAAGCTCAGGTTCGTCAGGCCCAGGCTTCAGTAAACACAGCCCAGCAGCAAGTGAATACTGCCAAGTTGACATTTGAGAATACCAAGCAGTTACACGAAAGCAGGGTTGTCGGCGACTACGAGTTGCAGACCGCTGAGAACTCCTTTGAGAGTGCAAAGGCCCAGTTGGCTCAGGCTCAGGCCGTCTTAGCTTCGGCCAAGGAGACGCTGAGCTTCTGCTACGTGAAAAGTCCTGCATCGGGTGTCGTTGGCACGCTGCCTTTCAAAAAAGGCGCTCTGGTGAGTGCGTCAAACATATTGACCACCGTATCGAATATTTCATCGATGGAAGTTTATTTCTCCATTACAGAGAAGGAAGCCATGACTCTTTCAGCAGCCGGTCTCACCTCGCTGCCAGACGTCAAGCTTCAGTTGGCCGACGGTACCACCTACAGTCATGAAGGCAAGGTGACTA
Organism: Prevotella sp.; assembly: GCA_016291005.1. Taxonomy (GTDB): domain Bacteria; phylum Bacteroidota; class Bacteroidia; order Bacteroidales; family Bacteroidaceae; genus Prevotella. The sequence continues at coordinate 13,834 of JAEEVT010000076.1, read as the reverse complement.
AGATGAGCGGCGTCATTGATGCTGCCACAGGTTCTGTGCAACTGATTGCCACTTTCCCCAACCCCGAGAAACTGCTGAAGAGCGGTGCTACAGGCAACATCATTATCCCACGTGTAAGCTCTAATGTCATCATCATCCCACAGGCTTGCGTCTCAGAGGTTCAGAATAAGAAGTTCGTCTACACCCTGGGCAAGGACAACAAGGTGAAGTACACCGAAATCAAGGTTGATCCTCAGGACGACGGCAACAGCTACATTGTGACCGATGGTCTGAAAGCAGGTGACAAGTATGTGACCAACGGTATCACGAAGCTCAACGACGGCATGGAGATTGTCCCTATCACGCCTGAGCGTTACAAGCAGAAGATTGACGAGCAGGCCAAGGCCATGACTGCCAGCGACATCGTAGGCGCAATAAAATAATAAATTGTAAATTAGTATGACTTTTACAACATTTATCAAACGCCCAGTACTGTCCACGGTGATATCTATTCTCATCGTGCTGCTGGGTTTCATAGGATTGGTATCGCTGCCTATTGAGCAGTACCCCAACATAGCACCTCCTACCGTTGCGGTATGGACGAGCTATCCTGGTGCCGATGCCGAGACGGTGAAGAACTCCGTCATCACGCCGCTGGAGGAAAGCATCAACGGTGTGGAAGGCATGGACTATATATCATCGACGGCTGGTGCCGGTTCAGCGCAGATCAGTGTGCTGTTCCGTCAAGGCATGAATGCCGATATGTGTGCCGTGAACGTGCAGAACCGTGTCCAGCAGGCTCAGGCCCTGCTGCCTGCCGAGGTGACGCGCATTGGTGTGACGGTGACGAAGCGTCAGACCTCTCAGGTGCTGATGTTTACGCTGACCTCTGACGGTCGTTACGACGACGAGTTCCTGACGAACTACAACAACATTAACATCATTCCTGCCATCAAGCGTATCCAGGGTGTGGGTGACGTGCAGTCGCCAGGTTTGAAGACTTACTCTATGCGCATCTGGCTGAAGCCAGACGTGATGAAGCAGTACAACCTGATGCCTTCAGACATCTCGAACGTGCTGGCTGAGCAGAACATCGAGGCTGCTCCTGGTTCGTTTGGTCAGGAGTCTGACGTGGCCTTCGAATACTCCATGCGCTACACGGGTCGTCTGAAGACTGCCGAGGAGTTTGGTAACATCATCATTTCGAGCGACGCCAACGGTCAGACGCTGAAGCTGAAGGACGTTGCCAAGATTGAGTTGGGCGGCCAGCAGTACAGCGTGTCGATGAGAAACAACAACCTGCCGTCAGTGCTGGGTATGGTGCAGCAGATTGCAGGCTCCAACGCCAACGATATTGCCAGGCAGGTGAAGGCTGAGCTGGAAGAGCAGGCCAAGCTGTTCCCGCCGGGAATGATCTATAAGATTAACTACGACGTGACGGAGTTCCTGTATGCCTCTATCGAGGAGGTGGTGTTCACCCTGGTGTTCACCCTCATACTGGTGTTCATCGTCATCTACGTCTTCCTGCAGGACTGGCGTTCGACGCTCATCCCCCTCATTGCCGTACCTGTCTCGCTCATTGGTACCTTCTTCTTCCTGAGCGTCTTTGGATTCTCCATCAACCTGCTGACGCTGTCGGCCCTGCTCTTGGCCATTGCCATCGTGGTGGACGATGCCATCGTGGTGGTTGAGGCCGTACACGCCAAGCTCGACCAGGGCTACAAGAGTGCGCTGACGGCCTCCATCGACGCCATGAACGAAATCTCAGGAGCCATCATCTCCATCACCCTTGTGATGGCGTCAGTGTTCATCCCTGTGTCGTTCATTGGCGGTACCTCAGGTTCGTTCTATCGTGAGTTTGGTGTGACGATGGCCGTGTCCATCTTCATTTCTGCGCTGAACGCCCTGACGCTGTCGCCGGCACTTTGTGCCATCTTCCTGAAGCCTCATGATGCTGAGGGGCACGAGAAGAAGATGTCGATGGTGGACCGTTTCCATGCATCGTTCAACACAGCCTACGACAAGGTGCTGGGCAAGTACAAGGGTATCATTGAGAAGCTGGTGCATAAGCCCGTCGCCATGATTGTTTCAGTCATTGCGGGTATTGCCGTACTTGTGGTTACCTTCTCAGTGACCAAGACGGGACTGGTGCCTGACGAAGATACGGGAACCCTCTTCTGTACCATCTCTATGCCTCCTGCCACCTCTGTGTCCAGGACGCGTCAGATCATTGACGAGGTGGACTCTATCCTGGCTGCCGACCCCGCCATCCAGAGCCGTGAGCAGATTCAGGGTTATAACTTCATTGCCGGTTCAGGTTCTGACCAGGCTACGTTCATCATCAAGCTGAAGCCGTTCAGCGAGCGTCAGCACGGATTCTTCTGGAAGCTCAGCGGACTGTGGCAGGGCGACGGCATCTACCGTTTCTTCCTCGACCCCTCTGAGGCAACGGGTGTCGTAGCACAGATATTCATCAAGACGGCACATATCAAGGATGCCAGCATCCTGGCCTTCTCGCCGCCTATGATTCCAGGCTTCTCGGCCAACTCAGGTGTGTCCATCGTGATGCAGGACCGTACGGGTGGTAGCCTGAGCCGCTTCTTTGATGTCGTCAAAGACTATATTGCCGAGCTGAACAAGCGTCCTGAGTTCCAGATGGCGCAGACCTCTTACAACCCCAACTACCCGCAGTACATGCTGCACATGGATGTGGCCAAGTGTAAGCAGGCAGGAGTGTCGCCCGCTACCGTGCTCAGCACGTTGCAGGGTTACTATGGCGGACTCTATGCTTCCAACTTCAACGCCTATGGTAAGCTGTATCGCGTCATGATCCAGGCCTCGCCTGAGACGCGTATGACGCCTGAGTCGTTGAAGAGCATCTATGTCCGCACGGCGGGCGGTATGTCTCCAGTACAGGAGTTCTGTCGCATGGAGCGCGTCTACGGACCGGCTAACATCAACCGCTTCAACCTCTTCACGAGTATCAACGTAACGGCAACGGTGGCCAACGGCTATTCTACTGGTGAGGCTATCAAGGCAGCCCAGGATGTGGCAGCCGACATGCTGCCCACAGGCTACACGTACGATTATCAAGGTCTGACACGTGAGGAGGCCAAGGCATCGAATACCACAGGTATCATCTTCATCTTGTGTTTCATCTTCATCTATCTCATTCTGTCGGCACAGTACGAGTCCTATATCCTGCCGCTGTCAGTAGTACTCTCTGTACCCTTCGGACTAGCAGGCTGCTTCCTGTTTACGATGATGTTTGGTCACGCCAACGACATCTACATGCAGATATCGCTCATCATGCTGATTGGTCTGCTGGCCAAGAACGCCATCCTTATCGTGCAGTTCGCACTTGAACGTCGACAGACGGGTATGGCCATCACGTGGTCAGCCATCCTGGGTGCCGCAGCCCGTCTGCGTCCTATCCTTATGACGTCGCTGGCTATGGTCATCGGTCTGCTGCCTATGATGTTCGCATCGGGCGTAGGCAAGAATGGTAACCAGACGCTTGGTGCCGCTGCTGTAGGTGGCATGTTGGTAGGTACGCTGCTGCAAGTGCTGGTAGTGCCAGGACTCTTCGTTATCTTCCAGTCACTGCAGGAGAAGTTCTCACCCATCAAGTTCGAGGATGAGGAGGAGAATACTGACGTTTCTACGGAGATTGCCCAGTATGCTCAGCACCCTGTAGATTATGAATTGGAAAAATAGCTCTTCCCCCACCCTCCCAAGGAGGGAAGGTTGATAAGTTGAATATTAAGAAAAAACAGAAAGACATGAATATAAAAGGAATTATAAAAAGCATATTAAAGCCGCTCCCCTGGGGAGGGGTTGGGGTGTGCTTGTTACTCCTTGCCTCCTGCGGCGTGTATAACAAGTACGAGCGGCCTAACGTCAACACCACGGGACTGGTTCGCGACGCTATCAGCGATTTGGACACGTTGGCGGTACAGGATACAGCATCGTTTGGCAATCTGCCCTGGCGTGCCGTGTTCACCGACCCACAACTGCAGGCACTCATTGAACAGGGTATGCAGAAGAACGCCAACTTGCAGAATGCCATACTCAATGTACAGATGTACGAGAGCATGCTAACGGCTGCCAAGCTGGCCTTCCTGCCGGCTATTTCTATCGGCAGCACACAGCCAATGGGAAGCATCTCCACACTCCATACCGATCCGTCGTCGACTACCAGGAGCTATTCTATACCAGTCTCAGCCTCGTGGACGCTCGACCTCTTCGGTAATATTCTCTCGCAGAAGCGCTCCACGCAGATGAAACTCCTCGGCATGAAGGACTACCAGATGGCCGTCCGCGCACAGGTGGTCAGCGGTATTGCCAACAGCTACTATACGCTGCTGATGCTTGACGAACAACTGCGCATCGTCAATGAGATGTCGAATATGTCAAAGGAGACATGGGAGATGATGAAGCTCCAGTACCAGTTAGGGCGTGTGCGTTCCACTAACGTACAGAGTGCTGAAGCAGCCTACTTGTCGACACAGACCCAGGCCAACGACTTCCAGCGCCAGATACGTGCCACGGAGAATGCCCTCTCGCTGCTCATCGGACAGCAGGGACAGCATATTCCACGTTCCACGCTGGCTCAACAGTCGCTGCCTACCGAATTCTCGACAGGTGTCGGTGTGGCCCTACTGAAAAACCGGCCTGACGTGCATAATGCCGAGATGTCGTTAGCCTCTTGTTTCCACGACATACAGACAGCCCGCTCGCAGTTCTATCCTAACATCACCGTAGGAGCCTCACTGGCCTTCACTAACTCAAACGGGAACTTAAATCCCGGCAAGTGGCTCAGCACGCTCTTCGGCTCGCTGACACAGCCCATCTTCCAACGCGGTGCACTAAAAGTTAACCTCAAGGTCAAGAAATTGCAATATGAGCAGGCCTTTAACACATGGCAGAACGCCATTCTCCAGGCTGGCAATGAGGTTTCAAATGCCCTCGTCAACTACAACGGTTACGATGCTAATTCGAAAATCGAGGCTCAGCGCATTGAGGTACTGGCTAAGAATGTCGAAGACACCCGTGCCCTATACACAAGTAAGGGTTCTACCTATCTGGAAGTACTTACTGCTCAGACGCAGCTGCTCTCAGCCCAGCTGAACAAAGTCACAGCCGACTTCAACAAGATGCAGTCGGTGGTCTCGCTCTACACAGCTCTCGGCGGTGGCGGTAAATAAATAACAAATAAGTAATGAGCAATTAAGGTTTAAGAATTATGGCAAGCATAATTAGTCCAAAAGCTGAGATTTCGCCCAAGGCGAAAATCGGCGATAACTGTAAGATATTCCCCTTTGTCTACATTGAGGATGATGTAGAAATTGGCGACAGTTGCATCATCTTCCCCTTTGTCAGTATATTAGATGGTACGCGCATGGGTAAGAAGAACAAAATACATCAAGGCAGCGTCATCGGTGCCCTGCCACAGGACTTCGAGTTCCGTGGCGAGAAGTCGGAGTGCATCCTCGGCGACAACAACATCATCCGCGAAAATGTGGTCATCAACCGTGCTACACATAGTGGTTGTAAGACTGTCCTTGGCAACGACAACGTTCTGATGGAAGGTGCTCACATCTCACATGACACGAAAGTTGGCAACCGCTGCGTCTTCGGTTACGGCACAAAGATTGCCGGCGACTGTGAGATAGAAGATGGCGTCATCTTCTCGTCCAGCGTCATCGAGAATGCCAAAACGCGTGTGGGAAGTGGTGCCATGATACAGGCTGGTACTACTTTCTCAAAAGATGTGCCACCCTACATCATCTGCACAAAAAATGTGGAGTATGGCGGCGTCAACGTTCAGGTGGCCCATCAGCATGGCGTCGACGATAAGACGCTGAAACACATTGCCAACGCCTACCGACTGGTGTTCCACGGCAAGACGGCTCTCTTCGATGCCGTCAACCAGATTGAGGAGCAGGTGCCCGACGGTCCCTTCATCCGCCACGTCATTGAGTTCCTCCGGGCGACGAAGATCGGCATCATCACGAAGATTTAATCGAACAACACAATAGCAGCGGCTCGCAGGCCGCTGCTATTGTGTTATTATGACGTTATCACGAAATAACGACATCACATTATCACAACGTAGTATCATCGCGACTTATCTCACTACGACTTTGCGCTGGTTGTAAATGTAGATGCCTTTCGTGGTGGGCTGTTCCTGCAGACGGCGCCCATCTAACGTGTACCAAGCATGCTGGTTCATGGTAAATGGGTTATTGTTGATGGCTTCAATGCCACTGGTTGTATCCATTAGCAACATGAAATTGTCAAAGTTGACCCATGTGGCTGTCGTGTTCTGCAGCTTCAGTCCCAACTTGACGGGAGTTTCAGCTACTACAGTAAATTCAACAGTAGCCGTTTCTACATTTCCTGTTCCAACCATTTCTTTGCTTTGATCACCAGCAATAAGCAGAACTCCAGTTGCTCCGTTGTCTGAGGCACAATTGACGCTCAGCTTATACGAGCCTGCAGGCAGCGTGGACGACTGTACCACTTCCTGATTGACAATAGCACTACCCGTCCATGCAAACTCGCAGTAGTTGGAAAGTGGCGCCCACGTGTTTTGCTTCCATTGTGCAGTACCTCCTGTGTTGGTCCATCCGCTGATATCTGAGTCGAATCTTGCGTTGATGATATACTGGTCTGTGACATCTGGGTCTTCAACGACGGCACCTGTAAAGGTCTGGAGTTCGTAGAGTGCTTTCATTGCACGACCTGTTTCATTGTCGAATAGACTGTAGTTGCACCAAGCTGAAGTGACGGGATTGTTTGGATCAACTCCGTATTCATTGCACTCAGGTGCCCACCAATATAGCCCATTAACGTTGGCGTGCTTGTTGAGGAAGGCAATAAAGTCTTTGGTGAACTGTAGTTGTCCTGCCTCAGTTGCTGGCCAGTTGGGGAATGTTGTAATAGGATACGTCGCATCGTCGGGATACCATTTATGGTAGTATGCGGTCTCGACAATCTGTATTTTCTTGTCGGGGTAGCTTGTTTCCAACGTGTTAAGCACTGCATTCAACGTAGCCAACGTACCATGATAGTGTGGGTAGTAGCTCAGACCTATCACGTCATAGTCGTTGGTATAATTTTTCAGTGTCTGGTAGAAGTTTGTGACTGACCAAGAATTGTGCATCTCTGTGTGGATAACAATCTTTGCCTGAGGGCATTTCTCACGGCAAGCAGCTATGGCAGTTATAAGATACTTGCCAAGATTATTCCATGTGTTACCTCCTTTGCTGATTTCACCAGTAGGCCAAAGCATACCTGTGGTAATCTCATTACCTGTCTGGATGAAGTCAGGTGTTGCACCTGCATCTATCAACTGTTGTAGGCTTTCCTTTGTATAGTCTGATAAATATTGGGCCAGCACATCAGGGTCGCTGCTATTCCATGCACTTGGAGTAGAATGCTTGCCTGGATCGGTCCATGTGTCGCTATAGTGGAAATCGAGCAAGAAAGTAAGACCTGCATCCTTGATGCGCTTACCCAGTTTCTTAACATATTCAATATCCTGTCGAACACCTTCTCTTTGATGCGCTTCCGATGCTTTAGTTGGATCCACAAAGAGGCGTACTCGCATGGCGTTCCAACCTTGCTCTTTAAAGTAGCCTATCATGTCGCCAGTAATAGCATCGCCACTTTTGTCATAATACTGAGCACCATACTTCTCGTATTCAGGAAGCATCGAGATGTCACCGCCGACGTACTTCTGTGCCGACATCGTGACAGTCAGCACGCACATTGTCATTAATAGTAGTATTCGTTTCATTTTCTATAGTAGTTTGTTTTTATTGCTTAATTCTTCTTATGCCTGTTGGCCCGCTGCTCACGGTATTTGGCTTTCTGCCGGGCAGAGCCACTACCGTGGGCACCGGTAATGTACTTCTTTTTCTTGGCCTTGGTCTTCACCTTATCATCTTCCTGACGCGGCCCGCCACCTCGTCCGAACGAGATACCGTTCTCCAGAATGCTCTGAAAGTCTGACTCCTTACTCATTGTTTTGTCATATTACTCCCCTCCCTCAGGGAGGGGATGGGGGTGGGTCTTAGTGATGGAATAAGCGGACGCCAGTAAACGCCATAGCAATGCCATACTTGTCGCAGGTCATGATGACGTGGTCGTCACGAACGCTGCCACCAGCCTGGGCAATGTATTGCACGCCACTCTTATGAGCACGCTCAATGTTGTCACCAAAGGGGAAGAATGCGTCGCTGCCGAGGGCAACACCCGTATTCTGGGCTATCCAGGCTTTCTTCTCTTCCATCGTCAGCACGGCAGGCTGCTCGGTGAAGAACTGCTGCCAAGCACCATCGCGCAACACGTCGTCGTGCTCGTCTTCTGAGATGTACACGTCGATGGTATTGTCGCGGTCGGCACGGCGGATGCCCTCCTTAAACGGCAAACTCAGCACTTTAGGGTGCTGGCGCAGCCACCAGATGTCGGCCTTGTTTCCAGCCAGACGTGTACAATGTATGCGGCTCTGCTGTCCAGCACCGATGCCGATGGCCTGGCCGTCTTTGACGTAGCACACCGAATTGGACTGGGTGTACTTCAGCGTGATGAGAGCGATAATCAGGTCGCGCTTAGCCTCAGCGGGGAAGGTTTTGTTCTGGGTGGGAATGTTCTCAAACAGCGCTGGGTCGTCTAACTGTATCTCGTTGCGACCCTGCTCGAAAGTCACGCCGAAACACTGCTTCGTTTCCACCGGCGCAGGCTTGTAAGCCGGGTCTATCTTGATGACGTTGTACGTTCCCTTACGCTTGTCTTTCAGTATCTCGATAGCCTCAGGGGTGAAGTCAGGGGCAATGACGCCGTCGCTTACCTCACGCTTCAGCAGCAAGGCGGTGGTCTTGTCGCACGTATCGCTCAGCGCCACAAAGTCGCCATAGCTCGACATACGATCTGCACCGCGGGCTCTGGCGTAGGCACAAGCCACAGGGCTCTCGTCCAGCCCCTGCACGTCGTCAACAAAGTATATCTTCTTCAGCTTGTCACTCAACGGCAGACCGATGGCAGCACCTGCCGGCGAGACGTGCTTGAACGATGCGGCGGCAGCCAGACCGGTGGCAGCCTTCAGCTCCTTTACCAACTGCCAGGCATTCAGTGCGTCTAAGAAATTGATGTAGCCAGGGCGGCCATTAATTACTTCAAGGGGTAACTCTCCCTCCTGCATGAAAATGCGCGAGGGTTTCTGGTTCGGATTACATCCGTACTTCAGCTGTAGCTCTTTCATTATAAATATAATAAGGTGTAAATTCGTTTGCGCTGCAAAGTTACGAAGAATAATTGAAAATTGAGAATTGAAAAAGAAATTAATCTTTAAACTTTGTTATAGACCTGGGGCGCTATGACCTTTTGGTCTGAGAACCCAATGATTTCTTAATGTAGCAAATAACAAAAGAAGTGGGAAAACGAGTTTCTCACTTCTTGTCTCTTTTCTCATTTAAGAACGAGGTTTAGTCCTTGACCATGGCGCTGCGCTTCTCCTTGATGCGGGCAGCCTTACCAGTCAGCTTGCGCAGGTAGTACAGCTTAGCGCGACGTACCTTACCAACCTTGTTCACCTCGATAGACTCGATGTTCGGCGACTCTAAGGGGAAGATACGCTCAACACCCACGGTACCCGACATCTTGCGAACGGTGAAACGCTTCTTCTCGCCGTGACCGCAGATCTTAATCACCACGCCACGATAGAGCTGGATGCGCTCCTTGGAACCCTCGATAATTTTGTAAGCGACAGTAATCGTATCACCAGCCTTGAACTCTGGGAACTTTTTGCCGGTTGCAAATGCTTCTTCAGCAATTTTCATTAAGTCCATAACTCTTAACTCTAATCTTTAAACTTTAAACTTTTACTTTTCTTGCTGTATCGTTCGAGCGCAACATAACAGGTTTCACAACCCTCCTGCCAGCGATTACGCCGAAAGCGGGTGCAAAGGTACGAAAATAAAGTGAATTATAAAGGAGGAAGCGTGAAGAATTTGCTTTCGCTCTCCAAAGTTTAACTTTTTTTTGCAACTTTCAACATCAGTGCAACTACTCAGCACCCTCACAGTAACCACTTAATAGGCCAGAGTGCTGAGCAGTTATGCAACCTTACCGGACAACTTCCGTGAATTCCGGCTTGGCATCCTTCTCCTTACCGACGGTGACAAAGATGGTGGAAGTGCCTTCCTTACCATCCATGCCGCGGCTCTTGACGGTGAACTGGTAGTCAGTACTCTCAGCCGACTCGCGCTGGCCAACGGTAACCGGCGTACCCAGCGGGAACTGGTAGCTCGAGCAAGCTGCGTCGAAGATGGCCTTGTCCTGTTCCGTCACGGGCTGCTGGGCCGAATAGTCGGACAACTTATCGACGGTACCCTTCTTGTAGCCATTCTCTATCAGGAATCGGTTGAGCTCCTTGGCGGCAGCAGCAACACGGGCCGTACGGACACCATAGCCTTTCTGGATGCTTGCCTTGGGCAGGGCTTTCTTGAGGTCTTCCGACGAAGTATTCAGTCCGCCGCTTCCAAAGGTGCAGAACGGGACTATCTTCTTGCCTGCGAAGTCGTTTGCCTTAACCAACGTAGCTATCGGCATCGCATAGGTACCAAACCAGATGGGGTAGCCGAGGAAGATGACATCGTAGTCGGCAATCTGCGACTTCAGGGGCTTCAGTTCTGGCGTTGTGCCACTCTCCCTTTCGCGCTGACTGCGCTGGATGGTCTCCTGAAAATTGCCGGAATAGGGTTCCACCGCCTCAATGCCTTCGATATCGGCCTGAAGCTGCTGCTGCAGTTCTTGAGCGACGGTCTTCGTCGTCCCTGTCTCGGAATAGTAAAGCACCAGCACGCGGTTGTTACTCCCTTCTGCCTGTTCGCTGTTTGCCGCCTGCTTCTGTGCACAGCCGCTAACGATAGATGTAGCCAAAATTGCCATTGATAATAAGATTTTCTTCATTTGAAGTATGATATTTAGTTAATATGCAGTCGGCAAAGATAAGAACTTTATTCGTAAATTCCAAATATTTCCGCGTTTTGTTTTGTCTTTTGCGAAATGTTTCGTATCTTTGCCGTACTAAAACTGTTACTATGAAAAAGAAACTGACCATTTTTCTGCTTATGCCGATGCTGATGCTGGCGTCGTGCAAGTCGCATTACGAGGTGGCGGGCGTGCAGCGAAGCCGTATTGTGGTGGACAGCCGCTACGACAGGACACCTGACGCAAGGGCTGCCGAGTTCCTGAAACCTTATAAGCACGTGGTTGACAGCGTGATGGGTCCCGTGGTGGGGCACGCAGCGAAGTATCTGACGGCGCAGCGCCCGGAGGGTACGCTGTCGAACCTGCTGGCAGACATTCTGATGTGGGCGGCAAAGGACTACGACGAGCATCCCGTGCTGGCCATCCAGAACATGGGTGGCGTGCGTGCCGACCTGCCGAAGGGTGAGGTGACGTACGGCGACATTGTGGACGTAGCGCCATTCGAGAACAAGATAGCCTTTGCCACGTTGTCTGGCGAGGAGCTGTTGCAGCTGTTCAGGGAGATTGCGGCAACTGGCGGCGAGGGTGTCAGCAGCTCGGTGCGCATGGTGATTACAAAGGACAAGCAATTGGAGAGCGTGACCATCGACGGTCAGGAGATTGACCCCGCAAAGGAGTACCGTCTGGCTACTATCGACTACCTGTTGGGTGGCACGGACAAGATGGAGACGTTTAAGAAGTGTCGCGACATCAACTCGCCGAAAGAGGACAGGAACAATACGCGATTCATCATCGTGAACTACTTCCGCGAGATGGAGAAGCAGGGCAAGGTGGTGGACGCCGAGATAGAAGGAAGAATTAGAATTAAGAATTAAAAAATATGAAGTTAAGATATTTTCTCGTGATATTGATGGCTCTCGTGTCGCTGGGCGGCCAGGCCAAGAAGCACAAGCAGTTGGTGATACTGCACACAAACGACACGCACTCGACCATACTGCCACTGAACTCGCAGCTGCCGGACACGACAATTGCCGGCAGGGCCGGATTCCTGCGCCGTTTAGTACTGCTGAGGGAGGAACGCCAGAAGAATCCCGACCTGCTGTACTTCGACAGTGGCGACTTCTGCCAGGGGTCGGCATACTTCACGATGTTCAAGGGCGACGTGGAGGTGGGCTTGATGAACCAGATGGGCATCGACGCTTCAACCATCGGCAACCATGAGTTCGACTTCGGCTTGGAGACGATGGCCAACATCTTCCGACAATGCAACTTCCCCATACTCTGCAGCAACTACGACTTCACGGGGACACCGGTCGAGGGACTGACGAAACCTTGGATTGTGATGAAGCGCAACGGTGTGAAGATTGGCGTCTTTGCCGTTTGTCCGAAGTTGGAGGGCTTAGTGTCGGCGAAGAACTGTCCGGGTGTGAAGTATCTTGACCCAGCCCGCGTGGCATTGGAGACGGCCACCATGCTGAAGCAGGAGAAGAAGTGCGACATAGTAATCTGCATCTCGCACTTAGGCTGGGAAGGCAAGACTAAGGAGGACGACCACTATATGATAAAAGGTTCGAGAAACATCGACCTGGTGCTGGGCGGTCACTCACATACCTATTTCCAGAAGTTGGAGTACGAGACCAACATGGACGGTAAGCAGGTGCCCGTCGATCAGAACGGCAAACACGGTGCGTTTATTGGTCGACTGGTAGTGGAGCTGAAGTAAGCCTTACTCAAAGTAGAACGTCAGGACAATCATTTTTGACTGTGCGCTGCTAACCGAACCGGCGTAAGGTTTGAGGTTATCGTCGCGCAGCTCGTTGATGTGGTTCTTGTCCAAGGCGTTGCCCAGTCCGAAACAGAATTTCAGCTCAGGGATGAGTTTAAAGAACGGCAGGTAGAAGTCGCAGCCGAGACCAATCTCCGCCATCGTGTTATAACGCTTCAGGCGAATCATGTCCTGCTCACCACCAGTCAGGTTGATGGTGGGATTGATGCCCGCCATGATGTAAGGGCGGTGGTTGTTCCAGCGAGGTGCGGCAAACTTCAGGTCGATGGGAACGGAAACGTAGGTATTCTTCATGTCCTGAATCTGGCGCGTCGGCATGCCCTGAGGGTCTAACTGCTTCATATTAAGAAACGTCAGATGCTTCGAGCCGAAGTGCATCGACGGTGTACAGCGTAGCGAGAAGTTGCTCGACAGGCGCCACTCCGCCAGTACGCCAACGGAGAAACCCGGATTCCACTTGTCAGCATCGCAGACCACCAGCTCTTCGTGCATCGTGCCGTCGGCATCAGTGATGAGCTGCGGACCGACATTATCGAACTCGACGTCCTGCAAGTGTACACCTACCAGTATGCCAAAGTGCATCGGTCGCAGGTCCACATAAGGTTTGTTCTGAACGCGACGGTCGATTTGCGCCCCTGCGGGGCTAAATAATAATGAAAAAATAATAAATAATAAACCACGCAGATAAATCCGCGTTATGGGGATAAGTACACACACTCTCTTCATACCTCTTTTATTTATTATTTTTTCTTAGGCCAAAGGCCGCTTTCTTTATTATTTGTTATTTATTCTTTAGGCCAAAGGCCGCTTTTCGGGCCGAAGGCCGCTATATTATAACGTTCATCCTGGCCGGATTATTATTTCGATAACGTATAAATTACGCTTACAGCATGAAAAAAGTCTACCTAACATTAGGTATTATCCAAAATAATTCCGTACCTTTGCATCACAACAAATCAGTATAATTAGTTAAACAACTTAATTTCAAGAATTATGGCATACGTAATTGGTGACGACTGCATCGCATGTGGAACATGTATCGATGAGTGCCCCGCAGGAGCAATCTCTGAG
>JAEEVT010000075.1 GCA_016291005.1 Prevotella sp. | reverse complement strand
GGGGTTGTTGGTCTTCTTCACCATACCCTCGGCCACCTCGTCGTTCAGACCCAGGTTCAGGATGGTGTCCATCATACCAGGCATAGAAGCGCGGGCACCTGAACGTACAGAGACGAGCAGCGGATTCTCCTTGTCGCCGAACTTCGAGTTCATCAGCACCTCGATGTGCTTCACAGCAGCCATCACGTCGTCGTTCAGCAGCTCCATGATCTTCTGCTGACCAACCTGATAGTACTCGTTACAGCAGTCCGTAGTGATTGTAAAACCAGGAGGAACGGGCACACCCAGCAGGTTCATCTCGGCAAGGTTAGCGCCCTTGCCACCCAGTTCTTCACGCATTTTTGCATTACCTTCGGCCTTTCCGTTGCCGAAGAGGTAAACTCTTTTTTGGCTCATAAGTTTGTTTTTTACGTATTAAAAAAAATTATGGATGCAAAGTTACGATATTTTTCCCATCCGTGCAAGGATTTAGGATTTTTTTATTTTTCGCTATATTGTTTAAAATAATGTGTAGTGTGTGGTGAGACATTCTTCATAGTGCAAAGGTACGAAAAAAGATGATGCGGTGCAAGAGTTTCCAGCGATCATTTTCAAAAAGTTTTAATTGTTAAAATAGAGAGGCTGGGGCTGATGTCCTGACGCCGTATCACCGTATCACCGTAACATTTACCAAAACGCAGTTACACAGTTACGCAGTTACGCAGTTACATAAGGTGTAATTGCGCTGTGACTTTTGGAGAATAATTAATTTTTATATTATATATATAATTATAATTATATATATAATATAATATAAATACTCATTAGAAAATGAAACTGCGCCGACGGTAAAAGTAACTGCGTAACTGCGTAACTGCGTAACGGCGTCGACATTAAAAACAGCAGATGTTACGGCGATACGGTGATACGGCGTCAACCCTCTTTGTCTGAATCGACGAATCTCCTGAAGAGCATCGACGACTTCGAGTTAAGACATCGACGGTTTTCTTGAAAACTATCGACGAAAGTTTCCGTGATTTCCTGCGTTTTTCCTTAGGATTTCCATCGATTATCGCCGTGATTTCCTGCGGTTTTCCTTAGGATTTCCGACGGTTTTCCTTAGGATTCCTGCGGCTGATGCTGACGACGCAGCGCGCGTCTCATGGTTAAAAATCTATAAAAACGAAAGCTGTTACGGGGGTAAGCAGGTGTAATTTGAACGATTTTTCTTACCTTTGCACCTTATAAGGTGTGCGCACACACGTGCGTATATTCTAAATAGGATTACACAACCTGTAAAAAGGACTACACAATCGGAAAAAAGGATTACACAAAATAGAAACAAGATATACAGAAAGATGAAAGCTTTAACAAAGACTGACTTCCACTTCAAGGGACAGAAGAGCGTGTATCACGGCAAGGTGCGCGACGTTTACAACATTGACGACGACCTGATGGTGATGGTGGCTACAGACCGCATCTCCGCGTTCGACGTCGTCCTGCCAAAGGGCATCCCCTTCAAGGGCCAGGTGCTCAACCAGATTGCCGCCAAGTTCCTGGATGCCACGACGGACATCTGCCCCAACTGGAAGCTTGCCACGCCAGACCCCATGGTCACCGTGGGACTGAAGTGCGAGGGCTTCCGCGTGGAGATGATTATCCGCTCGATACTCACTGGCTCCGCCTGGCGCGAGTACAAGAACGGCTGTCGCGAGCTGTGCGGCGTCCGCCTGCCTGACGGCATGAAGGAGAACGAGCGTTTCCCTGAGCCCATCATAACGCCTACGACGAAGGCTGACGAGGGCCACGACATGAACATCTCGCGCGAGGAGATCATCGCCCAGGGACTGGTCTCAGCCGAGGACTACGCCGTGATGGAGGACTATACACGCAGAATCTTCCAGCGCGGACAGATGATTGCCGCCAAGCGCGGACTCATCCTCGTCGACACGAAATACGAGTTTGGCAAGCGCGACGGCAAGGTGTACCTCATCGACGAGATCCATACGCCTGACTCCAGCCGCTACTTCTATGCTGACGGCTACGAGGAGAAGCTCGCCAAGGGCGAGCCTCAGCGCCAGCTCTCGAAGGAGTTCGTGCGCCAGTGGCTCATCGAGCACGACTTCATGAACGAGCCTGGACAGGTGATGCCAGAGATTACTGACGCCTACGCTGAAAGCGTCTCAGAGCGCTACATCGAACTCTACGAGCACATCGTCGGCGAGCGCTTCGAACGTGCTGACGTCACAGAAGACCTGGCCGCAAGAATAGAGAAGAACGTGAACGAATGGCTTACCAGCAGGAGACGATAACTCCCTATAACTCAGGGTCTAAAGCAGAGCAGGTGGAGCAAATGTTTAACAATATCGCACCCACCTACGACACGCTGAACCATCGACTCTCGTGGGACATCGACCGTGGATGGAGGCGCAAGGCCATCGAGGCGCTGGCACCATACAAGCCCCAGACGATGCTCGACATTGCCACAGGAACGGGCGACTTTGCCATCCTCGCAGCAGAGATGCTGAAGCCCACACGACTCGTCGGAGCCGACATCTCAGAGGGCATGATGGACGTTGGCCGAAGGAAGGTCAGGGAGAAAGGTCTGGACGGCATCATCAGCTTCGAGCGCGAAGACTGCACCCGCCTCTCCTACCCTGCTGAAACCTTCGACGCCGTCACAGCGGCATTCGGCATACGCAACTTCGCTGACCTGGACAAGGGACTGGCAGAGATGTGCCGCGTGCTGCGAACTGGAGGCCACCTCAGCATCGTGGAACTGACGACACCTGTCCGATTCCCCATGAAGCAACTGTTCAAGGTCTATGCCAACACGGTGCTGCCACTCTACGGACGACTCGTCTCAAAGGACACCAGCGCCTACAGCTATCTGACGAAAACCATCGAGGCCTTCCCACAAGGCGAGCAGATGGTCACGATACTCCAGAAGGCCGGATTCAGCGAAGCCCGCTTCCAGCGACTCACCTGCGGCATCTGCACCATGTACCTCGCTACGAAATAGAATCGTCAATAAAACAGAGGCCATCGTCGAAATAGCAAACAACAAACAGGCCATCGTCGAAATCGTAAATAACAAAACGTAAATCGTAAAGAATATGGACAAGTACGGACTTATCGGATATCCCTTAGGGCACTCGTTCTCCATCAGCTACTTCAACCAGAAGTTCCACGATGAAGACATCGACGCCGTGTATGAGAACTACGAGATTCCCACCATCGACGCCTTGCCCGAGGTACTCAGCTCCAATCCGGAGCTGAAAGGACTCAACGTCACCATCCCCTACAAGGAGAAGGTCATACCCTTCCTCGACAACATCTCGCCGGAAGCCCGTGCCATAGGAGCCGTCAACGTCATTCGCGTTACACACGAGGGGCGTAACGTCAAGCTGAAAGGCTACAACAGCGACGTCATAGGCTTCACACAGAGCATCGAGCCCATGCTGGACAGCAAGTGGCACAAGAAGGCACTCATCCTTGGCACAGGAGGTGCGTCGAAAGCCATCGACTACGGACTGCGCAACCTGGGACTCGAGACCGTCTTCGTCTCACGCTACGAGCGACCAGAGACCATCCAGTACCAGTCCATCACACCAGACGTCGTCAAGGAGTACAACGTCATCGTCAACTGCACGCCAGTAGGCATGTACCCCAAGACTGAGGAGTGCCCCCTGCTGCCCTACAAGGCCATGGACAAGCACACCATCCTCTACGACCTCATCTACAACCCTGACGAGACGCTCTTCATGAAGCGCGGCGAGGAGTACGGCGCCCAGACCAAGAACGGCCTGGAGATGCTCCTCCTTCAGGCCTTCGCCTCGTGGGAGTTCTGGCACGAAAAGTAATCGTCCACTATAAGGTTCACTATGCCGCAATACCATTGCGGCCAAAAAACGTTCACTATGCCGCAATACCATTGCGGCCAAAGAGAAAAAGAAATGACCTACGTCGACAACATCAATAAGCTGACTAACCAGTACAACGACGCCATCCGCGCACTGGAGGACTCCTACGACATGGAGAGCACCCAGAGCTACGCATGGAACCTGACGTCGTCGCACCTGAAGAAGCAGTACTCCAAGAAGTACGAGGCTTTGGCTCGCGAATATCGCCAGAAGCGCAAAAACATCATCGAGGCCCACAAACTGTCTGACCCCCAATGGGTTAAGGAACGCAAACTGTGGGGCTGGATGTTTGTCGCAGCCGTCGTGCTGACCATGATGTGCTGCGTGGGAGCATTGCCAGAAGAAGAGACGGCACCAGTGTCGGCCTTCGCAGAAATGGCAGAGGCAAGGACCTGGAATGCTGACAACATCCCCATCCCCTACCTCCAGGACTCCACGCAATACGTCTCGAACCCTGACAGCGTGCTCACGCAGCCTGCCGTCAACCACATGAACGTCACCCTGCAACGGCTGAACCTCGATCTGGGCGTACAGTCCGTCGTCATCGTCGTCAACCACATCGAGAACGACGACCCCTTCCGTTTCGCACAGGACGTTGGCAACAAATATGGCGTAGGCTATAACGATCGCGGACTGGTCATCGTCGTGGGCTATCTGGACCACAGCATCAACATGTCGCCAGGCCGAGGACTGGAAGCCGACCTCACAGATGCCGAGTGCCACAGGCTGGAACAGGAGTACGTCGTACCTGCCATGAGGGCCGAGAAGCCCGATAGCGGCATGGTCTACTTAGTGGAAGCCGTCTATTCCACCCTGCAAAGGAAGGAACTACCACAAATGTCTTCGCTGCTCAGCAAGAGCGACGAGATAGAAGACCAGACCACTGGCGTCCTGGGAACGGCCACAATAGCCCTTATCGCCCTATTCATCTTCTTCCTGAAGAAGAATAAGAAATACCATTGGATGGGTATTGCTGGAGCCGTAGCGCTGCTCCCCAACCCCTTCTACGTCGCCACCAGTAGCGGTTTCAGCAGCGGAGGCGGAGGCTTTGGAGGCGGAGGCTTCAGCGGTGGAGGAGGCGGCGGTTTCAGCGGAGGCTCCTTTGGCGGAGGTTCCTTCGGAGGAGGCGGCGCCACATCCCGCTGGTAGCGGCCTCGCCATTCACCCGCTGGTTGCGCGCCTCGCGGTTTTCCCGCGAGGAAAAAAACAACGAAACAATAACAACAATTAAAACATAACAATTATGAAGCTCAGTAAATCAACAATCGGAATTATCGCAGCTGTCGTCATCATCGGTGGTTGGGCTGCAAGTGCTTACAACTCTATGGTCGCTGAACAGGAAAAGGCTACCACCGCCCTGGCCAACGTCCAGTCTGCCTATCAGCGTCGTGCAGACCTCATACCAAACCTCGTAGAGGTTGTCAAGGGCTATGCCTCGCACGAGAAGGAGACCCTCGAGGGTGTCATTGCCGCCCGTTCAAAGGCTACACAAATCACGCTTGACCCAGAGAAGATGACGCCTGAGAAACTGAAGGAGTTCCAGCAGGCACAAGGCGAGCTGGGCGCTGCACTCGGCAAGCTGATTGCCATTCAGGAAAACTATCCTGACCTGAAAGCCAACGAGAACTTCCGCGACCTGCAAGTGCAGTTGGAGGGCACAGAAAACCGTATCAACGAGGCCCGCAACACGTTCAATGGCGTCGTACAGCAGTACAATGTCGTCATCCGTTCGTTCCCCAAGAACATCCTCGCTGGCATCTTTGGCTTTAGCCAGATGACGAAGTTCGAGGCAGAGGCTGGCGCAGAGAAAGCCCCGCAGGTGAAATTCTAAGCAATTGACACCAGTCAGTTATTGCATTTTGAATAATTACATTTTGTATTATCTCTATGAAGAGCAAGTTATTCATGCTGCTGGCTATTGTGTTCTGTGCTGCAGCCTTCGTCTCGTGTGAAGACGAAGAAGCCATGGGACGAGCCATCAAAGGCACATGGGAGGGTGACATGGGCATCGTGCGTTCCTTCCACGGCAAGGTCATCAAACCCACACGCACCGTCTTACACTTCAACCAGGAGACCAACACGTCGATTGTTGGCGACGGCATCATGATAGAATACTACAACCTGCCTGAGTTGGAGGCCGTCTATCACCACATCTCTTGGGATTGCTGGAAGCGAAACAACGGAAACCCTGGCTTTGAGTTCAAGTCTGTTGATACTCAAGAAGAGTACTGCTTCTACGACGACTGGTCGATAACGGAACAGTGGTTCGAGGGCAAATACCCTGACAAGGACGGCAAGGACATCTACGTCAAGCTGAAACGTGTTATGTCATCGTCAGCGCCAGACGTCAGCAAAGTCACGAAGTGGGGATTCTACGAAGATTAGAAAACGGCAATTCGTAATTATTGGGACTACTTAATTTTTACATTTTTACATTTTTGCATTTTATATTTTTTAATGAACAACCGCTATATGCAGCGTGGCGTCAGCGCCGCCAAGGAGGATGTCCACGCTGCCATCAAGAACATAGACAAGGGCATCTTTCCGCAGGCCTTCTGCAAAATCATCCCTGACATCCTCGGCGGCGATCCAGACTACTGCAACATCATGCATGCCGATGGGGCAGGCACCAAGTCAAGCCTCGCCTATATGTACTGGCGTGAGACGGGCGACCTCTCAGTATGGAAGGGCATTGCTCAGGATGCCATCGTCATGAACACTGACGACCTGCTCTGCGTAGGCGCTGTTGACAACATCCTGGTCTCATCGACCATCGGCCGTAACAAGATGCTCATCCCTGGCGAAGTCATCTCAGCCATCATCAACGGCACTGACGAACTGCTCGCAGAACTGCGCGACATGGGCATCGGCATCTGGCCTACAGGTGGCGAGACGGCCGACGTGGGCGACCTCGTACGAACCATCATCGTCGACAGCACCGTGACCTGCCGCATGCGCCGCAAGGACGTCATCGACAATGCCAACATCCGCCCTGGCGACGTCATCGTAGGCTTGTCAAGCACAGGCCAGGCAACCTACGAGAAGCGTTACAACGGCGGTATGGGCTCGAATGGACTCACTTCCGCCCGCCACGACGTCTTCGCCAAATATCTCGCAGAACGCTACCCAGAGAGCTACGACCACGCCGTACCCGCCGACCTCGTCTACAGCGGCAAGTACGCCCTGACTGACTCCGTCCACTATGCTGCAACAATGTTGCAGCAAAGCGAACAGCCTAACACAGACCACCAAAGCAACCTGCCCAACATGGGCCAGCAAAGCGACCTGCCCGACATGGGCCAGCTCGTGCTCTCCCCCACCCGCACCTACGCTCCCGTCATCAAGCGCCTGCTCGACGAGCTGCGCCCAGAAATCCACGGCATGGTACATTGCACGGGTGGCGCCCAGACCAAGGTGCTCCACTTCGTGGGCGACAACTGCCGCGTCGTCAAGGACAACATGTTCCCTGTGCCGCCGCTGTTCCAGGCCATCCACGAGTGCTCAGGCACAGACTGGAAGGAGATGTACCAGGTGTTCAACATGGGTCACCGCATGGAGATTTACGTCCGTCCAGAAGTGGCAGAACAGGTCATCGCCATCTCTCGTTCGTTCAACATCGACGCTCAGGTGGTAGGCCACATCGAGGAAGGCCCCCGCTCGTTGACCATCCAGTCAGAGTTCGGCACCTTCAATTACTAACGTTCAGTATGTTGCTGTGCCACAGCAACACCCCCAACAACGATTACGGAGTACGTTGCCACAGCAACAAACCCAACAACGAATATGGAGAATAACAACATACTACAAAAGCTCGACGGCCTGGAGGCGCGCTTCGAGGAGGTTTCTACCCTGATTACCGACCCTGACGTGATAGCCGACCAGAACCGTTTTGTAAAACTCACCAAGGAATACAAGGACCTGGGCGACATCATGGACGCCCGCAAGCGCTACATCGCCTGTCTGAACAGCATCCGCGAGGCTAAGGACATCCTGGCCAACGAGGACGACCCAGAGATGAAGGAGATGGCTCGCGAGGAACTGTCTGAAAACGAAGCCCTACAGCCTAAGCTGGAAGAGGAGATCAAGATTGCCCTCATCCCCAAAGACCCTGAGGACGCCAAGAACGTTCAGATGGAGATTCGCGCAGGAACAGGCGGCGACGAGGCTGCGCTGTTTGCTGGCGACCTGTTCAAGATGTACAAGAGCTTCTGTGATTCCAAGGGTTGGCAGCTCAGCATCACCAGCGTCTCAGAAGGAGCCGTGGGCGGTTTCAAGGAGATTGACTTCGCCGTCTCAGGAGCCGACGTCTATGGTACGCTGAAGTACGAGAGCGGCGTTCATCGCGTCCAACGTGTGCCTGCCACAGAAACGCAGGGGCGTATGCACACCTCAGCAGCGACAGTGGCCGTACTACCAGAGGCCGACAAGTTTGAGGTGCATGTCAACGAGGGCGAAATCAAGTGGGACACGTTCCGTTCTTCAGGAGCTGGTGGTCAGAACGTCAACAAGGTGGAGTCTGGCGTCCGTCTGCGCTATATGTGGAAGAACCCCAATACGGGCGAGACGGAGGAAATCCTCATCGAATGTACTGAAACGCGCGACCAACCTAAGAATAAGGAACGCGCGCTCTCGCGCCTATATACCTTTATTTATGATAAGGAGCACCAGAAGTACATGGACGACATCGCCTCGCGTCGTAAAAGTCTCGTCTCGACAGGCGACCGCTCAGCAAAGATACGCACCTACAACTTCCCACAGGGCCGCGTAACAGACCACCGCATCGGCTATACCACCCATGATCTGCAGGGCTTCTTAGGAGGCGACATCCAGCCCATGATCGACGCCCTGACGGTGGCCGAGAATGCTGAGCGCATGAAAGAAACAGAACTTTAGCACTTCGCTAATGAATAGTGAATAGTGAATAGTGAAGGCGCTTCACTAATGAATCGTGAAATAGTGAATAATGATTATTAAATAGTTATGACCAGACAAGAATTAATACAGCAGATACGCGAAAAGCAGTCGTTTCTCTGCGTAGGACTGGACACAGACATCGACAAGATGCCGAAGTCGTTAGTGGAAAGGGTAAAGAATGAATATGAGGAGGAGGAACAGACATACGGCCTGCTGTATGAGTTCAACACGGCCATTATCGATGCGACGGCGCCTTACTGTGTAGCCTACAAGCCTAACCTGGCCTTCTACGAGGCATACGGACTGGAGGGCATCGCAGCCTTCGAAGAAACGATAGCCTACCTGAAAGAGAACTACCCGCAGCATTTCGTCATCGCTGACGCCAAGCGCGGCGACATCGGCAACACGTCGAAGATGTATGCCAAGACGTTCTTCGAGGAGTACGACGTGGATGCCCTGACTGTCGCACCTTACATGGGCGAGGACAGCGTCACGCCATTCTTGGGCTACAAGGACAAATGGGTCATTCTGCTGGCGCTGACCAGTAACAAAGGTTCGCACGACTTCCAGCTGACGGAGGATGCCCAGGGTGAGCGCCTCTTCGAGAAGGTGTTGAGGCAGAGCCAGCAGTGGGGCAACGACGAGAACATGATGTACGTCGTAGGTGCCACGCAAGGCCAAATGTTCGAGGAAATCCGCAAGGTGGCCCCACGTCACTTTCTGTTGGTTCCTGGCGTAGGCGCCCAGGGCGGAAGTCTGGAAGAGGTGTGCCGTTACGGCATGATTCCTGGCGAAGTCGGCCTGCTGGTCAATTCCTCACGCGGCATCATCTATGCCTCTCAGGGCGAGGACTTTGCAGAGGTTGCGGCCCAGAAGGCCAAGGAACTGCAGCAGCAAATGGCGAAAATAATTTAATATTTAATCTTTAATATTTAATTTATTTCGTACCTTTGCACGCAAATAGCAAACCCGCTAATAGTAATTGTCAAATTGTAAATTGTCAAATTGTAAATTAACATGATTCTTGACAAGATTGAAGAACTTCTGAAAGAAGTACAAACCCTCAGCGCTCAGAATGCCGAAGAGGTTGAGCAGCTGCGACTGAAATATCTAAGCAAGAAGGGCGAGATTCCTGCCCTGATGAACGACTTCCGCGATGTTCCTGCCGAGCAGAAGAAGGAAGTCGGCATGAAGATTAACGAACTGAAGACTTTGGCCACGGAGCGTATCAACCAGCTGCGCGAAGAGTGTGCCACACAGGAGACGGGCGACGAGGGCATAGACCTGACTCGCACACCCTACCCCATACAGTTGGGCACACGCCACCCCCTGACCATCGTCACCAACGAGATTATCGACATCTTCTCACGCATGGGCTTCATCCTCGCTGACGGTCCTGAAGTGGAGGACGACCTCCACGTGTTCACCAAGATGAACTTTGCCGCTGACCATCCTGCGCGCGATATGCAGGACACCTTCTTCGTCAGCCAGCATCCCAACGATGTGACCAAGAACATCCTGCTGCGCTCGCATACGTCGAGTGTCCAGGCTCGCGTCATGGAACAGATGCATACTGAGGACGGCAAACTGACTGCCCCCATCCGCGTCATCTGCCCAGGCCGTGTCTATCGTAACGAGGCCATCACAGCCCGCGCACATTGCTTCTTCCATCAGGTGGAGGGCTTATATATAGATAAAAACGTGAGTTTCACTGACCTCAAGCAGGTGTTACTCTCCTTTGCCCGCGAAATGTTCGGAGCTGACACGCAGATTCGTCTGCGCCCCAGCTATTTCCCCTTCACAGAGCCTTCAGCAGAGATGGACATCTCGTGCTTCATCTGTGGCGGCGAGGGCTGCGGATTCTGCAAGCATACTGGCTGGGTGGAAATATTAGGCTGCGGCATGGTGGACCCCAACGTGCTGGAACAGTGCGGCATCGACTCCAAGATTTACAGCGGCTACGCCTTCGGCATGGGTGTCGAGCGCATCACCAACTTGAAATACCGCGTCAGCGACCTGCGCCTGTTCTCTGAGAACGACGTCCGCTTCTTGGAAGAGTTCGAGGCCGCCAGCTAATCATAACGGTTTCAAGTTTCAGGTTCCACTTAGTGTAATCACAAAGTTCAAAGATCAAAGTTCAAAGATCAAAGTTCAAAGCAGATGAAGCTTGTAGTAATGACTCAGCCCACGTTCTTCGTGGAAGAAGACAAGATACTCACGTCGTTGTTCGACGAGGGGCTTGACAACCTGCACCTCTACAAGCCTGCCTCTGAGCCGATATATTCTGAGCGCCTGCTTACGCTGCTTTCCAACGACTACTACTCCAAGATTACCGTCCACGAGAATTTCTATCTCAAGGAAGAGTATAAGTTGCGTGGCATCCACATTGACAACGAGACGGCTCCTGCTCCCAAAGGTTACAGGGGACACGTCACCCGTACTTGTACACACTTGGACCAGCTGAAGGCGGCCAAGAAGGATGCCGACTACGTCTTCCTGAAGTACATCTTCGACAGTCAGACGGAAGCCGACCAGAAGGCTACATTCACGGAAGAAGCCCTGAAGGAAGCATCACGTCGAGGACTCATCGACAAGCATGTTTATGCCCTTGGAGGCATGAATCTCGACACCATACGCATGGCCAAGGATTTGGGATTCGGCGGAGTCGTCATCAGCGGCGACCTCTGGAACCGCTTCAACATCCATCAGGAACTGGACTATCAGGAGCTAATCCACCACTTTGCCAAGCTGCGCAAGGCCGTGGGATGAGAAAATGAAGAATTGAAAAATTGAAGAATTGAAGTTCTTGACGCAGGACATATAAATCGGAAATACGTAAATCGACAATATAAAGATGGGTAACAACAAAAACTACATGGTGTTTTCTGGTACTGCCACGAAGTACCTCGCAGAGAAAATCTGCCAAAGCTTAGGTTGTCCGCTCGGCGAACTGGTCATCACCAAGTTCTCTGACGGAGAGTTTGCCGTCTCTTACGAGGAGAGCATCCGCGGACGCGACATCTTCCTCGTACAAAGCACATTCCCCAGTTCCGACAATTTGATGGAGCTGCTGCTCATGATTGACGCTGCCAAGCGCGCTTCTGCACGTACCATCAATGCCGTCATCCCTTATTTCGGCTGGGCACGTCAGGACCGTAAGGACAAGCCGCGCGTCAGCATAGGCGCAAAACTCGTGGCCGACCTGCTCTCCGCTGCTGGCGTCAACCGCGTCATCACCATGGACCTCCACGCAGACCAGATACAGGGATTCTTCAACGTTCCCGTCGACCATCTCTATGCCTCTAACGTCATTCTGCCTTACCTGCAGAGCCTGCAGCTCGAGGACCTGGTCGTTGCCTCGCCTGACGTAGGCGGCTCGAAGCGTGCCAACACCTATGCCAAGTTCTTAGGCTGTCCGCTCGTACTGTGCAACAAGACCCGTGCCCGTGCCAATGTCGTCTCCTCCATGCAGATCATTGGCGACGTCGAAGGCAAGAACGTCGTCATCATCGACGATATGGTCGATACGGCAGGTACTATCACCAAGGCTGCCGACATCATGAAGGCCGCTGGTGCCAAGACCGTCCGTGCCTGTGCCTCACACTGCGTCATGAGTGGACCGGCCAGCGAGCGCGTACAGGACTCAGCCCTCGAGGAGATCGTTTTCACCGACTCCATCCCCTACTCACAGCGCTGTGCCAAGGTCAAGCAGCTTAGCGTAGCCGACCTTTTTGCAGAAACCATCCGTAGAGTTATCAACAATGAAAGCATTTCAAGTCAGTATCTTATTTAGTACCCTCCTGCTCGGACTGACGGCATGCCAGTCGAACAGCTATAAAATCAAGGGTACAACAGAAGGTCTTGCCGATGGCGACACCCTGTATTTAACACGTGACATGCAAACTGGTGAGCCCAGCGACACCATCGTCATCAAGGACGGCGAGTTCTCGCTGAAGGGTGAGACAGACACCACCGCCCTTTGCATGATCTATAGTGCCAAGCGCAACGAAATCAACGCTCCCTTCTTCTTGGAGCCAGGCACCATCAGCATCCACCTCACCCAGCAGCCAGGTGCCAGCCGTGTAGGCGGTACGGACTGCAACGAGGAGTGGCAGGAGCTGAACGACTCCGTCATGGTCATCGGCAAGGAGATTAATAAAATAGCTGAACACGTCTATGCTGGCAACCTGCCCAAGGAGGAACAGGACAAAGGCATGGCACAGATAGAGCAGCTGAACAAGCGCTTTGCCGCCCTCGTAGTAAAGAAGGCCGAGGAAAACGTCGACAACGAGTTCGGCTACTTCCTGCTGACCTACTATCCTGCAGAGCTGATAGACAACGCCACCCGCGCCAAGCTGATAAAGAAAATGCCTGAGGACTTGCGCTGCAGACCTGCCATCAAGGAGGTAGAGAAAGCAATTGCCGCCGCAGAAAAGACGGGAGAAGGTGCTACCATCCAGGACTTCTCGCAGACGGCCCTCGACGGCAGCTCAGTCAGCCTGTTAGAAGAGGTGAAGAAAAACAAGGTGACCGTCATCGACTTCTGGGCATCGTGGTGTGGGCCCTGCCGACAGGAAATGCCATTCATGGTCGAGATGTACAACGCACTGAAAGACCGCGGCTTCGGCATCGTAGGCGTTTCGCTCGACAACAGTCAGGAAGCGTGGGCTAAAGCAACAGGACAGCTCGGCGTCGTATGGCCACAGATGAGCGACCTGAAAGGCTGGGAGAACGCTATCGCCCAGTACTTCGACGTCACCAGCATCCCCCACACCATCGTCGTCGACCAGAACGGAAAGATTCTTCGTCGAGGCCTTCGTGGCGAACCCCTCAAGCAGTTCGTCGAGGAACAGCTGAAATAAGATCTGACGTCAGCTGGACTCTTCAGATTATCCAGAAAGAGACATAATTAAATAAGGTATATTCCAGCGTTGGAATATACCTTATTATTATATATTAGGAGTTCCCGTCTGTCCACGTTCCAGACGAGAAACTAATCCTAAAAGGGAAGGTCATCGGTGGAGCCGTCACCTGCGGGTTCCTGAGCAGGAGGGAAGGGAGCCGTCTCTGCAGCAGGGGCTACAGGCTGCTGGGGAGGAAAGGGGGCTGCACCAGCTTCAGGAGCAGCAGCGACAGGAGCACCAGGAGCAGCAGCAACGGGAGCACCTGGGGCAGCGGCAACAGGAACAGCACCACGTACTACGTTGAAAGCACGGATGTCGTTGAACCAACGGCCATTGAACTCGTGAGCGTCAATGTCGAACTGAATCGTCAGGTCCTCACCCATCTGAATATTAAACAGCTTGATACGGTCTTCGCCAAATACGCGGAACACACACTTCCTGGGGAACTGACCCGGCACCTCAATGACATAATCCTGCGACATCCAAGGGTTACCAGTGCGCTGTGACACACCACTACTTGCCGGCAATACGGCAATGATTCTTCCTGTTAAATCCATAATAAAAATACCTTATTTTAGTTGTTGTTTTCTGTTTCAGATTGCGAAATTACGGAAAATAATTCTAAAAAGAGAATTTTTCGCTCAGAATTTTTGTTATTGAGCAAGACTTTTTGTATTTTTGTACTCAATTTGAATAAAAAGAGAACTAAAAACAAAAATACAAATGAGATTTACCGTTTCCAGCACTGCACTTAGCAGCAAACTTAATGCACTTGCAAGAGTCATCAACAGCAAGAACTCACTGCCCATTCTGGCAGACTTCGTGTTCGACATCCAGGGCGGCATCCTCCACCTGACTGCCTCAGACAGCGAGAATGTCATGAAGACCCAGGTAGAACTGACAGAAAGCGATTCCGACGGACGTTTCGCCGTTGGAAACCACGACCTCCTGGAGGCCGTCAAGGGTTTCTCTGAGCAGCCTATCACCTTCGACGTCGACCAACAGGCTAACATCGCCAAGATTTCCTACCAGAACGGTATGTTCTCGCTGCCCGTCGAGAACGCCGACGAGTTCCCACAGACCCAGAGCATCAGCGAAGGCGCTACGGAAATCGTCATTTCCAACGCCATGCTGGCCGAGAACATCAACCGCTCACTGTTTGCCACGGCTCAGGACGAACTGCGCCCCGTTATGAACGGACTCTATTTCGACTTCACCCCGGAGTGCCTGTCAATAGTAGCTTCCGACGGTCATAAGCTCGTGCGCAACAAGGTTCTGAACATCCACAGCGAACAGCCCGCAGCATTCATCCTGCCCAAGAAGCCCGCCACGCTGCTGAAAAACCTGTTAGGCAAGGACGGTGGCGACGTCGTGATACGCTTCGACGAGCGCAACGCACAGATCAGTTATGGTGACGGCGAGCTGACATGCCGACTCATCGAGGGACGCTATCCCAACTACAACTCGGTCATTCCGCAGAACAACCCCAACCAGCTCACCGTCGACCGTCAGGCCTTGCTCGCTGCCCTGCGCCGCGTACAGCCCTTCGCCAACGACTCCAGCAACCTCATCCGCTTCCACGTCGAAGGTGGCACACTCCAGCTCGACGCCGAGGACTACGACTTCTCGAAGACGGCCACTGAGCGCATGTCGTGCGAGTACAACGGTCAGCCCATGAGCATCGGCTTCAAGGGTTCGTCGTTCATCGAGATATTGGGCAACTTCGACTGTCAGGAAGTACTCATCCAGCTGGCTGACCCCAGCCGCGCCGGACTCGTGCTGCCCTCCGAACAGCCTGAGAACCAAGATGTCCTCATGCTCATGATGCCAATGCTGATCAACGACTGATTATGAAGCTGAACTTACAGAAGCCACTTGTAATTTTTGACCTGGAGACGACGGGACTTGACATTGTCAAGGAACGCGTCATCCAGTTGTCATATATTAAGGTGTACCCCGACGGGCGCGAAGTCCGTGGCAACGAACTCATCAACCCAGAGAAGCCCATCCCCGCCGAAGTGGTAGAACTGACGGGCATCTCCAACGACGACGTCAAGGACAAGCCCACCTTCAAGCAGATTGCTGCCAAGATCTGCGAGGTCTTCACGGGCAGCGACATTGCCGGATTCAACTCCAACCACTTCGACGTACCCCTGTTGGCGGAAGAGTTCCTGCGCGCAGGCATCGACTTCGACTTCTCGAAGTGCCGACTCATCGACGTACAGACCATTTTCCACAAGATGGAGCGTCGCAATCTGGCTGCCGCCTATAAGTTCTATTGCGGTCGCAAGATGGAGGACGACTTCGAGGCACACCGCGCCGACCAGGACACCGAGGCAACCTATCGCGTACTTCAAGGCCAGCTCGACTGCTACACCGAGGAGCACCAGCGCGCCTTGGGCGAAGACCCCACCGAGCGCACGCTGCCAAACGACATGCAGGCACTGGCCGAATTCTCGAAAGTCAACGACAATGTCGACTTCGCAGGACGCATCGTCTGGGCCGACGTCAACGGCAAGCGCACCGAGGTGTTCAACTTCGGCAAGCACAAAGGCGTTCCCGTGGCCGACGTGCTTCGCTTCGACCCAGGCTACTACAGCTGGATCCTGGGCGGCGAGTTTACCTATAACACCAAGCAGGTGTTGACCCGCATCCGCCTGCGTGAAGCACAGAGGTAATTGACAATTGAATTGACAATATCTTATGTTGAGGGGAAAGAAAATAGTTTTAGGCATTACAGGGTCGATAGCAGCATATAAAGCGTGTTACATCATCCGCGGACTTATCAAGGCCGGGGCTGAGGTGCAGGTGGTCATCACTCCTGCCGGCAAGGAGGTCATCACCCCCATCACGC
>JAEEVT010000074.1 GCA_016291005.1 Prevotella sp. | reverse complement strand
TACTGGCGGCTGTTGAGGAAATAGCGGTTAGGCTCGTAGTAATGCTCGTCGATGATGGGCATTCCAAGTTCTTCGGCCAACTTCCAACCATTCTCCAAGTCGGGATTGCCGGGATGAGAGCCCGGACCTGCCGTTCCAACGATTACAATCTCAGGATGAGCCTTAACGATACGCTCATACATATACTTAAATCTTTCGATGAATTCGGGCGAAATGCGTTCCTCATTGCCTAAGCCCAAATACTTCAGACCAAAGGGTTTCGGGTGTCCTGCATCAGCACGCATCTTTGCCCACTTCGAAGTGGCAGGGTCACCGTTAGCCCATTCAATGAGGTCAAGTGCATCCTGCACCCACTCGTCCATCTGCGACATAGGCACCACGTCCTGTGCTTGGTCCTTCATGCTCCAACCGCCATTCGTGCCCTGACACGATACGCCACATGGCAGGATAGGCAGAGGTTGCATACCCACGTCCTCACAGAACTGGAAATACTCATAATATCCAAGACCCATCGACTGGTGATAGCCCCAAGTGTTCTTCAAGGGACGACGTGTCTCCTTCGGCCCTATCGTGGTCTTCCAACGATAGGTATTCCAGAAACCATCACCACCGCCATGTACCACGCAACCACCGGGGAAGCGCATGAATTTAGGGTTCAGGTCGGCCAGTGCCTGGGCGAGGTCTTTGCGCAGACCATGTCCCTTATAGGTATCCTCCGGCATCAGCGACACTACATCAAGGTCCATGTCGCCGAGATCAAGTGCGAGAATCTGCAGGACGGCATTCTTGCAGTCAGCATCAGGCGTGAGCACAGTCTCAAACTTTTGCCAATTCTTTGCTTCCACTTTGAAAGTTGCATCGGCCAAAAGCTTGGGATCTTTGTCCCATCCCTGTGGCTCGACAAGTGAAACACGTACGGTCTTGGCCTCACCACTGACATTACGCATAAAGGCCGAGAAGTCGTACTTTGCACCAGCCGTCACGGGAATTCCGTCGTAGCCGTTGTTCTGCAGGCCAAAGCCCCTCCAGCCCTTGAAGTCATAGAACTCCCTGGTGCGCTCGATGTGGAGACGCATATAAGTGGCGTTATTGGCATGAACGGGATTGTCCTTGAGGGGTTCGAACCATCCAAGAGAGTGTCCTGGACGAATCATGCGCCAAGCAGTACCTGGTCCCCAGTCATCGTGGTCTATGGGTGAGAACTCGAAAGAACCGTTCTGTACCAACTCGGCATAGAGACCACCATCAGCACAGTT
This sequence comes from Prevotella sp., assembly GCA_016291005.1. Lineage (GTDB taxonomy): Bacteria > Bacteroidota > Bacteroidia > Bacteroidales > Bacteroidaceae > Prevotella. The sequence continues at coordinate 15,612 of JAEEVT010000074.1, read as the reverse complement.
GTTGATGTCCTCGAAAAAGATGCCAATTAATTCATCACTAATGACCTTGCCTCCCTTGGGGGCTTTCATGGGTTTCTGAGCCTGAAGGCCCACTGTTGCTGCCATCATCAGGGCAGCGAGAATTGTTCGTTTGTTCATATAGTAAATCAGGTTTCTTGATTGTTGTCTGCAAAGATAAGAAGTTTTTCCATAACAGCCGAACTGAAGAGGCGAATTGGTACAAATCCAAAATAATTTGCTACATCCCCAAAACTCCCGACTTTCTCCAACTGACGACAAATCATAGGCTCATAAGTCATATATATAAAGAGGTGAATATGAAAAAACTATTGATAATCATGTGTCTTGCGTTGCTGACGGTGTCGGCACAAGCCAGTAAGCCATGGGACAACGGCAAGTTAAAGGTTTCAGATAATCAGCGTTATCTGCAGTTTGAGAACGGACAGCCCTTCTTCTGGCTAGGTGATACAGGCTGGCTCCTGCCAGAACGTCTCGACCGAGCCGAAGCGGAGTGGTATTTGCAGTCGTGTGCCAAGGCTGGCTATAACGTTGTTCAGGTACAGACCATCGATGGCGTACCGGCCTACAATATCTATGGACAAATGTCGAACATCGATGGCTGGAACTTCGATAAAATCAATCAGAAAGGTGTCTATGGCTATTGGGATCACATGGACTACATTGTCAACATGGCAGCTCAACATGGCATCTACATCGGCATGGTATGTATCTGGGGCGGACTGGTGAAGGACGGTAAGTTAAGTGTGGAAGATGCGAAGAAGTACGGTACCTTCCTTGCCAACCGTTATAAGAACAAGCCCAATATTATCTGGTTTATGGGCGGCGACATCCAGGGCGACATCAAGCCTGAAGTCTGGGAAACGCTGGCCACGACCATTAAGAGCATCGACAAGAACCACCTCATGACCTACCATCCCCGTGGCCGATACACATCGGCGAAATGGTGGAGCAAGGCTTCATGGCTTGACTTCCACACCTTCCAAAGTGGTCACCGCCGCTATGGCCAGCGTATGGGCAATGCCGACTATCCCATCCCCGACAATACGGAAGAAGACAACTGGATGTATGTCGATTCGACATGGAAATATAATCCCATCAAACCCGTCTTGGACGCTGAGCCGTCGTATGAAGATATCCCCATGGGACTGCACGACCCTAACGAGCCACGCTGGCAGGACTACGACGTGCGCCGCTATGCCTATTGGAGCGTTTTTGCCGGTAGCTGCGGACATACCTATGGTCATAACGCCATCATGCAGATGCTGAAGCCTGGCTATCCGACGAGCTATGGCGATGCAGGCGACGTGAAAACGTGGTATGAGGGACTGCACGACGCAGGCTACCACCAGATGCAATATCTGAAGCGCCTCATACTCTCATTCCCCTACTTTGAACGTGTCGCCGACCAAAGTATCATCGTAGAGAATGGAACACAGTATAACCGTCTTATCGCCACCCGCGGCAACGACTACCTCTTGGTATATAACTACAACGGCAACGACATGCGTCTCGACCTGACAAAGATCAGCGGAGCGAAGAAAAACGTTTGGTGGATGACGGCCGCCACAGGAAAGTTGAAGTATCTTGGAGAGTTTGACTCAAAGGTATTTACCTTCCGCTACCATCCGCAGTCGCTACGCATCGAAGACGGCGTACTCATTGTTGTCGATGCTACGAAAGACTATCTGAAGAAAGACCAAGTAGAGTTGTCACCCGACGGCTACAAAGCCAAGGAAAGGGACTTGAACGAGTAACATAATGTCGTAATAACTTATAACGATATTACGTCATAACGGAAGTATTCATGAAGAAAGAACTTGTATTATTGTTGGCTCTGTTTTCACTGACTATCACGGCAGCGAAGAAGAAAGTGGTACGGCCTGACGTCAGCGTCGACTACTTGCGCATCGAGAATCTGGACAAGCCATTAGGCATCGATACTGCCGAGCCTCGTTTCTCGTGGCAGATAACAAGTAACCAGCAAGACCTCCGCCAGACCGCCTACCAGATTGTAGTTTGTGACGACAAGGGTGAAGTCTGGAATACTGGCAAGGTAGAGAGCGACCAACAGTTATGGATACCTTATGCCGGCAAGCCATTGCAGAGCAATGCCGCATGTACGTGGAAAGTGAAAATATGGACCACGGCTGGCGAATCGTCATGGAGCAGTGACGAATGTTTCAGCATCGGGCTCCTGAACGAAAGCAAATGGAGCGGCTACTGGATAGGTTTGGAGCGTTTGTTGCCAGGCGAAGAGCGTGGTATGCACACCCGGATGGCGGCCCGCTACCTGCGTAAGGATTTCCAGCTAAAGGATAAGGAGGTGAAACGCGCTACGGCATACGTCGCCGGCATCGGACTTCACGAGTTCTATGTCAATGGCAACCGTATCGGCGACAGGGTGTTGACACCGGTGCCCAGCGACTATCGCAAGACCATCTATTATAATACCTACGACATCACAGAGCATATCGTCAACGCTCCCCTGGTCTGTGAGGGAGCGGGTACGTGCATTTGCCTCGGCATCGTCTTGGGTAACGGGCGCTACTTCCCGATGCAGCAACACAAATCCTACAAGATACACACGTTCGGTTACCCTAAATGCCGCATCAATGTCATAGTGGAATATACCGATGGGACCACGCAACGCCTGCAGACAGACGACAAGGGCTGGAAGATAACAGCCGACGGTCCCATCCGTGCCAACAACGAGTACGACGGCGAGGAGTATGATGCCCGCAAGGAGTTGCTGGGCTGGAACTGGGTAGGCTATGACGATTCGAAGTGGCAGAATGCAGAACGAACGGACATTCCCCAGGCATATTTACGAGCCCAGATGACGCCGGGCATGAAGGTGCTCCAACAAATCCAGCCTCAATCCTTAAAAGGAAACATCGTTGACATCGGCCAGAACATTGCCGGTTGGCTGAAGGTGAAGGTGCGCGGACAGCGAGGCGACACCATCCGTATCGTCTATGCCGAGAAGCTAAATGCAACGCCACACTCTGACCAAAGGTCAGAGAATGCTGACGGTACGCTCTTCCGGGAGAACTTCCGTAACGCCCGTTCTACTGATATCTACGTCTGTAACGGCGAGGAAGGAGACGGCCGCTGGTGGACGCCAACCTTCGTCTATCATGGTTTCAAATATGCCGAGGTCTTCGGACTGAAGAATGGAACGAAAGATGATTTCATAGCTGAAGTGGTAGCCGACGAGATGACGACGACGGGACGCTTTGAGTGCTCGGACACAATATTAAATAAGGTGATGCGTAACGCCTGGTGGGGCGTGTTGGACAACTACAAAGGCATGCCAATCGACTGTCCTCAGCGTGACGAGCGCCAGCCGTGGTTAGGAGACCGTACGGTGGGAAGTCTTGGCGAGAGTTTCCTCTTCGATAACGAACGGCTTTACACAAAATGGATGCGCGACATTTGCGAAGCCCAGCGCACGGATGGTTGTATACCCGACGTGGCACCCGCTTTCTGGAATTACTATAGCGACGACGTAGCATGGGCGGCAGCATTACCCTTCGGTTGTGACATGCTGTGGCGCCAGTATGGCAACCGTGAGGCCATACACAAAAGCTATCCTGCTATCAAGAAATGGGTGACGCACATCATAGAAGAATACAGCCGCGACGGCATCATCCATTGCGGAAAGTATGCTGACTGGTGTGTGCCACCCGAGAAGCTGGAACTTATACACTCTCAGGATGAAGCACGCAAAACCGACGTGACACTCATCTCGACTGCCTACATCATCCGCACCCTACAATTGATGGAGCTATGGGGCTGTGAGGCCGACCACTGGAAAACTATTCGTGAACAGATGACAACGGCATTCAACAAGAGTTTCCTGACTGTCAAGGCTGGGACGTCAAAGGTTCCTGGTCATCCGCTCTACCCCGACTCCATTTATTATGGTAATAATACGGCAACGGCGAACCTGCTGGCGCTGGCGTTTGGTATCGTACCTGAACAATACCGCCAGGAAGTAACCAAGAATGTAGTAGAGAACATCATCGTCAAGAACAATGCCCATGTGCCATGTGGCGTCATTGGCATCTCATGGCTGTTACGAGCATTGAGCGACAACGGCTTCAGTGACGTGGCGTATCTGATAGCAACACAGAAGAGTTACCCCTCATGGGGCTATATGGCAGACAACGGAGCGACAACCATTTGGGAACTCTGGAACGGTGACAAGGCCTCTCCAAAGATGAACTCCGGCAACCACGTCATGCTCCTTGGCGACCTCATCACCTGGTGCTACCAATACCTTGGCGGTATTCGTCCTAACACAACGGCTTACAAGCACTTCCGCCTACAACCAGCTTTCGACATCCAAGATTGCTCGTGGGCTAACGTCAGCTATGACTCTCCCTATGGACGCATCAGCAGCAACTGGAAGAAAACTCTCCAGCATGTGGACTGGGACGTGGTCATTCCTTGTAACACGACGGCCGATGTCTATCTGCCCGACAGCACGGTAAAGACATTAGGCTCTGGCTCATATCACTTCAGCACGGACATCCCTACAGGTCATCCTGCCATCGTAAAGGATGAATTCCTGTATGAAAAAGCTTCTTTCCCGCAGTGTCACGCTGCTACCATCGTCGAGACCAAGAAGGGCGACCTTGTAGCCACCTACTTCGGTGGTACACATGAGCGCCACCCCGACGTATGCATCTGGGTCAGTATCAAAAAGAAAGGCTCTAACGAGTGGAGTACGCCCATCCTTGCTGCTGATGGCATTCTCAAGCCCGGAACGCCCGATGCGGCGATTGCCGGCGAGACAGCCGAGGGTCGGAAGGCCTGCTGGAATCCCGTCATCACGGAGATGCCTAACGGTGAGCTATGGATCTTCTTCAAGATTGGCGCTAACGTGAAAGACTGGACAGGCTGGCTAACAAAATCAAAGGACGGTGGACGCCATTGGAGTAAGCGTGAACCCCTGCCAAAAGGCTTTCTTGGCCCGATTAAGAACAAGCCTGAAATCATCGATGGCCGATTACTTTGTCCATCCAGTACTGAGGACAATGGTTGGAAGTTCCACCTGGAGATTTACGACATTGCCAAGCGGGAATGGAAGTACGTCGGTCCCGTCAAGGCCGAGTTGGCAATGCGTACAGAGGACATGTCCGCAGGAAGCGATTCTCCGGCTTCCACCACCGTTAAGGAAGACATCGAAGCCCCCGATGCTGGCGGTGAGGCTGCAAAGGATGGCCGTCATCCCATCGACTGCATCCAGCCAAGCATCCTGAAGTTGAAGGACGGTCGCCTTCAGGTACTCATGCGCACCCGCAACGGCAAGATAGCCACCTCGTTCTCTTCAGACAACGGAGATACTTGGACCGATGTCACCCTGATGAACGTCCCCAACAACCAAAGTGGCACAGATGCTGTTACCCTACAAGACGGCCGCCACATACTCATCTATAACGATTTCCAAACCCTGCCAGGTACAAAGAAGGGCGTCCGCACACCGCTTAGTATCGCTGTCAGCGATGACGGCACCCACTGGCGTCATGTGCTGACCTTAGAGGACTCACCTATCAGCCAATATAGCTATCCCTCTATCATTCAAGGCCGTGACGGAAAGTTGCATGCCGTTTACACTTGGCGCCGACAGCGTGTCGCCTACAAGGAAATAGACCCTCTAAAACTGATATAATTGTCATGAAAAAAACGCTCACAACTATTGTGTTGACTATCTTCTGTCTGGCTCTTTCGGCAGAATCGGTCAAGGTCATCACATCGAAAAAAGCCACTAACCGTGAACGGTATGCCGCCGAATACCTGCAGAAGAAACTGACTTCCTTAGGATATACCATCAGTCAAAAGAAGGCTAACTATATGGTTACGCTATCCGTAGCTGGCAGTGGCTCTGCCGAAGGCTACTCCATTGGGAATGGCAAAAAAGGCATCACGATAACGGGTAATGATGCCACAGGAGTTATTTATGGTTGTGTAGAACTGGCCGAGCGCATCCATCAAGCAGGTTCTCTTGCCAAGTTTGTTGCGATGTCGCAACAGCCAATCATAGAAACGCCAGAAATGGTGATGCGTGGCACCTGCATTGGTCTGCAAAAGACGGTATACCTCCCTGGGCATAGTGTATATGAATATCCCTACACCCCAGAAAACTTCCCTTGGTTCTACGATAAGGAGCAATGGATTTGTTATCTCGACATGATGGTAGAGAACAAATATAACTCGCTCTATCTTTGGAACGGTCATCCCTTCGCCTCATTGGTGAAACTTAAGGATTATCCTTTCGCCCTTGAGGTGGACGAAGAGACCTTCAAGAAAAACGAGGAAATCTTCTCTTTCCTCACCCATGAAGCCGACCGCCGTGGTATCTGGGTGATACAAATGTTCTATAACATCATCCTCAGCAAACCCTTCGCCGACCACTACGGTCTGAAGACGCAGGATCGTCATCGTCCCATCACACCGCTGATATCGGACTATACCCGTAAAAGCATTGCCGCCTTCATAGAGAAATATCCCAACGTGGGTCTCTTGGTTTGCCTTGGTGAGGCCATGGCTACCATTGACGATGACGTGACATGGATGAAGGAAACCATTATCCCAGGTATCTATGATGGACTTAAAGCTCACCAAAGTTCTCCCTCTTTATCTAATCAGACATTCCCTCCTTTGGAGGGGCTTGGGGAGGCTCTTCCTCCTATTGTTCTTCGTTCACACGACACGGATGGGCCGTTGGTTCTCAAAGAATCGTTACCCCTTTACCCCAACATCTACACTATGTCGAAATATACAGGTGAGAGCCTGACCACATACGAACCTGGGGGACCTTGGGGTGAAACTCATCGGCAGTTGGCTTCAGCCGCTCCTGTACATATAGATAATGTACACATCCTCGCCAACCTCGAACCCTGGCGTTGGTCATCACCGGCCTTCATCCAAAAGACCGTTTCGGCTATGCACCGCGTACACCACTCGAAAGGCTTGCATCTCTATCCGCAGGCTTCCTATTGGGATTGGCCGTATACGGCAGACAAATTGCCCAATGGCGAGCGCCTGAAGCAACTGGATCGCGACTGGATGTGGTATCAGGCTTGGGGACGCTATGCTTGGAACGACCAGCGTGGTGCAGACAAGTCATATTGGAAAAAAGAGCTGGCTGACTACTACGGCATCGATACTACTGCTGCCGGTCATCTGCTGAATGCTTACGACGAGACCGGAGAAATCGCCCCTAAGCTCTTGCGCCGCTTTGGCATCACCGAGGGTAACCGCCAAACGCTACTTTTAGGTATGACCATGGGCGAATTGGTTAATCCTTATAAGTACACCATCTATCCAGGCTTCTACGAGAGCTGTGGACCTGAGGGTGAAAAGCTTATCGAGTATATTGAGAAGGAATATAAAGGACTGTCACATAAAGGTGAGTTACCACTGGATATTGTTGATCAGTGTGTGAATCATGGCGATCGTGCCCTCGTCGAAATGGGGGCTGTTGGTATCAAGCCTACCCGTCATGCTGATGAATACAATCGTTTATGGAATGACATCCTCTGCTACGCTACCTTTGCCAAAGCATTCCAGCTGAAAGTGCGTGCTGCCGCAGATGTGCTTCGGTACAAGTGGACACAAGACATCAGCTATTTAGAGACTGCTGAGAAGTGGTTAGAGCAGAGCCTAAGTATATGGTACGACCTGAGTCGCATGACTGACCAATGGTATCTCTATGCCAACTCCATGCAAACTGCCCAACGCCGAATCCCCGTAGGCGGTGACAATGGCAAGATGAAGACATGGAGCGAGCTGGCTGAAGTGTACCAGGCAGAGTTCGACGCTTTTAAGGAGAACATCGAGAAGTTGAAGCATCCCGTCGCTCAGGCCAATGTTCTTATAAATCCCTTAAAACCAGCGGATGTGACAATTCATAAAGTTCAAAGTTCAAAGTTCTTAGACCTAAAGGTCAAAGCGACCAAGGTCGATGACAAAGTTCAAAGTCTAACGAAAGGCTCCGTGCTTTTTGAGAACCGACCAGACACACCTGTTGACAGTCTCGCCCCAGAGTTAGTTGGTCTGCAAGCGCTGGTGCTTAACCGTGATACCACCCGCATCGTGGGCACCACCATTGCTTTCGAGTGCGACAAGCCCGTCAAGGTGCTCGTTGGTCTCTTTAAAGATGACGACCCGAAGTGGGCCAAAGCTCCCAAATTGGAGATTGATGCCACAGGCAATGAATATGGTCAGGCTGAGCCCGTGCTGACCAATGCTATCAGCATCGTGCAAATGCCCAAAGTCAACATCCACGCCTACAGTCTCCCCGCTGGTCGTCATACCCTCCGTCTGCCTAAGGGCATACTATTGGTTGCTGGTTTCACTAGTGACGACATCCGTCCACGCGACTGTGGCCTCAATGGTTCTTCGAGCGAGGTAGACTGGCTTTTTCAAAAGTAAAAAGGTAAAAAAGTAAAAAGGTAAAAGTAATAATATGATAAAGAGAATATTAACTGTTAGGAGTACAAAGGTAATGAGCGTCTTGCTTTTTTACTTTTTTACCTTTTTACCTTTAACTGCTGATAACATCAGCAAAGACATCATGCAGGCCATCTACAACGAGGTACGCACACCCTATAAGTATGGTCTCGTAGTTACCCCTACTGACAATTATCACAAAATTGACTGTCCGACAGTCTTTCGCGAAGGTGACAAGTGGCTGATGACTTACGTGGTGTATAACGGCAAGGACGGACTCGACGGCCGAGGCTACGAGACATGGCTGGCGGAAAGTGACGACTTGCTACATTGGACTACAAAGGGACGCATCCTTTCTTATAGGTCTGCCGGCTGGGACATGAACCAACGCGGTGGTTTCCCCGCCCTTATCGACTGGACATGGGATGGAAGCTACGGCATCTCGAAATACAAGAAGAACTACTGGATGACCTATATCGGGGGGCATGGTACAGGCTACGAGGCCGTGCGTGAGCCTTTAAACATTGGTCTTGCTTGGACAAAGGACGATATCACCCTACCTCACGAATGGCAGTCATTAGAAAAGCCTCTGCTCAGCATCAACGACAAAGATGCCCAATGGTGGGAGAAACTGACACAGTATAAAAGTACCATCTATGATGACCCCAATAATACACTGGGCAAACGCTTCGTGATGTTCTATAATGCAGGGGGTATCAATCCTGCGAACGAGCTTAAAGCCGAACGTATTGGCATCGCCCTCTCAAACGACCTAAAGAAGTGGACGCGTTATGATGGTAATCCCGTCTTTGCCAACGAGGTCGGCGGCATCATCACGGGCGATGCCCAGATAGTACGTTTGGATAGTCGCGTGTTCAGCGGTTTTCCCGCCGGGAGAATCGAGGGTCCTCTCTATGTCATGTTCTATTTCAAGGCCTACGACCCCAGTCGTAAATACAACGCCTTCAACACTTTCGCCGTCAGCCGTGACCTCATCCATTGGCAGACATGGGATGGCCCAGACCTTATCATCCCCTCGAAGTCTTACGACGAGATGTTTGCCCACAAGAGCTACGTCGTCAAACACAACGATGTGGTCTATCATTTCTACTGTGCCGTGAACAACGCCCAGCAACGCGGCATCGCCGTAGCCACCAGCGTTCCCAAGGGCCGCTCGGAGGTTCGTTTCCCCGAACCTGAACCTACGGGCAAGCGCCGCCTCGTTTCCCTAAATGTCGGTTGGCAGGCATGTATCATCTCTGCTGAAGGTTCCATAGGTAGCGATAGTATCGCGACAAACATAACCATACCCCACAACTTCGACGACTACTATGGTTACCGCCAGCTGCGTCATGGCAACCTGCATGGCTCTGCCATATATAATAAGGTGTTTACCACGGAAAAGCAGGCTGACAAGCGCTACTTCCTTCAGTTCGAAGGTGTCGGCACCTATGCCACCGTCACCCTCAACGGCCATACTTATCCGAAGGAACTCGTTGGACGTACCGTCTGGACACTCGATGTCAGCGATGCCCTGCATAATGGTACAAACAATATAGAAGTCCTCGTCGACCATCCTGCCATGCAGACTGCCTGCCCATGGGTATGCGGCGGTTGTTCGTCAGAGTGGGGATTCTCGGAAGGTTCGCAACCCTTTGGCATTTTCCGTCCTGTAACACTCATTGAGACTGATGCAGTGCGCATAGAACCTTTCGGCGTTCACATCTGGAGCAATACGGCTTGTGACAGCGTATTCATAGAAACCGAAGTAAAGAACTACACCACAAATCCGCAGACCATCGAATTAGTCAACAAGTTCATGCTGGCTTCTGGCAAGCAGGTTTTCCGTCAGGCGACGACAGTATCACTACAGCCTGGTGAAATGCGTACGCTCAGAACCGTAGAGCATATAGACAATCCCCACCGCTGGAGCCTTGACGACCCCTATCTCTATAACCTTGCCACGATGATCAAGCGTGACGGAAAGACCACTGACGAGGTACGCTCGCCGTTTGGTTTCCGCTCTGTTTCATGGCCACTGTCAACAGACCGCCACATAGCCGCACTAGACGATAACCGCTTTTACCTCAACGAAGAACCCGTGTTCATCAATGGCACCTGTGAGTACGAACACATCCTTGGTAATAGTCACGCCTTTACTCCAGAACAGATACGGAGCCGCGTGAAGCAAATCCGCAATGCTGGCTTCAATGCTTTCCGTGAGGCTCACCAGCCTCATAACCTACTCTACCAACAACTGTTCGACGAACAGGGTATGCTATTCTGGAGCCAGTTCTCAGCACACATCTGGTACGACACACCTGAGTTCCGAGAGAATTTCAAGAACTTATTAGTTCGTTGGATCAAGGAGCGCCGCAACTCGCCCAGCGTCATCCTCTGGGGATTGCAAAACGAGAGCGTCTTACCGAGTGAGTTTGCCCAGGAGTGTACACAACTTATCCGAGAACTCGACCCTACGACATCGTCACAGCGGTTGGTGACTACCTGCAACGGCGGCGAGGGGACTGACTGGAATGTCGTCCAAAACTGGAGCGGCACCTACGGCGGCTCTGCCGACAACTATGCCGAGGAGCTAAGTCGTCCTGAACAACTACTCAACGGTGAGTACGGAGCATGGCGCACCATCGATCTCCACGGTGATGCCAAGTACAGCGAAGAGAGCTTCACCGCCCTCTTGGAAAAGAAGGCTCGCCTCGCTGAGCAAGCATTCGTGGGCGGCGAGCATGCGTCCGCGGTCGGCGGTTTTCCCGCCGACACCACTTCCCTCGGTGTCTGCGGCCACTTCCAATGGCTCTTTGCCTCCCACAACAACCCCGGTCGCAGCCAACCCAATGGTGCCTACCGCCGCATTGACAAGATAGGCCCCATCAACTACAAGGGCCTCACTACCATCTGGGAGGAGCCCACCCCTGCCTACTACATGTATAAAGCCCACCCAAGCCCTCCACAAGGAAGGGATGTAGAGATACACAAACTGGCTGAAAACACCACCTCCTTACCTAATCAAATATCCCCTCCCTGGGAGGGGATTGGGGAGGCTACTTACCATTACATCTACCGCATCAACTGCGGTGGCGATGCCTTCAAGGACGAGTACGGTCAACTCTGGCAGGCTGACGACAGCCTCATTAGCCATTCCTGGGGTCAAGACTTCCCAGGCATCCACGCTTTTCAGGCTTCCCAGCGCCACATCACCACCGACATCCGTGGCACTCAGAGCGACGAGCTCTTCCAGTTCTTCCGCTTTGGCCGTCACCGACTGTGGTATGACCTCAAGGTTGGCAGTTCCTCCACCGACACCTACCGCATCGAACTCTACTTCACCGAACCCTGGCACGGCAAGGGTGGCGGTGAACAGGATGACTACGAAGGCCTGCGCATCTTCGATGTCGCCGTCAACGACAGCATCGTCATCGACGACCTCGACCCCTGGGCTGATGCAGGCTATTGTGGTGCCCTGAAACGCGTCGTCTATGCCAAAGCCAAAGACGGTCGCCTCCGCATTTCCTTCCCTGAAGTCAAGGCCGGCCAGGCCGTCATCTGCGGCATCGCCGTAGCCAGTGTTGAGTCTGTCGCTGTGGCACAGCGACAAACAGTACAAGGAGGGTCTTTCTGGCACGCCCTTGACACCGACACTATCGCCAAGCTGCCCAAGGAAGAACTCCCTCAGGATACCGAGGCCCGTCCCGTCACCGTCTACCAGCCCATTAAGGGAAGTTCAAATATCTTAGGCCAAAAGGGCAAAGCGACCAAGGTCGATAACAAAGTTCAAGATACAAAGTTTATCATCACCCCTGGCTTGGGTCAGGAGTATGCCCTGCGCTTCCGCTACAAGAACACTACGGGCGAAGCTGTCAAGGCCCGCATGACCATCACCGACTCGAAGCACACCATACTGGTCGACCGCATAGTGTCCTTCCCGCCGACGCCGCCAAAGTGGAAGATGCTCTCCACTACCACCGGCACGCAGATCAATGCTGGCACCTATACCCTATGCATCGAGACCAGCGACGTAGAGTTCAAGGAATTAGAGATACAATAATACTGGATATGAAGAGAATCCTTTTGGTTTTATCATTTATCATTTTCTCGCTTTCTTCCGTCTGTGCGCAAGAGCACCATGACTGGGAGGACAACCACGTATTGCAGATTAATCGCGAGCCGGCACGTGCCTACTTCATTCCGTATGGTGAACGGCAGGGCGACCGCATGCTGAGCCTGAACGGTGAGTGGCAGTTCCGATGGACAAAGACACCAGAGGAAAGAGTTGTCGATTTCTACCGTACGGACTTCGATGACACGTCGTGGGCTAAATTGGTAGTTCCCGCTAACTGGGAGGTAAATGGCTATGGAACACCCATCTATGTGTCGGCAGGCTACCCGTTCAAGATTGACCCGCCGTATGTCACCCGTGAGCCAAAGAAAGACTGGACGACGTATGTGGAGCGCAACCCCACAGGCCAATACCGCCGCACCTTCACCCTGCCCGACAGTTGGGTATGTTGCGATGGCATCGCAACAAACAAAACGGGCCAGACCTTCCTGCGCTTTGAGGGTGTGATGTCGGCATTCTACGTCTGGGTGAATGGCCAGAAGGTGGGCTACAGTCAGGGGTCGATGGAACCCTCAGAGTTTAACGTTACACCTTATATAAAAAAAGGACAGAACCAAATAGCCGTCGAGGTCTATAAGTACTCTGACGGTTCTTACCTGGAAGACCAGGACTTCTGGCGCTTCGGCGGCATCCATCGTGATGTGCTGCTATACCATACACCCGATATCCGACTGAGGGATGTCGCCGTGCGAAGCATTCCCCTAACCCCCTCCAACTGGAAGAGGGAATGGACGCTGCAGGTTAACCCTCAGTTCTCTGTCTATAACGGGGAAACGGGCAAGGGCTACCGGCTGGTGGCGACACTTATGGATGGCAATTGTCCCATATTCTGCGACACCGTCGCAGCCGAAGAAGTCCTCGACCTGGAACATAAAGCGGCAAGGATGAACGAGTGGTTTCCACAGCGCGGCTACCGTAAGTTTAACCGTATGGAGATAAAAGTGGAGAACCCACGTCTTTGGAGTGCTGAAAGTCCAAACCTCTATACATTGCTGATGGAACTACAGGAACCCGATGGAAAAACCATCGAGCGCGTCGTTCAGCAGGTAGGTTTCAGGGATATCAGGATTAAGGACGGGCAACTGCTCATCAACGGCAAGGCAATTAAGATTCGCGGCGTCAACCGCCATGAGCACGACCCCAATACCGCTCGTGTGATGACGGAAGAGCGCATGCTCCAAGATCTCCAGCTGATGAAGGCTGCCCATGTCAATGCCGTACGTCTGGCGCACTATCCCAACGTGCCACGTTGGTACGAGCTTTGCGACTCGATAGGTATGTACATCATGGACGAGGCCGACTGCGAGACCCACGGTCTGCGCGGTACGCTGGCCTCAACACCAGACTGGGCTGACGCCTTCCTTGACAGAGCCGTCCGCATGGCTGAGCGTGACAAGAACCACCCATCGGTTATATTCTGGAGTCTTGGCAACGAAAGTGGCTACGGTCCCAACCAGGCTTCCATGTCGGCTTGGCTTCACGAGTTCGACCCCACACGTCCCGTACACTACGAAGGAGCACAAGGAAAGCTCACCACCGACCCTTCGGAGTGGAATGGAGACCCCTCGACGGTAGATATCATCTCGCGTTTCTATCCCCGCGTCATGCAGGAGTACCTGAACCCCGGCATCCCTGAAGGCAGCGACCAAGAACGCGCTGAGAATGCCCGTTGGGAGCGACTACTGGAAATCGCCAATAGACCTGGCGACCGCTGTACGTGGATAGGTAGCGATGGAGGTCCGCGCCCCGTGCTTACCAGCGAGTATGCTCACGCCATGGGAAACGCCATGGGAAACTTTAAGGAATATTGGGACGAGATCAACTCAAATCCGCGTATGCTTGGCGGCTTTATCTGGGACTGGGTGGACCAAGGCATTATTAAGAAGGAAGAAGTAGGAGGTAAGATAGTAGAAAAGGTGTTGTATGGTGGCGACTTTGGCGACAAACCCAACCTCAACGCCTTCTGCCTGAATGGCATCGTGATGAGCGACCGTACGCTGACACCGAAATACTATGAGGTACAGGCCGTCTATAGCGAGGCAGCTAAGTTGAACGGAGAAGTCGCTGAACACCCCATGCCCAAGTCGCTGCCTTACAAAGCAAAGCGCTCAAAGAACAAACCCCTTTCAGCCGACTTGATAAAATTGGTATCCAACATCCGTACTCAGTGCTTCCGCGCCCCGACGGACAACGACAAGAGTTTTGGAAACTGGCTCGCCAAAGACTGGAAGCGCTGTGGACTCGATACGTTGTCACTACCTGTAACTACTGAACAGAACGGCAACGAACTGACCTTTACCTTCGAAATTCCTGACTCGCTGCCGCCATTGCCGCGACTTGGCATTGTCATCGAATTGCCGCGCGAGTATGAACAGCTGACGTGGTATGGTCGCGGTCCGTGGGACAACTACCCCGACCGCAAAACTTCCTGTCCCATCGGTCTGTGGAAAAGCACCGTCTCGGAGCAGTATGTCCACTATCCCCGTCCGCAGGACTCAGGCAACCATGAGGAGTGTACAATGGTAGAACTGAAGACGAAGAAAGGTAAGGTCCTACGTATCGAAGCCGTTGACGAGGCCGTTTCTGATGCTGGGTCAAGGTGTGGTAGCACTTTTTCTTTCAGTGCGCTGCCCTATTCGGCACAGTATATCGCCTCAAAGACGCACGACTACGAACTGAAAGACCAAGGCGCAACCTACCTTTCGATAGATTGCGCCGTCATGGGTCTTGGTAATAGTTCGTGCGGACCTGGTGTACTAAAGAAATACACCATAGACCCGTCGAAGACTTACCAGTTGAAAATAAGAATTACTTCTTATTAAGTGCGAGGTCGATAGCTACGGCAATAGCCACAGTAGCACCCACCATCGGGTTGTTACCAATGCCGAGGAAGCCCATCATCTCTACGTGAGCAGGAACAGAAGAAGAACCTGCAAACTGAGCGTCAGAGTGCATACGACCCATTGTGTCAGTCATACCGTAAGAGGCAGGACCTG
>JAEEVT010000073.1 GCA_016291005.1 Prevotella sp. | reverse complement strand
TACGCAGAGATGAAGAAAGACCTCACCACCATCGACGCTTGTGGATATGGACTCTACCAGACGGGCAGCAACGTCAACGGCTCCGACTTCGCCAGCATCTTCACACAGGTAGGTCGCGTCAACAACCGCGAGGCGGTATTCTTTACGCTCTACAACACCACCGTCATCCTCACAGGTATTGACGATGCAGCAAAGAACAACACGTGGGAGCGATATATCCGCCCTGACAACACTGGAGGCAATGGTCTCAACGCCTCCCGAATGATTGTCGACCTCTTCCCCATGGCTGACGGAAAGATTCCTGCAGGCTCAGGAACCTATACCAAGCTCGAAACGTCGCCAATCGCCTACGAGCGCGACTTCCCCTTCATGAACCGCGACCCGCGCTTCTACCGCACATTCGCATTCCCAGGCTTCCGCTGGGCTTACAATGGCGATGCCTCAGTGCACGACGCTCACAACCCGTCTGACGGAACTAACTACACGCTCTGGAACTACGTCTGGTACACTGACCTCAACGACCAGGGTAACGTAGAGAGCGGAAACTCATACGGAGCCGACAACCTCCTCACCAGCAAGCAGGGCATCTACGTCCGCAAGAAAAGCGATGACCTCGACTGCAACCCCAGTCCGCTCTATACCTACAACGCCGCAGGATGGAAATCGGGAGCTGGACCTTTCTACTCCGCCGCACCACTTATCGAACTGCGCTATGCTGAGGTGCTCCTCAACCTCGCAGAGGCTGCATGTATGGCAGGGCAGATGGGAGAGGCTGTCACGCTCCTGCAGCGCATCCGCGCACGCGCCGGATACACGGCTGATACCAATTATGGGCTTCAGGCCAACCTCATCAGCGATCAGGCAGCATGCATGAGCGCCATCCTCTACGAACGACAGATAGAGTTCGCATACGAGGGCAAGCGCTTCGACGACATGCGCCGCTGGATGCTCTACGACGGTGGTGCAGACATCAAGCAGATACAGGGAGCCCCCACCTCCTGGCAAGTCACGGGATGGGGCGGCAACACCTGCACTTGGCTCGGCTTCACACCCTTCAACGGCCAGCGCCGCGAGACCCTCGAATATCGCGTAGCCGACAAGTATGGCGTCGGCGGTACACAGTGGGACAGCGACCCCCTGCTTAACAGTCTGAAGGAACAGGGAGCAACGCGTCCTGCAGGCATCAACCTCATGAAGGCTGACCTTGCTGAGCAGTTGGAAGCCATGAAGACTTGGTACGGCGAGAACCTTGTACCAAAGGAAAAGAAAGGCGACGGACGTGACTCACAGCACAACGACCTCTACATACGTTACGCGCCCAACTACTACTTCCTCGGATTCCCCTCAGGCGTGCAAAACCAGAACAAAGGACTCGCACAGACCATCGGATGGGGTGACTACAACAACGGTGGAGCGAACGGCACCTTCGACCCCCTCGCAGAGTAGAAAAGTAAGAATAAAGAGTAACAGTAACCACCCGCTGCGCCATCACGACGCGGCGGGTGGTTTTTCGTGCGTCAGATAGCAATATGCTGCAAAGTTACGAAAAATATCAATGCGAAACAATAGTTTCCTCCGTTTATTTTCAAATAGTTTCAAATGTTAAAATTCGCGCTGGAAATCGCGTGCCGAGGCGCTGAAAATCACGTGGAAAAGTTCGGAAAATCGCCAAGAAAAGTTCAAGAAATTACGTAGAAAAACAGAGGAAATCACGTGGAAAAGTAGAGGAAATCGCCAAGAGAAGTTCAGGAAATCGCATGGAAAGTGTCAACACTTTTCAGGAAAATGTCAAGCACGGTGTGACGCAGTGACACTGTGACGCAGTTGCATAAGCCCTCTGCGAAGTTGCATTTTCCAAAGGATATTTATATTATATTATATATATATTATAATATATATATAATATAAAATTTATCTTTCCCTTTTTTACCCACAGTATAGCAAATACCTAATGCAACTGTGTCACTGCGTCACAGTGTCACTGCGTCAGGGACACTTCACTCATGGGCTGCCCTTTATTAAAAATGTGTAATTTCAGGACTTATCCTTGTCATCTCCCAAAAAATTGTTATCTTTGCAAGCTGAAGTGAAAAATAGAACTATGACAACATCAAAATCCATAATATCTGAACTGCAAGAAAAGGTGATGCTGTTCATCGACGATTATGACGCAATGGATAGTGAATTATAAAGTGTAAGGATATGACAAAGAAACAAGCAATAAAACTCTTTGAAGAAAAAGAAGATCCGCACGGTATGGGATGATGTGGAAGAGAAATGGTATTTCTGTGTGGTGGATGTCGTTGAGGTCCTGACAGATAGTACCAATCCTCAAACCTATTGGCGTGTTTTAAAGAACAGGTTAAGAAAAGAGGGAAACGAAACCGTTACAAATTGTAACGCTTTGAAACTTCGCGCTGCTGACGGTAAGATGCGCCTTTCAGGCAATGGATAACTCAGGTGACCCAGAAAATGGCAGTAGGATGATGAAACAGATAGAAGTCGTAGCAGCAATTATACACGATGACGAGGGGCGTATCTTCACCACCCAGCGAGGATATGGCGACTATAAGGACGGCTGGGAATTCCCAGGTGGAAAGATGGAATTGGGTGAAACTCCAGAGGAAGCTTTGAAACGTGAAATATGGGAGGAGTTGGAAACGAGAATCGTAGTGGAGAGATTGGTGCATACCGTAGAATTTGATTACCCGCAGTTTCATCTTACGATGCATTGTTTTTGGTGTCATGTAGAGAGTGGCTCTCTGACGCTGAAGGAGCACGAGGCGGCGAAGTGGCTGTCAAGGAATGAGTTAGACAGCGTGAAGTGGCTGCCAGCGGATGTAAAAGTGGTTGAAGATGTAAAAAGGATGATGTAAGATGATTGGTACAGGTTTGCGACATACCAACAGGCAAAAATGATGTAAAATGATTAAAATTTACGTCAAAATGATTGCATATTGAAATAAAATGCTTATATTTGCAGCGTTAAAACATGAAGATTATGGCACAGGTATCTATGACGGTGAGAATGGACTCACAACTGAAACAGAATTTTGATGCACTCTGCGCACGTATGGGCATGAGCGTTAACGCTGCTATCAACATCTTTGCAAATGCTGTTGTAAGGACGCGCAGCATTCCCTTTAAGATAAGTGCAAATTATACAGAAGTTGAAGACCAGGCTTTGAGGGAATTCCGTGAATTCAGGAATATGGTTGCTGCCAGCGACAGGCCAGAACTTACACTGGATGAAATCAACGAGGAAATACGGTTGGCACGTGAGGAAATGGCTGCACGGAATAACACAGCACTATGATTAAAGCAGTTATAGACACAAATGTGGTTGTGTCGGCATATATCACAAAGAATCTGGAAGCAGCAACCTCTAAGGTTTGGGAGGCTGTTTTGCAATGTAAACTGACGCCCATTTATAATGACGAAATCCTCAGCGAGTATTCTGAGGTGCTGCGTCGTAAGAAATTTGGTATTCCTGAGCATCTTATAAAATGGGCGTTAGACAAAATAGTTACCAATGGGGTTCGAGGTGAACGCGTATTGAGCGATGAGTTTCTCCCAGACCCCAAGGACGTAGTGTTTTATGAAGTAGCCCTGTCGAAGGAAGATGCTTATCTAGTGACAGGCAACACAAAGCATTTCCCCAAGAAGCCCATTGTTGTTACACCTGCTGAGATGCTGGAAATTCTACAACGCGAAGGCATCCTGTGATGAGAAACATTTCTTGCATTTCCTGTTAAAAGGTGCTGGAAATTTTGTAATTTATCCTACTGTGCCTTCGAGGGAGACGCTGAGTAGTTTCTGGGCCTCGACGGCAAACTCCATGGGGAGCTTCTGGAGCACCTCTTTGGCATAGCCGTTGACGATGAGGCCTACGGCTTGTTCCGTTGGAATGCCGCGTTGGTTGCAGTAGAAGAGCTGGTCTTCGGAGATCTTCGAGGTGGTTGCCTCGTGTTCGAAGATAGCCGTCTCGTTATGCACATCCATGTAAGGGAAGGTGTGCGCACCACAGTCGGAGCCCAACAGCAGCGAGTCGCAACTGGAGTAGTTGCGGGCATTCTCAGCGGTAGAGGCTGCACGCACCAGTCCACGGTATGAGTTTTGCGAGTGACCTGCCGAGATGCCTTTCGAGATAATCGTCGATTTCGTGTTTCTGCCGATGTGAATCATCTTCGTACCCGTGTCAGCCTCCTGGTAGTTGTTGGTGACGGCCACGGAGTAAAATTCGGCGGTACTATTGTCACCCCTTAATATACATGAGGGGTATTTCCAGGTAATGGCACTGCCTGTTTCGACCTGCGTCCATGACAGCTTGCTGTCAGTGCCGCGCAGGTCGCCTCGCTTGGTGACAAGGTTCAACACGCCGCCTTTGCCGTTCTCGTCGCCAGGATACCAGTTCTGGACGGTGGAGTACTTGACTTCGGCACGGTCCATGACGATAATCTCTACGATGGCAGCATGCAGTTGGTTCTCGTCACGCATGGGAGCGGTACACCCTTCGAGGTAGGACACATACGAGTCGTCGTCGGCTACGATGAGAGTTCGCTCAAACTGTCCCGTATTGCGGGCATTAATGCGGAAGTAGCTGCTTAACTCCATCGGACAACGTACCCCCTTGGGGATATAGACGAAGGAACCGTCGCTGAAAACGGCGCTGTTGAGGGCAGCATAGAAATTGTCGCGGTAGGGTACGACAGAACCTAAATACTTTCGTACCAAGTCGGGATGCTCCTTGATGGCTTCGCCAATGGAACAGAAGATGACGCCCTTTTCGCGAAGTTTCTCCTTGAAGGTGGTCTTCACAGAGACGGAGTCCATGATGGCATCGACAGCAGTATTGCCGCTCAGCGCTAAGCGCTCCTCAAGGGGAATGCCCAGCTTGTCGAAGGTCTTCTCCAGTTCAGGGTCGATCCCAGCGGTAGAACCGCTGGGCACATTTTTTGCCGTGGGGTCGGCATAGTAGCTGATGGCCTGATAGTCAACGGGTGGCACATGGACGTGACCCCATGTGGGCTCAGTCTGTTCCTTCCAATAGTGGAAGGCCCGCAGGCGGAAATCGAGCATCCAGTCAGGTTCCCCTTTCTTAGCGGAGATGAGCCGAACGACGTCTTCGTTCAGCCCCTTCTCTATGATTTCTGTATGTACATTGGTAGTAAATCCGAACTCGTACTTCTGTTCGGCCACCTGACGGACAAATTCGTTGTTATTTTCCATTACTTTTTCTATTTCGCCTGCAAAGGTATTAAGAAAAATTGAAAAATTAAAGAATTAAAGAATTAAAGAATTGAAGTTATAATTAATTAATATTCGAACGACGAGCCTCCTAAGAACTCACGCAGCAATGACGTGGGTGGAATCTGGTCTTCAGGAATTGGCCGTATGTACTTGAGGAACTTCAACAGTCGGTAGGCTTCAGCAAACTCCTCGCAGTTCTCTGGAACCTGCTCCAACAGCGGCTCGGCCTGGTTTTTGATGACAGCCAGCTCGAAGAGCATGGCACTGTTGAACATGGCGTCAGCATTCTCCTGATAGGGGAAAATCCACTTGTTCTCGCCTCTACGTACTGAAGCCCAACGGCGGATGCTGCCCAATGCATCGACACCACGATACTTATGGTCGCGTATGATGCGGCGCAAAAGTCGGTTGTCAGTAGTGGGGATGTAATTATGGTTGTCAAGCAAGATGGTGGTCAATGCGGAGGCATAGACTCGGAAAATATTCTCCTGAGGAACCTGAGCCGTGAGTTCAGGATTCAGGGCATGGATGCCCTCGATGATCAGCATCTCGTTACCTTTCAGCTGTAGCTTGCGGCCACTTTTCTCGCTGCGACCAGTCTGGAAGTTGTAGCGTGGCAGTTCTACCTCATCGCCACGGAACAGAGCGTTCAACTGCTCGTTCAGCAGGGGAATGTTCAGGGCGTGCAAGTGCTCGAAGTCGTAGTCGACATTGATGTCAAACGGTGTCTGTTCGCGATCAAGGAAGTAGTCGTCGAGCGAGATGCCGATGGGGTGGATACCGTTGACTGCCAGCTGGATGGAAAGACGCTTACAGGTCGTTGTCTTACCACTGCTGCTGGGACCTGCAATAAAGACCACCCTGACGCTCTTGCGGCTGGCTATCTCGTCGGCTATCCGTGCTATCTTCTTCTCCTGCAAGGCCTCTCCGAGCTGAATCAACTGGTTGGCATGACCTTTCTGAATGGCGCTGTTGAGGTCGCCTACGGTACGCATGCCGAGGATGCCCTGCCAGCGGTGGTGTTCCTTGAAAATCTCGAACATCTTGTCCTGGCGGATGAAAGCGCCCAGCTTCGAGGGGTCTTCTCTCGAAGGAATGCGCAACAGTATGCCGTCGAAGTAATATTCCAGTCCAAAGAGGTATATCTGTCCTGTCGAAGTGAGCAGCGAACCATAGTAGTAGTCGTTATAGCCGTCTATATCATAATAGGTGGTATAGAGTCGTCCTGAACCCTCGAGGAGTTTCACTTTCGACTTATAGCCAGCTTCACTAAACATCTGTATGGCTTCCTCAGTAGTCGCTTCATGACGGTGGATGGGAATGTCGGCGTCGATAATCTGCTGCATACGCTGGCGAAGTTCATGCACGTCGTCAGGGGTGACCTCTATCTTTCCACCCTGTTCCTCTATCCTCTCAATATTCACAAAGTAGCCGTTGCTGATGGGGATGTCTATGACTACGTGGCAGCTTGGCCAGAGGTCGTGGGCGGCCTTTGAAAGGATGAAGAACAGCGTCCGGGTATAGGCTCTCACTGCGCTGGCGGCATGCAAATCCAGGAACTCAATGTCCTTGGGTTTATAGACGCGATAGTGCATTCCTTCTACCTTATTATTAACGCGAGCGCTGACTGGTCCGTACTCCATTTTGAGGCCAGACAAAGAAAAAATTTCAGAAAGTGTGCTTCCGATGCTTATATTTAAAGTTTTTTTATTATTTTTGCAACGGATTTTGATTTGTTGTTCCATAGACGTAAAGTTTTAGTGTTCGGCAAAGGTACGAAAAATAATTGAAAAGCGAAGAATGAAGCATAAAAAAAATGCCTCCGCTTAACATAAAATTGTAAATGGTAAAACGTAAAATAGTCAATTAGTATGTCGTTTTGGGTTATTTTTAAGTTGTTAGGCTCGTTGGCTCTGCTCATGTTTGGTATGAAGTCAATGAGTGAGGCCCTGCAGAAAATGGCAGGTCCACAGTTGCGTCACGTCCTTGGAGCCATGACCACCAATAGGTTCACGGGTATGCTGACAGGTACGTTGGTAACGGCATCAGTACAGTCATCGACGGCTACTACGGTGATGACCGTATCGTTTGTCAATGCTGGCCTGCTGACACTGGCACAGGCCATCTCAGTCATTATGGGTGCCAACATAGGTACCACACTGACAGCATGGATCATGGCTGTGGGTACGTCGAGCAGCGACGCCTCGCCATTCGACATCAGTATCGTGTCGTATATAGGCTTCTTCATAGGCATTGTGCTCATCTATATGAAGAAGCATCGCTATATTGGCGACTTCCTGTTTGGTATCGGCCTGTTGCTGCTGGGTCTGACCACGCTGAAGGCAACGGGTATGTCCATGGACTTGGCAAACAACGAGACCGTCACGAGCTTCTTCAAGTCGTTTGATCCAGACTCGTTTGTTACCACGCTGATATTCCTGGTGTTGGGTGGCATCATGACTTTCTGTGTACAGTCGTCGGCAGCAGTAATGGCCATCACGATGTTGCTGTGCTCCACAGGAGCGATGCCCATCTACCAAGGTATTGCATTGGTGCTGGGCGAGAATATCGGCACAACGGTGACCTCGAACCTGGCAGCCCTGTCGGCAAATACGCAGGCTCGCCGTGCGGCACTGGCCCACATGTTCTTCAACGTATTCGGCGTGCTGTGGATATTGTTTGTATTCCGTGTCTTCATCGATATGGTGTGCGGATGGGTCAGCTACGACGTAGAGATGACCAAGGACAATGCCACTAGTAGTGCTTTCCTGGCCAATGCCGCCAAGCTAAACTTCGTGCTGGCAGCCTTCCACACCTCGTTCAATGTGGTCAACACCTTTATCCTGATTTGGTTCATCCCACAGATAGAGCGCTTCGTCTGCTGGGTCATCAAGCCCAAGAAGGTCGACGAGGAGGAGGACTTCCGTCTGCACTTCATTACTGCTGGCTTATTGAAGACCCCAGAACTTTCAGTCCTTGAGGCCCAGAAGGAGATTCAGTCATTCTCCATGCGTATGCAGCGCATGTTCGGCATGGTACGTGAATTGCTGACGTTGTCCTCTAGTGCTACCAACAAGAAAGACTCGAAGGCAGGCGACTTTAACAAGCTATACACCCGCATCGAGAAGTACGAGGGCATCAGCGACAACATGGAGTTGGAGATTGCCAAATACTTAGACTCCGTGAGTGACGCCCACCTCTCTGACGACACTAAGGCAAAAATACGTGCTATGTTGCGTGAGATCAGTGAGTTGGAGTCCATTGGCGATGCTTGCTTCAACATGGCCCGTACTATCTCGCGGAAGTATAACGGTAAGGAAGACCACTTCATTGAGAAACAGTACGACCACCTGCACCAGATGATGGAACTGACTGACCAGTCGCTGACTCAGATGAACCGTCTGATGGCTGGCCGCAAGGAGTCGTTCGACGTCAACCGCACGTTCAATATCGAGAACGAAATCAACAACTATCGTAACCAGTTGAAGTCGCAGAACATCACAGACGTTAACAATCACGAATACACTTATGCCGTGGGAACTATCTACATGGATATCATCAACGAGTGTGAGAAGTTGGGCGACTATGTGGTGAATGTTGTTGAGGCTCGTATGGGCACCAGAAAATAATAACGCAATAAAGCAAAAATAAAAACAGGAAAATATAGGAAGTTTCAAATATTTTTATTAATTTTGCAGGCAAATAACAACTAACAGTATCATACTATGCGAAAAGTTCTATTATTAACCGCCATGATGTTGACTTTCACGTTGACGCTTTTGGCACAGGTAACAAACTCTGCTTTGACAGGTAAGGTGTCCATGCAGGACACCAAGGAAGAGGTTATCGGCGCTACAGTCCAGGCTGTACACGAGCCTTCTGGAACAAAGTATGCAGCTGTGACTAACGAGACAGGTCGCTTTACCATTCAAGGTATGCGTAACGGCGGCCCGTACACGGTAACCGTTAGCTATATTGGCTACGAAACCAAGACCTTCAAGGACCTCACTCTCCAGTTAGGTGAAACCTACAACCTCAGCGTGTGGCTTTCCGAGAATGCCAACGAGTTGACAGAAATCGTGGTTAGCGGTAAGGCATCGAAGTTCTCGGCTGAGAAGACTGGTGCTACTACCAACATTAACAACCGCATCATCCAGGAACTGCCCACCATTAACCGCTCTATAGGTGACATTGCCAAGCTGTCGCCCTACTATGGTGGTTCCAACAGCTTTTCAGGCATGAACGGCAAGATGGCAAACTTCACCCTTGACGGTGCTAACCTGAATAATAACTTCGGACTGTCTTCCGACCTTCCTGGCGGCGGCAACCCTGTGTCGATGGATGCCATCGACGAGGTACAGATGGTGGTAGCCCCCTTCGACGTGCGCCAGTCAAACTTCATTGGTGGCGGTATCAATGCCGTTACGAAGTCGGGTACGAATACTTTCAAGGGCACTGCCTACATCTATTATTCGAACGAGAAGAAATTCTTCCATGGCAATAAGGTCGATGGTACCACCCTGCGCGACCCTGACCCCGATGAGCGTAAGACTTACGGCTTCACGTTAGGTGGCCCCATCATTAAGGACAAGCTCTTCTTCTTCGCCAACTACGAGCGTTACGATGCCGAGAGTATCCCCACCTACTGGCGTCCGCGCACTGATGCCAGCCAAGAAGCAAGCCAGTCAACCTACACCTCGCGTACATTGTTGAGCGACATGCTGACCATCTCTCAGTTTGTCAAGGAGAAGTATGGCTACGACACAGGTTCTGCCAACGAGTTCCCTGGTGGCATCGTCAATAACAAATTCTTGGGTCGCATCGATTGGAACATTAACAACAATCATCATCTGGCAGTTCGCTTTAACCATACCAACAACTCCAAGTGGGTGACTCCCAGCGCTACGTCACGCGACGTGGGTGGTCTGAGCTCATCGTGTGTGGGCATCCAGTCCATGGCATTTGCCAACTCGTTCTACAAGTTGGAGAATAAAGTCACCACGTTCTCGTTCGACTTGAACAGCCGCTTTGGCGAAAAGGCCTCCAACCAGTTATTGGTAACCTACTCGAACATCGACGATCCACGCGATACCAACTCGTCTGTCTTCCCGATGATTGACATCCTGAAAGACAAGGATCCCTACATCACACTGGGATGCGAGCTGTTTACCTATAAGAATCGCGTACAGAACAAGATTCTGACCGTCAACGACAACTTTACCTACTACTTGGGCGACCACAAGCTGACTGCCGGCTTGAGCTTCGAGCATCAGTACGCGCTGAACAGCTATCTGCGTCAGGGCACGGGCTACTACCAGTTTGCCAGCATGGAAGACTTCATGAGCGGTGCTGCCCCCTTGTCTGCCGCACTCACCACAGGTAACGATGGCAACGACAGTCCTGAGTCGAAGGTGAAATTCAATCAGATAGGATTCTACCTGCAGGACGACTGGAACATCTCCGACCGTTTCAAGCTGAACTATGGCATACGCTTCGACAACCTGTTGTTCCAGCAGGCAGATGCCATACGTAATGACGAGTTGTACGCCGTCGACTTCGGTGGTGTCCATGTCGATACAGGCGAATGGCCCAAGAGCAATTGGCAGATTTCACCCCGTATGGGTTTTGTATGGGACGTGTTAGGCGACAAGTCCCTGAAGTTCCGTGGCGGTACGGGTCTCTTTGCAGGCCGTCTGCCCTTGGTGTTCTTCACCAACATGCCTGGCCAGTCGGGTATGATCCAGACAACCTACGTTGCCAAGGACGCCGCTACGATGTCGCAGTTTGCTGGTTCCATCAAGACTGACATGCGCGAGATGGAGGCTGTCATGAAGAGCAATGCCCAGGGTATGGCCTATTATGCTGGTATTGACCATAACTTCAAAATGCCGCAGGTGTGGAAATCGAGCATTGCCATCGACTACCAAATTCCTGTCTCATTCCCGTTGTCAATCACTGGCGAGTTCACTTACACCAAGAACATCAATGCAGTACATATTGAGAACGTCAATATGAAGACACCTGATGACACATGGCAACGCATGGCTGGAGCCGACAACCGTCTGATTTATCCTGCCGCTGCAGACTACAAGTACTGGAAGACGGATGCCTACATCCTGGCCAACAACCATAAAGGCTACGGCTGGACGGCCAACGTCACCGTCAATGCCGAACCTATTAAGGACCTCAACATCATGGCGGCCTATACACATACTGTCAATCGTGAGGTGTCTGGCCTGCCTGGTTCCAATGCCCAGGCCGCCTGGCGATACATGCACACCGTCAACGGTCCTAATGCTTTAGCGGTGACCAACTCGGGCTTTGTAACGCCTGACCGCGTCATTGCCAACATCAGTTATAAGATATGGAAAGAGCACTTCTCGCTGTTCTACAGTGGTTACTCATCTTCAGGCTATAGCTACTGCTACAGCAACGACATCAATGGCGACGGTCTGGCCTACGACCTGATATACATCCCTCGTGATGACTCAGAAATCAAGTTCATTAGCGAAGATGACCGTACCCGCTTCTGGCAGTTTGTCGACCAGGACGACTATCTGAAGAACCACAGAGGCGAATATGCCGATGCCTACGCTGCCCATTCGCCTTGGGTACACACCTTCGACTTTAAGTTTGCCCACGACATTGACCTCAAGGTAGGCAATACCAAGCACAAGCTGCAACTCATTGCCAACATCGAGAACATTGGCAATCTGCTGAACTCGAAGTGGGGCGTGGCAAAGATTATCTCTGGTACGAGCAACGCCATCTTCCCGATACTCAGTGTGGCCAATACCAATGACGTCAAGAAGGGTGCCCAGCCCATCTTCCGCATGAATACGGACAAGACGAGCACCTTCGACTACAACTACAGCTACGGCCAGTGCTGGCGCCTGCAGTTTGGTGTGAAGTACTATTTTAACTAAATGATGTCACCATTCCTGAGACGTTAGCCTCAGGACATTAATACAACTAAAGTTTATTGCCCGTGCGGCCTCTTTCGGTTGTACGGGCAACGTAACAATAAAAACAACAATGAAGAAACTATTCATACTCATCTCTGTTATCGTCCTATTGGCTGGTTGCCGCAAGAGCGAGCCAGTTGCTTCTGTGGTCAATGCGACAGAAGACAACAGCCAGTTTGTAACCTTGACAGATGTTGTGCCTGATGCCATTTTGGAAATCAGATACTTTGGTACCTATAACTTCGTGGGCGACCGCATAGACGGCTATCTGGAGCCAACGGCACTACTCACCCGTCAGGCTGCAGACAGTCTGAAAGCTGTCAGTGACGATGTTATCAAGTTGGGCTATCGACTGAAAATCTACGACGCCTACCGTCCGCAGAAGGCTGTCGACCACTTCATGCGATGGGGAAAAGACATTGCAGACACCCGTATGAAAACATATTTCTATCCTGACCTCGACAAGAAGGTGCTCTTTCCACAAGAATACATCTGCGAGAAGAGTGGCCACACACGCGGCTCGACGCTTGACCTGACACTTTTCGATATGGCTACTGAGAAGGAACTCGACATGGGTGGCACTTTCGATTGGTTTGGTCCAGAGAGTCATCCAGACTTCTGCGGCAATCCTGAGACGCAGGAATTTTCTGGCGATAACAGTAAAAGCCCTGCAGGCCGCTCCATCACTCAGGAACAGTTCAAAAACCGCATGATACTTCGTCAGGCTATGCTGCGCCATGGTTTCAAACCCTTCGATACCGAATGGTGGCACTTTACGCTGAAAGACGAGCCATTCCCCGATACCTACTTTACTTTCCCTGTGAAGAAAATTGATAAATAAGTAACATAAACATTTAACAATTAACATCATGAACTTGAAAAAACTATTTTCAGCTGCGCTGTTGCTTTTATGCACGACAGCTGTGGTGGCACAAGGCATGCAGATGCCGCCGATTCCCGTTGACCCCGATGTGCGTATCGGCAAACTTGACAACGGGCTGACCTATTACATTCGTCACAACAACTGGCCTGAGCAGCGTGCTGAGTTCTACATTGCCCAGCGTGTAGGCTCCATTCAGGAAAATGACGACCAGCGCGGTCTGGCACACTTCCTGGAGCACATGGCCTTCAACGGCTCCAAGCACTTTAAGGGTAACGAACTGCTGCGCTGGTGCGAGAGTGTTGGTGTGAAGTTCGGCACTGACCTGAATGCTTACACTTCTATCGACCAGACGGTATATAATATAAGTAATGTACCCACGACGCGCGAGGGCATTGTTGACTCCTGTCTGCTCATCCTCTACGACTGGGCCGATGGCCTGTTGCTGGAACAGGAGGAGATTGAGAAGGAGCGTGGTGTCATCCACGAGGAGTGGCGCCTGCGTACCTCTGCCCAGATGCGCATGCTGGAGCGTGACCTGCCTAAGCTCTATCCAGGTTCGAAGTATGGCTACCGTATGCCTATTGGTCTGATGGAGATTATCAACAACTTCGAGCGTCCCTTCCTGCAGGCTTACTACGAGAAGTGGTATCGTCCAGACAACCAGGCTATCATTGTGGTGGGCGACGTCAACGTCGATCAAGTGGAACAGAAGATCAAGAATCTCTTCTCGCCCATTCAGCTGCCTGAGAATCGCGCTCTGGTCACCACCGAGCCCGTTCCTGACAACAACGAGGCCATCTTCGTCATTGACAAGGACAAGGAGCAGCGTCTGAATGCAGTGGAGATCATGATGAAGCACGAGGCTACGCCCGACTCCGTAAAGGGGTCTATGGAATATCTCGTGGCTGATTACCTGAAAGATGCCGCCATCTCCATGCTCAACGACCGTCTGAAAGAATTTGCCGAGAAGCCTGAGAGCCCATTCCTGCAGGCTTACGCAGGCTACGGACAGTATCTGCTCTCCAAGTCTGTTGAGGCTTTCGACCTTGACGTGCTGCCAAAGGACGGACAGTTAGAGGCTGCCCTCAAGACCGTCCTCATTGAGGCACGCCGTGCTGCCGAGTTTGGCTTCACCCCTACAGAGTATACTCGCTATAAGGCCAACTACACCAGCAATCTCGACAAGCAGTACTCCAACAAGGACAAGCGCTTTAACAACCAGTTCGTAGGCCAGTACGTTCAGCACTTCCTGAACCACGAGCCCATCCCCAGCATCGACTTCACCTATGCTACCATGAAGCAGCTGGTTCCTGCCCTGCCCGTCGACTATATCAACATGGTAATGAAGCAGCTTGTGCTTCCCTCTGACACCAACCTCGTGGTGCTCAACTTCAACAACGAGAAGGAAGGTGCCGTCTATCCTACTGAGGAGAGCTTGAAGAAAGCCATTGCCGACGCCCGTGCTGCACAGATTGAGGCCTACGTCGATAACGTGAAGGACGAACCCCTCATGACTACGCTGCCTACACCAGGTAAGATTGTCAAGGAAGAAAAGAACGACCTCTTCGGCTATACCGAGCTGACGCTGTCGAATGGTGCCAAGGTCGTGCTCAAGCAAACTGACTTGAAGAAGGATCAGGTACTGCTCAGCGGCGAAGGTTACGGAGGTTCTGGCCTGTACGGCGATAAGGAGCTGCCCAACCTGAAGATGTTTGGCGACGTCATCGAAGCCTCTGGTCTGGGTAACTTCTCACACACAGAACTGGAAAAGGCTTTGGCTGGCAAGATAGCCTCAGCATCACTCTCTATGAGTGCTTACCGTGAGAACATCAATGGTTCCTCTACGCCTAAGGACGTCGAGACCATGCTCCAGCTCGTTTATCTCTACTTCACCAACATCAAGAAAGACCAGAAGTCGTTTGATAACCTGATGCAGACCACCGAGGTTGCCCTGAAGAACCGCCTGCTCCAGCCGGAGGCTGTGTTCAGCGACTCACTCCAGCTCACCATCGGCTGCCACAAACCCCGTGTCAAGCCCTTAGACCTCGACGACCTGAAGCAGGTCAACTATGACCGCATCCTCGAGATTGCCAAGGAGCGCACAGCCAATGCCGCTGCCTTCACCTTCACCATCTGCGGTAACTACGACGATGCCACCATCCGTCCTCTCATCGAGCAGTACATCGCTTCGCTGCCCGCACAGAAGAACATCGAGAAGAGCGGTAAAATATCCACCGACTTCGAAGGTGTTGTCATCAACAACTTTAAGCACAAGGCCGAGACACCCAAGGCTATCGCCGTCATGCTTTGGTACTCCAAGGCAATGCCTCAGACTCTTGAGAACAGCATCAAAGCTTCGATGGCTGGTCAGATCCTGTCGATGGAGTATCTGAAGAAGATTCGTGAGGAAGCCAGTGCTGCCTATACCGTTGGAGCCAGCGCAGGGGTTAGCCGCGACGACTTCGAGACTCAGACCACCGTTTACGTCTACTGTCCCATGAAGCCTGAGAAGGCCGACACCGCACTCATGATTATGCGCGACGAGGTCAACACCCTCGCCAAGACTTGCGATGCCGACAAGCTCCAGAAGGTCAAGGAGTACATGCTGAAGAACCACGGCGACCAGCTCAAGGAGAATGGTTACTGGATGGGCCGTATCGGCACTTGGCGCCAGTGGGGTCTCGACTTCCACACTGATTACGAGAAGGTGGTCAATGCCCAGACGCCTGAGACCATCAGTGCTTTTATTGCTGAGCTTCTCAAGGCCAACAATCGCGCCGAAGTCATCATGCTCCCAGCTGAGTAGAAATGATAACGAAAAGACCTCTCCTAAATCCTCCCCTAAGGGGGGTGGACTTGGGGGATGGAAAACGATAACGAAAGCCCCCGTTGCCAACGATGGCAACGGGGGTTTTATTAGGTGTTGAGTGCGGCGTTTTCAGCAGCTTCCATCAGTTCGCGCTCACCAGGTCCTTTATCGTTTAGGCCGCAGAGGTGCAGGATGCCGTGGATGATGACGCGATGTAGCTCTTCGTCATATTCCTTCTTGAACAGCTCGGCATTCGAGCGGACGGTATCTAAGGAAATGATAAGGTCGCCGTTGATGGTGTCGCCCTCACAGTAGTCAAAAGTAATGATATCGGTGTAGTAGTCGTGACCTAAGTATTCACGATTGACAGCAAGAATATGCTCGTCATCGCAGAACAGGTAACCCACTTCACCGACTTTCTTACCGTAGGTGGCTGCCACGCGGCGAATCCATGCCGTGGTTTCACGCCGCTTGATATTGGGGAATTTAACGTTCTCTGTAGAATAGGTAATCATAGACGTATTGGCAATTAGAAATTAGTTGTTATGATTTGTCCTGCTTCAATTCTTCCTGCTAGGAAGAAACGGCGTTACATCGACACCGAAGTGCTGGAGTTCACGAACCATTGTCGATGAAATGGCCGAAAATTGTGGCTCAGAGAAGAGCAGGATGGTCTCGATGCCACTGAGCTGGCGGTTGATGTCGGCTTGGTCACGCTCGTACTCGAAGTCCTTGACGGAGCGCACGCCTTTCACGATAAAATGGGCATTTTCTGAACGGGCGAAGTCGACGGCCAGTCCATAGTAAGGCTTCACTTCAATACGTGGCTCGTCCTTATACAACTCGGCGATAGCCCTGATGCGCTCCTCGGCACTGGGCATATCAGGCTTGTGTACCTGGTCACCCACGACGCCGATGACCAGCCTGTCGAACAGCGGCAACGCCCTGGTCACGATGCTGTCATGACCTACCGTAAACGGATTGAAGCTGCCTACAAATATTCCTGTCCTCATAACTATGAACTATTAATTATGAACTATGAATTTCATTCGAAGAGGCTTGGCTGCATGATGTTGCCGCCATAGGGGTTGCGGCCAAAGTGCTTATAGGCCAGTTCAGTGGCCATACGACCACGAGGTGTGCGCTTGATGAAGCCTTCCATGATGAGGAACGGTTCGTAGACCGCCTCCAGCGTGCCGCTGTCCTCGCCGATGGCCGTAGCAATGGTGGTGACCCCCACAGGTCCACCACCGAACTTGTCGATGATGGTCAACAGGATGC